>JACIWI010000039.1 GCA_014361055.1 Candidatus Bipolaricaulota bacterium
CAAGGGAACTGCGCCCGGGAGGACTTGAACCTCCGGCCTGCGGTTTAGGAAACCGCCGCTCTGTCCGAACTGAGCTACGGGCGCATGGAAGGCCACCGCACGATGGCCACCATCGGCATCATAGCCGGAGACTGCCTGGACCGGCAAGGACTGAAACCCCTGTGCAGCTATCCTCCACGCGTGGCCCCTCCGGGGCGAGTGCCCGACACGCGCCGTCCTACCCTGGTCTCCGTTGGGAACAGAGCTGGCC
This sequence comes from Candidatus Bipolaricaulota bacterium, assembly GCA_014361055.1. Classification (GTDB taxonomy): domain Bacteria; phylum Bipolaricaulota; class Bipolaricaulia; order Bipolaricaulales; family Bipolaricaulaceae; genus JACIWI01. Next base: position 251 of record JACIWI010000039.1, read on the forward strand.
GCAGCCGGCCAGGATGCGCACCCCACGCGACCGGCGCACGGTGGCGTCCACCCCGTGCCGGAGGAGCTCCCGCCGGAACGCGTCCACATGAGCCTCGTCCGGCCGCGTGAACGGAAGCCCGGGGGCCGGGTTGAACGGGATCAGGTTCACGTGCGCCAGCCGCCCCCGGAGGAGGCGGGCCAGTGCCCGCGCCTGATCCAGCCCATCGTTGACCCCGGCGAGGAGCACGTACTCGTAGGTCACCCGTCGGCCGGTGGCCCGGGCATAGGCGTCGGCCGCGGCCAGCACGTCGGCAAGGGGCCACCGCATGGCGAGCGGCACGAGCTCCGCCCGCAGGGCGTCGTCCGGGGCATGGAGGGACACCGCCAGGTTGAGCTGCAGTGCCTCCTCGCTCAACCGGAGGATCCCCGGGACCACCCCGGCGGTGGACACGGTGATCCGCCGGGCCCCGAGGCCGAACCCGCGCCGGTCGTTCAGGTTACGGATCGCTTTCACGGTGGCCTCGTAGTTGAGCAAGGGTTCACCCATGCCCATCACCACCACGTGGGTCACCTGTTCGCCGCGGGCCCGCAGTTCCCGGGCGAAGTGCAGCACCTGACCGGCGATCTCCCCGGCGGAGAGGTCCCGCCGGTAGCCCATGGCCCCGGTGGCACAAAACGCGCACCCGATCGGGCAGCCCACCTGGGTGGAGACGCACACCGTCCGGCGCCCGTCCTCCCGCATGAGCACGGCCTCCACGGCCACCCCGTCGGGGAAGGCAAACAGGACTTTCTCCGTGCCCTCTTCGGGGTCGCCCTGGCGGGCCGCCGGGGTGAGGATTCCGAGGCGATAGGTCTCGGCGAGGCGGTCGCGGAGGGCACAGGGGAGGTTGGTCATGTCCGCAAACCCGCAAGCCAGGTGGCGCCACGTCCACTCCCACACCTGACGAGCGCGGAACGCCAACTCCCCCCAGGAAGTGAGCAACTCCTCGAGCTCGGGGAAGGAAAGGTCCAGAAGATCCTGGCGAGGCATCATCCCGATTATAGTCGGGACGGCCACCCGGTTGGATGCCCCCTCGCCTCCGGGCTATCTTCCACGATGTGGATGAACTGGGCATCGTGGGGGGTATGGTGGTCACCCCGCGCGGGGTTCGCCCTGCGGACGTCTTGGTCCGAGACGGGCGGATCGCCCGGGTGGGGAAGATCCGGGCGGTGGGGAAGAGCGTATCGGCCCAAGGGCTCTATGTCCTTCCCGGTGTGGTCGATGCCCACGTGCACCTGGCGCTCCCGGTGGCCGGGACGCGCTCGGCCGACGACTTCGCCACCGGAACCCTGGCCGCGGCCGCCGGCGGGGTGACCACGGTGATCGACTTCACCGTGGGCGCGCCGGACCTGAGCCTCGCCACGGCCATCGAGCAGCGCCTGTCCCAGGCCAAGGCCGCGGCCGTGGACTTCGCCCTGCGGGCGGAGATGGTGGGCTGGACGCCGGATCGAGCGGGCGAGCTCGGGGACGCGGCCGCGCTTGGGGTGCGGGCGTTCAAGTTCTACCTCGCCTACGGGGCGAGCGGCCGGCGGACGCCATTGGGAACGCTCCTTTCCGCCATGGAGGCGATCCGCAAGCTGGGCGGGGTGGCGATGGTCCATGCCGAGGCGGAGGAACTGGTGGATGCAGCCGGGGGGCCATTCCCCGCGGCCCGCCCCGCGGTGAGCGAGGAGGTGGCCATCGCCGAGGTGGGGATCCTCGCCCTTCGTACCGGGTGCCCCACGTACATCGCCCACATCTCCAGTGCCCAGGGCCTGGCCGCGTTGCTCGCCGCACGTCGGGCCGGGGCCCCGCTGATGGGGGAAACCTGCCCCCACTATCTCCTCCTCGACCAGTCCGTGTACGCGCGGGCCGATGCCCACCAGTTCTCGGTGACCCCGCCCCTCAGGGCTCCGGGCGACCGGGAGGCCCTGTGGCGAGCCCTTGCCCGGCGCGGGCTCCAGGCGGTGGCCACCGACCACTGCCCGTTCACCCGGGCCCAGAAGGACGCGACCGCCGGCGACCCGGCTCGCCTCCCCTCGGGCCTCCCCGGGGTGGAGACCCTGCTCCCCCTGCTCTATTCCGAAGGGGTGGCCAAGAGGCGGATCGCCCTCCGCCAACTCGCCTGGTACCTGGCCGAAGGGCCGGCCCGCGCGTTTGGCCTATGGCCGCGCAAGGGCACCATCCGCCCCGGTGCGGACGCGGACCTCGTCTTGTTCGATCCCCACGCCCACTGGACGGTACACACCTCGGATCTGCACATGGCCACCGACTTCTCCCCCTACGAGGGGATGGCCATCCAAGGAAGGCCGGTGGCAGCGTTGTCCCGCGGGGAATGGCTCGTTCGGGACGGGGAGTTGCTCGGCCGCCCTGGACGGGGAACGTTCGTCCCCTGGCAGTCCGGGCCAAGTTGAGGTTGACCTCGACCGGGTATCCATTTGCCCCGCACCCCTCCTCTAACTACATTGAGATGAAAGGAGGCGCTTATGCGGCGGATTCTGGCAGTGATGGTCGCGGCGGCGGTGCTGGGCGGGGCGGCGGCAGGGGAGGAGATCGGGTTCGGCGTGGGCGGGGTGCTGGTGGGGGTTCTGCCCCTCGACCTGAGCGCCCTCAATGTGGCGCTGTTGGCCGCCGGCTATCCCGTGCTGGATGGCCAGTTCGTGGTAATCGGCGGCGGCGGCGTGGGCGGGGTCACCGGTGGGCCGGTGTTCGGAGGCCTGGGGTTCGGCGGGTCCGCGACCGCCATCGACGGCGAGCGGCGCAGCGACCTCGATCTTGGGTTCGGCGGGTTCACCGTGGAGGTGGCGCGGCCGGCGGCGGAGCGGACGCTGGTGAGCGTCGGCGCAGCCCTTGGCGGTGGCTCCCTCGACCTCACCGTGCGCGCCCGCTACCCGGTGGACTTCACCGACGCCATCGTCGATCCCACCTCCACCATGCTCAGCCTGGGGTTCGTAGGTGGCCTGGGCTACCTGCGCCTGCAGATCCAGGCACTGGACTGGCTGTGGATCGAAGGGTGGCTGGGTTACCTGTTGGGCTTCCCCGGGCGGTGGACGGAGGGCGGCCGGGAGCTGGCCGGCCCGCCGGTGCAGGTGCGGGCCCCGTTCTTCGGGGTCAAGGTGAGCTTCGGCGGCATGGCCGAGACCCTCGAGGAGAAGCCGGCGCCCTGACGCGGCGCCAGCATCCCCCCGCCGCACGAGCGGATTGGCGTCAGGGGGCTAGCGGTTCCGCCAGGTGGCCAGGATCTCCCCGAAGAACAGGGAGTGCAGGTCTCCCCGCGGGTAGTACCGCGAGCGAACGCCGTCGTCGAGCAGGCCCTGAGGTACGAGGGCCGTCTTGGCCACTACCCGGCATTCGTAGACGACGGTGCACCCCGCGAGCATGGGGACGGGTACCTCATGCCCCGGTTCCGTCTCTAGGCCCAGGACAGCGAACTTGTCGGTCTCCCGCCCCGAGCGGCTCCCGCAGAACTCGAGCTCCGCGGCCATTGTGCCCACCGGCACGTTCACCGTGAACGCGCTTGTATGCTCGATGCAACCGTGGGTGTAGCGGGACGGGCGCACGAGGACGAGGAAGATAGGCCGCGACCACACCGTGCCGATCTGGCCCCAGCCGATGGTCATCGCGTTTGGCCGGCCGCGCGCGTCCACCGACACCAGCAATGCCCCAGCCCCGCTGAGCTGTTCCTGCACCCGCGCGAACTCGTCCCACGGCCCTATCCTCTCGCGCATCCTCGCCTCCAGGTCGCCCGTTCGAACGGGCTCGGGAAGTAACCGGCCAGGATCCCCCCGCCGATGAACTCCCGCAGGATGGACGTGGCCGGGATCTCCTCCTCCGGGTATGGGGTAAGCCAGCGGAGCATGCCCAGGAGCCGTTCCGCCTCCAGCCGAAGGCGCGGATGGCGCACCTGCAGGAGCAGCGGTTCCGCCCGCTTGCGGAGCACCGACCACTCGTACACCAGGGCCGAGTTGAACATCACGTCCGCTTCCCCCTGGTAGGGGAACACGTGCCGTTTCTCCCCCCGCCGGACGTTGGCCCACAGGCGGAGGGTGTTCTCGGCGCTGTACCCACGGAACGCCGCATCCCGCACGATGCGGCGGATGAGCCGGGTGTCGGTGGTGGAGAGCCGCACGTGGTCGTCCAGGTTGAGCTGGGTCAGGGCGGACACGTAGATCTTGAACGTGCGCCCCCCCAGGCCGGGGGGGAGGAGCCCCGGATTCAGGCAGTGCAAGCCTTCCACCAACAGCACGGCGTCCTCAGCCAGGCGTAGCTCCGCGCCCTGTTCGCGCTTTCCCGTGAGGAAGTCGTAGCGCGGGAGGCGAACCACCTTCCCCGCGAACAGTTGCTCCATCTGCCCCTGGAACAGGGGGAGGTCGACCGCGGACAGGTCGTCGAAATCCGCGAGCCCCCGCCGGACCATCTCCTCCCGGGGGAGGAAGTAGTCGTCGAGCGACAGGGGATAGGGCCTGAGGCCATGGGCGAGGAGTTGGATGGCCAGCCTCTTGGTGAACGTGGTCTTCCCCGAGGAGGAGGGCCCGGCGATGAGCACCAGTTGCCGTCCCATGCCACGGGCGGCGATGGTCTGGGCGATCTGGGCGATCCGTTGCTCATGAAGGGCTTCGGACACGAGGATCACCTCCGCCATCCGCCCGGTGCGCACCGCCTCATTGACCGTCCACGCGTCGTAGAGCCCCAATAGCTCCAGCCAGTGTCCGTACTCCTCGAACACCTGCCACAGGGGCGAGTAGTCCTCCGGCGGGGCAAGCTCGGTCGGCCGTTCCCGGCGCGGGAACCGGAGGATGAACCCGTTGTGGTATGGGGTGAGGGCGAAGTACTTGAGGTACCCGGTGGAAGGGACCATGGGGCCGAAGAAGTAGTCCCGCAGCTCCCCCAGCCGATAGAGCGGCACCCGGTCCCCGTCCATCCCCTGGGCAAGCAGCGCCGCCTTGTGGGGGAGCCCTATCCGTTGGAACCAATCCTGAGCCTCGGCCAGGGGCACCAGCTCCCGACCGATGGGGAGATCGGCGGTGACCAGCTCCCGCATGTGCGCCTCCAGCTGCGAAAGCTCCTCCGGGGTAAACGGCGGGCGTCCGGCCACCCGGCAGTAGTAGCCCCCGAACGGCACGGAGTGGTCGATGATCAAACGGGCGTCGGGGAACGATTTTTGCACGGCGGCCGCGAGGAGGAAGCTCAAAGACCGGGTGTAGATCCTAATGCCATCGGAATCGGTGAGGAACACGGGCCGCACCTGGGCGTCCTCCCGGAGGGGATCGGCAAGCTCACACAGCGCGTCATCCACGATGGCGGCCATCGCCGGGACCGGCGCGTCGGGGTACGCGGCGCGCACGAACTCCGCAAGGAGCGTCCCGGCCGGCCCTTCGAACGTCCGCCCGTCGGGGAAGTGGGCCTGGACCGTATCGCGCCTCTTCGCCAGATGCACGAAAGCCATGGGACGTGGATTATACCCGGCTTGCCCGGGGCTTCCGGTCAGCCGGAAGCGGCGGTGCGGTAGGCGAGGAAGTCCGCTTGGGAGAACAGGACAAAGCGAACCTCGTCGAGCGCGCCCGGGTGCTCGCCCAGGAAGTCGCGCACCGTTCGCAGGGCGACGCGGGCCGCCTGCTCCACCGGATACCCATAGACGCCGGTGGAGATGCTGGGGAACGCGACCGTGCGCAGGCCGCGCGCCACGGCGAGGGCGAGGCAGGACCGGTAGGCGCGGGCAAGGAGCGTGGCCTCCCCGTGGGCACCGCCGTGCCACACCGGGCCCACGGTGTGGATGACCCATCTGGCGGGAAGCTCCCCGCCCGGGGTGATCACCGCGTCCCCGGTGGGGAGGGGCCCCCGTTCCCGGCGGATCTCGGCCGCGGATTCCGTCACCAGGGGGCCGCCGGCGCGGTGGATGGCCCCGGACACCCCGCCGCCCGGGGTGAGGTCAGGGTTGGCCGCGTTGACGATGGCGTCCACCTCCTCCCGGGTGATGTCCCCCTGGACGAGCACGAGCCGCGTTCCCGAAACCTCGACCTCGAACCGCTCTCCAGCCACGTCCGTTCACCTCCCACCTTGCCACGCATCGCGGGCCTTGGCCACCAGCTCCCGCGCATGGGCGATCGCTTCCTGGGCCCACTTGGGACGCACCCGTTCCGCCGGCGGCGGTGCCCCGGCGTCCCCCATGTCGAGGGCGATCTGGTCCAGGCGCAGGAGGGACCGCAGCCTGCGGAGTGGGGGGTCGCGGCGGGCAGCGCGGGCGAGGAGCTCGGGGACCCCCTCCTGGGCGATGGCCTCCGGGTCCTCCCCGCGCACGAACAGGAACGCGCGGAGCGCCCGATCTGCGGCGGCGAGGGCGGCATCCAGGGCCCAATCGTGGTGACCTCCCGCCAGCAGGGCCTCGGCCGCGGCCAGGTCGTGCTCCGCTTGGCGCAGGTACCGGCCGGCCTCCCCGCGCCGGGCCGCCTCGGGCCACGGTGTACCCGCCCCGGCCCGGAGCTCATCCAGCATCCCCTCGTCGGAGAACCCGAACCGGTGCCCAAGCTCGTGGTACACCGTGCGCCGGATCTGGTCGCACAGCTCCTCCTCGCTCCGGCACCACGCCTCAAGCGGGCGCTGGTAGATGATCATCACCCCGGGAAACGCGTCCCGGTCCTCCACCTCAGGTATGCTCGGGCCCTCGTACATCCCGAACGGATAGTGGGGCGGGGCGAGGCCCCACTCCGCCATCAGCTCGTCGTCCGGGTAGTCCTCCACCCGCACCTCGAGCCCCTGGAGGTAGCGGCGGAACGGATCGGGCAGCTCGGCCAGGGCATCTCGAACCAATTGCTCAAACCGGTCACGACCCACGTGAACAGGCATACCTCTAGAATCCTACCCCTCCCGTCGTCCCCGGGCATCTCCGGATGGAGTTGACCCGGCGCAGCCGCTGGGTACAGTGCGGTCCATGCGCGTGGGCTATGTCCAGTTCGCGCCGGAGTTCGGCGAGGTGGAGCGGAACCTGCGCCGGGTGACGGAGCTCCTCGGCGGCGCACGGGCGGACCTGTGGGTGTTGCCGGAGCTCTGCACCACCGGGTACCAGTTCGCGTCCGCGGTCGAAGTCGAGGAGCTCGCCGAGCCGGTGCCGGGTGGCCCAACGACAACGGCCCTGAGCGCCATCGCCTGCGGGCTGGGGTGCCACATCGCCGCCGGGGTTGCCGAGCGGCATCGCGATCGCATCTACAATGCCGCCGTGGTCGTGGGGCCAGGGGGCCTCGTCGCCCGCTATCGCAAGGTCCACCTCTTCTCCCAGGAGAAGCGGTGGTTCGTCCCCGGGGACCTCCCGTTTCCCGTGGCCGATCTCGGCCCGGCCAAGGTGGGTCTGATGGTCTGCTACGACCACCTGTTCCCCGAGGCGGCGCGGTCCCTGGCCCTGCAGGGGGCGGAGGTCATCGCCCATCCCGCAAACCTGGTGATGCCCGGGCTCGCCCAGCTCACGATGCGCGTGCGGGCGATTGAGAACCGGGTGTTCACCGTGACGGCGAACCGGATCGGGGTCGAGGCACGCACGGGAGAGACGTTGCGCTTCACCGGCCTCTCCCAGGTGGTGGCCCCCACCGGTGAGGTGCTCGTGCAGGCCTCGCCCGACCGGGAGGAGGTCGGGGTCGTGGACGTAGATCCCGCTCGGGCCCGCGACAAGCTCCTCACCCCCTGGAACGACGTCCTCGCCGACCGGCGCCCGGAGTTCTACCGCCGATTGGTCGAGGGATAGAATGCCCCCGGAGGGGAAGATGGCACGTACGTTCAAGGTGGCCACGTTCAACGCAAACTCCATCCGCAGCCGGCTTCCGTTGGTGCTGGAGTGGCTTGCCCGGGAGCAGCCACACGTCCTGGCCCTCCAGGAGACGAAGGTCCAGGACCAGGACTTTCCTGCGGGCGCGTTCCGCGAAGCCGGGTACCACGTGGTGTTCCGCGGTCAGAAGGCCCACGCCGGGGTGGCCCTGGCCAGCCGTGAGGAACCGAAGGACGTGGCGTTTGGGCTGGACGACGGCGGCCCCGCCGACGAAGCCAGGCTTGTGCGGGCCACCGTGGGCGGGATCCCGGTGGTGAACACGTACGTCCCCCAGGGCCAGTCGGTGGAGTCGCCGATGTTTCGGTACAAACTGGAATGGCTCGAGCGACTCCGGGCCTACTTTGCCCGCCACTTCTCTCCGGACGAGCCCCTTCTGTGGTGCGGGGATTTCAACGTCGCCCCGGAGGAGATCGACGTCCATAACCCAACCCGGCTTGTGAACCATGTGGACTTCCACCCCGAGGCGCGGGCGGCCCTGGCCCGGGTTCGGGAGTGGGGGTTCGTGGACGTGTTCCGCCGCCATCACCCCGGGGAGCCGGGCCAGTACACGTTCTGGGATTACCGCGTGCCCGGGGCGTTGGACCGGAACCTGGGGTGGCGGGTGGACCACATCTGGGCCACCCGGCCCCTGGCCGCGCGCTCGGCGGGCGCCCGGATCGACCGCGACGCCCGCCAGGCCGCGAAACCCTCCGACCACACGTTCCTCGTGGCCGAGTTCTCCCTCTAGACCCACGGCACCCGGACGAAGGACCCGCGCCCTTGTTCCCCGTCCAGTGGCGGAGGACGATGGCCGGCGATGACGGGCGTTCGGGTGGCGGTGCTGTGCGGCGGTCCCTCCGCCGAGCGCGAGATTTCCCTTCGCTCCGGGCGCGGGGTCGCCAGCGCCCTGCGCCGGCGTGGCTGGAACGCTGACCTCGTGGAGATCGACTGCTTCGACGGCCTCCCCCAGCGTCTCGCCCCGTTCGCGGCGGTATTCAACATCCTCCATGGGGGGCCTGGTGAGGACGGCACCGTCCAGCTCCTCCTCGACCTGATGGGCAAGCCCTACGTGGGCTCGGGGCCGCTCGCCTCGGCCCTGGCCATGGACAAGGTCGAATCCCGGAAAGCCTTCCAGGGGAAGGGCCTGCCCGTTCCGGAGTGGTTCCTCTACTCCGAGGGCGACCTGGACGCGTTCCTCGCCCGGGCGGAGGACGAGCTCGGCTACCCGCTCGTGCTCAAGCCCCGTCGGGAAGGATCGAGCGTGGGGGTGCACTTCGTCCGCGACCGGGTCGAGCTCGTCCGGGCCGCAGAGGAGCTTGTGGCGCGGTTCGGGGAGTTCTTGGCCGAGCGGTTCATCCCCGGCCGCGAGGTCACCGCCGCCGTGCTCGAGCGGGACGACCGGGTCGAGGTGCTGCCCCTGGTGGAACTGCGTCCGCAGGGAGCGCTGTTCGACTGGGGGGCCAAGTACACCCCTGGCGCGTGCACGTTCGTGTGCCCGGCAGAGCTCCCGCCCGAGGCGGCCCGACGGACCCAGGAGGTGGCCCGGGAGGCCCACCTCCTCCTCGATTGTCGGGACCTCTCCCGCGCCGACATCCGCCTTGCCCCGGACGGGACCCCGTACCTCCTTGAGGTGAACACCCTGCCCGGGATGACCGAGATGTCCACCTTCCCCCGCGCGGCCAGGGCGGTGGGCATCTCCTACGATGAGCTTGTGGAGCTGCTTCTCAAGCGGGCGCTCGCCCGCTTGCCCGCCACCGCCCCGCTCGGGTAGAGTATCCTACCATCACCCCACCGAGTTCTTGCGGTTTCACGGGGACCCGAGCTGGCTGAGGGGGTCCCAGAACCCGCAGGGCTTCTGGGGACAAGGAGGTGGTGGTGTTGAAGCTCCAATGGATCGGACACGCCTGTTTTCGCATCGAGACGAGCGATGGCACGGTAATCCTCACCGATCCGTACGATGAGAGCGTTCCCTACAAGGCCCCTACCGGGCCGGCCCACATCGTGACCGTGTCCCACGATCACTTCGACCACAACGCGGTGGGGCGGGTCAAGGGTTCCCCGGACGTGATCCGCGGGCTGGGGGAGCGGACGGTGCGGGGGATCACGTTCCGCGGGATCCCCGCCTACCATGACACTGAAGGGGGCAAGAAGCGCGGCCGGGACGTGATCATCCGCTTTGTCGTGGATGGGGTCACCCTCGCCCACTTCGGCGACCTCGGCCACACCCTGAACGCCGAACAGCTCCGGCCCTTGCAGGACGTGGAGGTGGCCCTGCTCCCGGTGGGGGGGCACTTCACGATCGGGGCCAAGGAGGCGAGCGAGGTGGTGCGGTCGCTGCCGCGGCTCCGGGTGGTGATCCCCATGCACTACCGGACCGAGGTCGTCAAGGACTGGCCGATCCGGCCGGTGGACGAGTTCCTGGCCGAGGCCGGGCTCCCGGTGAACCGCATCCCCAGCTCGGAGGTGGAGATCACTCCCGAGGCCCTTCCCACGAAGAAGGAGGTGTGGGTCCTCGACCATGCCTAAGCCGTCGGCTCGCAGCGCGGCGGCCCCGGCTTCGCCGATCCGGCGCCTATACCCTCTCGCCGTGGAGGCGAAGCGGCGGGGCAAGAAGGTGTACCACCTGAACATCGGCCAGCCCGACATCCCCACCCCGGATGCGTTCCTGCGCGGGGTGCGGGAGTCGGACGTGAAGGTCCTCGCCTACGCCCCCTCCCCGGGGATCCCTGAGGCGATCGACGCCCTGCACCGCTACTACGCGGAGTGGGGCCTCAACGTGGCCCGAGAGGAGATCCTCATCACCATCGGCGGGTCGGAGGCGATCACGTTCGCCCTCACCGTGACCTGTGATCCCGGGGACGAGGTCCTCGTTCCCGAGCCGTTCTACCCCAATTACCAAGGCTACGCCCGCTTGACCAACGTCGAGATCGTGCCCGTCACCACCTCGCGCGAGGACGGGTTCCATCTCCCGCCCCGGCAGGACATCGAGGCCCTGATCGGCCCCCGTACCAAGGCGATCCTGTTCTCCCATCCCGGCAACCCCACGGGTGTGGTGTACACGCCAGCGGAGCTGGAGACGCTCGTGGACATCGCCGCAAGACACGACTTGTTCATCATCTCCGATGAAGTGTACCGGGAGTTCGTGTACGAGGGGACGCACCGAAGCATCCTGTCCTATCCCGAGGCGGGCGATCGGATCATCCTCGTGGACTCCATCTCCAAGCGGCTATCCGCGTGCGGGGCCCGGGTGGGGGCGTTCATCTCCCACAACCGGGACGTGATGGCGGCCGCGTTCAAGTGCGCCACGATCCGCCTGTCGGCCCCCACGTTCGAGCAGCTGGGCCTGGTGGCGTTCATGGCCGATCCCGATCACAGGCGGGTGGTGACGGACATGATCCGGGAGTACCGGAGGCGGCGGGACGTGCTGTGCCAAGGGCTGGCGGCGATCCCGGGGGTCACGTTCAGAAAGCCGGAAGGCGCGTTCTACATCATGATCGGGCTCCCGGTGGCCGACGCTGAGGCGTTCGTGCGCTGGATGCTCACCGATTATCCGGGCCAGGAGACGGTGATGCTCGCCCCCGGGGCCGGGTTCTACCGGACCGAGGGCCTGGGGCTGGACGAGGCCCGTGGCGCGTACGTGCTCCAGGTGGACGATCTCCGCCGGGCCTGCGCTGCCCTGGCCGAAGGGCTGGAGCTGTTCGCCAAGGCCGCCGCCGAGGAGGCCATGGTCGGGAGGGGATGAGGGCGGGGAAAGAGCGCCTCGACGTCCTCCTGGTGGAGCGAGGGCTGGCTGCGTCCCGGGCCCAGGCCCAGGCGCTGATCCGCGCCGGGCAGGTGCGGGTGAAGGGCCAGGTTGTGGACAAGCCCAGCGCGGCGGTGGCCGGGGATGCCGTCCTCGAAGTGAGCGCTCCCCCTCGCTACGTCTCCCGCGGTGGGGAAAAGCTCGCCGCGGCGCTCCAGGCGTTCGGCGTGGATCCCGCGGGCAAGGTCTGTCTGGATGTGGGGGCATCCACGGGCGGGTTCACGGATTGCCTGCTCCAACACGGGGCGGCGCGGGTGTACGCGGTGGACGTGGGCCGGGGCCAGCTCGACTGGCGGCTCAGGAACGACCCGCGGGTGGTGGTGAAGGAGGGCCTGAACGCCCGTTACCTTCGGCCGGCGGACATCGGCGAGCCGGTGGACCTGGCCACGGTGGACGTGGCGTTCATCTCCCTGCGGCTGATCTTGCCCCCCTTGCGCGGGATCGTGAAGCCCCACGGGGACGTGGTCGCCCTGGTGAAGCCCCAGTTCGAGGCTGGCCGGGGAAGCGTCCGCCGGGGGGTGGTGCGGGACCCTGAGGTGCACCGGGAGGTCCTGATCGGGATCGCGGCGTTTGCCCGGGAGACGCTCTCCTGGTCGGTGCGGGGGGCAACCCCTTCCCCCCTCCTTGGCCCGGCCGGCAACCGCGAGTTCTTCCTGCACCTCGTCCCTCGGCCTGGGGAAAATGCCCCCATCGAGTGGGACCGCGTCGCGACGACCGCTTTCAACCTAACGTGAGGGCCAGACCCCGGACCTTGGGTGACATGACCTCGATCATCGGTGGGCCACATGGCGAAGCAGTTCTGAAAGAAACGCGGTTGCTGAGAGGTCTTCTGCCGGCTCGGTGTAGTTCTCCCGTTGAGCAGCCTTCTCCCGCGCCGACATGAGGAAGCATGCTGCCGTGTACTGGCGTTCCAAGACGATCTTGCGACAGAACAACTCGTACCGCTTTGCATACGAGGCACCCTGAAACTCAGGGAACACGGGGAAGTGCGGTTCCCGGACCTTGACCGGTGCCCGCGATCCAGGGGCGTCCTCCAGCAAGAACAGAAAGCCAAGAAACGGCCGTGGAGTCGTCTGGAACGCGCGCTCGCGATAGGCCGTCCAGATGTCCATGGAACTGCCCAGCGCCTCCTCCGCACGGTTGTTGAAGTTGTTCCCGAACGAGGGCCCGACCTGTGCCTTCAGCTCCACTGCAGCGAGGAGCTTCCCACCCGAGACAACGATCAGATCCCACTCCTTGCTCGGGCGGAAGAAGCCAGGAAGGTCCGTGAGCATGCGGTGGGTGTAGATAGCGCCGGGGTCAACGCCGACTTTGATCATCAGCTCTGCGATCTTCTTGGCAAAGCCGTTCATCTGTTGCCCACCGGTCACGGCCGCCCGGAGCCCGCGGTCCAGTTGGCCCCGTTGACGTTGGGCAGATGCCTGACGCTCCCGGGTTTCCCAAAACTCTCGCACCGCGCTCGAGAAGACGTACGGCTCGATCAGGTTCGCGAAGTCAGCGCTCATGGTGCGCGGTTTGGACAAACGGAAGTCGGGGTTGAACGGCTTTAGCCAGCCGCGCTCGTGCCAAGTCGAAGTAGGCGGGTTCGATCTCGTACCCAACACTGTGGCGCCCCCAGCGGGCGGCGGCAACATTGGTTGTTCCGGTTCCCGCGAACGGATCCAGGACGGTGTCTCCCACGAAAGAAAACATCCGCACAAGCCGCTCGGCGAGGGCCAGGGGGAAAGGAGCGGGGTGTTGGCGCGTGGATGCTCCGCCGAGGGTCCAGATCTGCTGGAACCACTCCCGATGGCACGACTCGGGGATCACGGACAGAATTCGAGCTGCCAGGCTTGGCTTCCGGTACCCGCCGGGTTTGCGCTGAAACAGGATGTACTCGATGTCGTTCTTGACGATGGCGTTTGGCTCGTAGGGCTTTCCCAAGAACTGGGAGCCGTTTTCGACCTCGAGGTCAGCGTTGCTAATCTTGTACCAGATGATAGGAGCTAGATTATCGAAGCCGATCCTGCGGCAGTGCTCCTGGATGCTGGCATGGAGAGGGAACACGGCGTGCCGGCCGAACCGACGCCGCGGCAAGCAGACATCGCCCACCACGATCACCAGACGGCCGCCGGGTACCAGCACCCGGAACACGTGCCGCCACACCTTATCAAGTTCTTCCAGGAACGCCTCGTAGTCTTCCACTAGCCCGAGCTGGCCTTCCCGCTCTGGGTATTCTTTGAGCGTCCAATAGGGTGGCGAGGTGACGACCAGGTGTATGGTTTCATCGGGAATACGACTCATGTCGCGGCTGTCCCCAAGCACGAGCTCGTGCCGAGAGGGGAGCCTGCGGACTGCAAGCTCGATGCTTCCCACAAGATCCGGATCCTTGGCGATCTCCGGGATAGTCCGCTTCTCGTCTGACTGCACCAATCGAAGCACTTCCGCAGGCACCCACGCGCCGAGATCGTAGGGCTCGTTTGGCAGATTCACAGATGACAACACCACAACCTTTGACATCGCTAACTCCATACCAATTTTAGTATACAGCGTATGGGGCCAATAGGCTAAGGTTGGCATCGCGATATTGGTCATCAGGTTGGTAGGGATCCTCTCGCTCGTGTTTAGAACGGGAGCCAGCGTGGTTCCTCGATCGTGAGGCCGCGGGTGAGGGCCCAACGCTCGACCCCAGACCAGAACGCCTCGCACGCGCCCACGACATGCTCAGGGTTGTTCAGTTTCCCCCCCATCACCAGGCGGCACAGGGCATCGTAGCCCCCGGGTCGCCCGGGGAGCCGGAGCGACTCCTCGAACGCCCGGGTCCCCGAGGTGTAGCAGTGCCGGTTGTCGAGCCCAACCAGAAATGCCCCGTACAACGCCATGTGCACGACCAGCATGGGAAGGCCGGCGGTGTGCCCGAAATGGCGGGCGTTCCGGAGCTTGCCCACCAGTTCATAGAGGTCCCCCACGATCAGCTCCCGCATCGCGGCGAGGAACTTCTCCTTCGGCTGGTTAAGCACAACACCGCGTAGCTTGGGGAAGAACCGGTCCGGGTCGTGAAGAGCGCGGACATGGACGTACGCGCCGTGGGTAAGGGGCCAGCGCTCGTCCACCCCGGCCGCCTTCTCCAAGAGCACATCCTGCCCGTAGAAGTCCACCTCAGCCTTCCACGGCCCGGCCACCCACTCGCGGGTGTAGCCCTCGCCCGTGGTACGCAGGACGCACAGGATTTCGATGTCGGAGTAGGGGCCGTCCGTGCCGCGAGCCAGGGACCCGTACAGCCCCACCGCGAGCACATCGTCGCCCCTCAAGGCGCGCGCCCGATCGGCGATCGTTCGGGCCAGGGTCAGCCGTTCCTTGCGCGCCATCGGCTGCGGTCCACCGGCCATCTCCCACCGGGCCCATTGTAGCTCCGCCGCCAGGGCCCATGCGTCGCGCATTGTCCCTTGACCTGCCGAATGCAGGCTCGCGCGGTTCCACACTGCCGGCACGTCGCCCGCTAACCGGTGAGCCGGGTGCGGCTCAGGGTTAAGCCGGATTCAATGCAGAGCAATTCACCGCTCGGCACCGGCCGCCAGCCAGGCCCCGCGTCCAGGGGCTCCGAGGCCACGACCACCGCTCCCTCGTCCATCCGGTGGTGCAAGGTGTAGTAGTCAGGGTCCCGCGTATACAAGCAGAACGCATACAGCGAACTTCCATCGGTGAGGAGCAGGTTGAGCGCGGTGTAGTCGCGGACCATGGCCAGGAGCTCCCGAAGGGCGCTGGTGAGCCCGTGGGCCGTACGCGGCTGCCACGCCCGCGCCAGCCACCGCACGAGTTTCTGGGAATCGGTGCCGGTGCCTCGGTCCAGCACTTCGGCGTCGCGGATCGTCCCGTTGTGGGCGAGGAACACCCCATCGTGAACCATGGGGTGGGCATGGGCTCCGCCGGTCAGAGCCCCGTACTCCGGGGACGCCTTGCGGGCGTGGGCGAGGAGGAGGGTCGTGGCCGCGTCGAGGTTGCCGGGGATCCCATCGCCGACCTTGGCCAGGGTGGCCCGGCCCCAGCGGTACAGCCGCATCCGCCCCTGCCCGTCCAAGTACGCCCAACCGAACCCGTCCCGGTGGGGCGCCTTCTGGCCGCACCGGCTCATCGCCAGGAGCCCGTGCGGGGCATCCACGAGGTACCGCCGGATCGGGATCGGCTCCCGGCTCACGAACCCGAGCATCCGGCACATCCCGTGCTCTCTAGCGGGCCACGGCTTCCGCCAAGAGCCGACCCAACACCTTGGCCGTCTCGAACGGTTGAAGGTCGGTGTCCTCATCGAGATCGCCCTTCCCACCCGCGCCGTAGTACGGGTAGCGCTTCACCGTAAGCGGGGTCATCCGCGCGGAAAGGGCAAACCCAAACAGGTACCTGAGCACCTCCAGAGGCTCGCTCCCCCCGGTCACCGCGACCAACGCGCACGGCTTGCCCTCAAGCAGGTGCGGCTCCGTGCGCCTACGCATGTCGTGGAAATAGGCCAAGCACGCGAGGCGCTCGGTCACGGCGATCAGCCGCGACGGCACGGGGTAGTACAAGGGGGACCCGAGAACCAGTCCGTCGGCTTCGTTCAGCGTTTGGAGGAGCTCCGGAAAGTCGTCCTCGACCACGCACCGGTACGGGACTTCCCCGCACACGTCGTAGCAGGCCTCGCAGGGGCCAATGTCGAGGTCGGCGAGGTGCACGACCTCGGTGCGGATCCTGGGGTTGGTCTCCTTGGCCGCAGCGAGCACCGCCGCGACGAGCCGGTTCGTGTTCCCCGCCTTGCGCATGGAACCCACGATGCCGAGAACGTACATGACCGCCACCTCCGTTGATGGCAGCCTATCCCCAACCCCCTGTGGCGGGCAAACGGCGGCCCCCCAGAGCGGTGGAACCAGGTTATTCAGGCCTGGGCAGCCTTTTTGCTCCTCCCCGATGAGCTCGAGAGGCCGAGGATGTCGGCCAGGTTCGCCTTGGGCTCGATACGGAACGCGAGCGCCCCCGGCGCCCGCGTGGTGAACAGGGTGGTCACCCCTGGTCCATGGCCACTCACCACGCAGTCGGAGTGGACGACGATGCCGATGGACAGCGCCCCGGGGCGGTACACCCGGCCAAACGAGTGGTCGGTGTCCCGGATCGCCACCAGGTCCCCGAGCCGCAGGTCGGAAAGCCCATACCGCTCCACGGTCTCCGGGTCGAACAGCTGGATGTCGTAGTCCCCGTGGTAGCACGTGTCCGCTCCCAGACCTGAACCCATGATCGCCGCGGGGACCTCGTGGGCCACCCCGACCACCAGCGCTCCCTCCTCTTCCCATACCGGCAGGCGATCGAGCAGCCGGGGGTCAAGGTTCATGACCCGCACGTGGGGATGGTCGGGCAGGGTCAGCCCCACGCCGTACGCCTTGATCCCGACCTTGTCCCCGATCTGGAGCTTCTCGAGCGTGTCGGGGGGGAAATCCACGAGCACATGCTCGATCCCGCCGTGCTTGCCGGTGACCACGCCCTTCGCCCCCTTGGCGTCCCCGGTGATCACCGTGGCCTCGTTCCCCACGCACGCCAGGAAGTTCAACCCGTGGTTGGTGGCGGGGAGGTCCTCCCGGTCCTTCATCAGGTTGCGCAGGGACACCCCGGGCTCGGCGTGATCCGCCGCCCACCCTACCGCCGGATCCCCGACCCGCAGGTTGTACGTGATCCCGCCCACCCCGGGGAGCATCACCGGCTGTCCCTCGTGGGTGATGCGGTAGCCGCGCACGGACGGATTGGTAACCTCTCCCAGCACCGAGATCATGATTAACCGATCGGCATTGGTCCTCATGCCCTCCTACACCTCCAGCCCCATGCTATTGAACGCGGTGGGGATTGACAAACGCCCCCCCGTCGGCTACGTTGCCCCCGTGACCTGGACGATCCCGAATCAGATCACACTCGCCCGGATTCTGGCCATCCCTCTCTTCATGTACTTCCTGTTCGCCGAGGGCACGATCTTCAAGATCCTGGCCCTTGCCATCTTCGCCGCCGCGGCCATCTCCGACGCCGTGGATGGGTACCTCGCCCGGTCCCTGCGTCAGGTGACCCCGTTCGGCGTGTTCGCCGATCCCATCGCCGACAAGCTTTTGCTCACCGCAGCCGTGGTATCGTTCGTCCAGCTCGGCGAGCTGACCGCGGTCCCGGTGGTGGTGATCCTGGCCCGGGAGTTCCTGGTCACAGGCCTCAGGATCCTGGCCATGGCGGAGCGGATCGTCATCCCGGCGAGCCCGTTGGGAAAATTGAAGACGCTTTCCCACATCGGGCTCGTCCTGTTCATCCTCGCCACCCGCTATTTCGGCTTGGGACCTACCGGACAAGCGCTGAAGGACGTCTTTCTCTACTTGGCGGTGGCCCTCGCCCTCATCTCCGGAGCGGAGTACTTCTGGCGGGTGCGGGGCTTGTTCCGGGGTTCACCGACCGCGAGCTCACGCTAGCCTACGGGCCCCATCGCCACCGGGTGGGGCGGTCGATCCCGTACCGCTGAGCGTAGTCCCGCACCGCGCCTTCCAGGTCCACGTCCGGCCCGTACCGCTCCCGCAGGTAGTACAGGTGCTCGGAGGCCCACACGTAGAGGTCGGCCTCGGTACGGCCGGGAAAGTGGGCAAGGGCCTTGGTGCGGCGGAACGTGTCCACCAGGGGCCGGTACACCCGGTCGTACCAGGAGGCCACCGCCTCCGCGTACGGCACCTCACGGCGCTGCTCGAGCCCGAGGAAGTAACGGTGGACGTCGATGTGCTCCAGGAGAATACGGTACTTGCCGAGCTCGGTGAACACGATCTCCTGGTCTGGCCGGAGCTCGTCGAGGCGGGTGTGGGCGAGGAACGCGGAGTACTCGGCCTTGATCAGGATCTCCTTCGGGGTGTCGGTGGCGGCGATGGGCACGTCGGGCACGAACTCCACCACCTCGGCGTCGATGTACCGGCTGCCCTCCCGGCGGGCCGCGGCCACGCGGTGGTGGCCGTCCTCGACGAAGTAGGCGTCCCCGATCTTGTAGAGCTTGATCGGCGGGAGGATCTCCCCCCTCCGCCACGCTTCCTCCAGGCGCTCCAAGCGCTCCGAGGGGCCTTGTCGCGGGAGAAACGCGCGATCGAAATCGCGGTACCGGTTCACGCTGCCCACGATCTTGGCGATCTCCACCTCCTGCAGGCCCAGGTACCTCCAGGCCTTGATCCGCACCTGGTCCTTGACCCAGTCGAACGGGAGGAGCAGGCTCGGCTCCTGACGCACGTGGGCGAGCACCCGGGCGATCAGCCGGTGCCACCGCGACCTAGGCATCGGGCACCTCGAGAAGATGGTGGCCCCGCACGTGGATCACCTCCGTGTCCCGGTACCGGGTGCGGTTCGGTTGTCCCGGCCGGGGGTAGGAGTGGCCGTGGATGAGGTACCGGGGCCGGTGGTGGTCCATGAACGGGAGGAAGGCGCGGAACCCTTGGTGGGCAGGATCCTCATGATCGTGGATGCCCCGCGGTGGGGCGTGGGTGAGGAGGATGTCCAGGGCCTGACCCCGCCGCACCCGGTTCCACCACAGCGCGGGTCCCAGGCGGCGCACGCGCCGCCGCATCTCCCGCTCC
>JACIWI010000004.1 GCA_014361055.1 Candidatus Bipolaricaulota bacterium
AAAACCGCGAAAAGGACGAACCAGAACAGGGTCTCCCGCTCGCGGAGCATGGTCACAACGAACGCTTTCCCGAGCCCAACAACCGCGGTCACTCGCGCAGCCTCCGGCCGGTGAGGGACAGGAACACGTCCTCTAGGTTGGGCTGCCGCACGGACATGTTCCGCAGCGGCATCTGGTGCTCGCGGGACCACGAAAGGAGCCGCTCCATCGTCGCCACGAGGTCGGCCGACTTGAGGGTCACGAGGTTGCCGTCGGCCTGGACCTGTGCACCGCAAGCGCCAAGCCCCTCGCGGGCCGAGGGCGAAAGGTCAAGGGCGTCGAACTCGATGATCGTGTCCTGTCCGAGGCTCGCCGCGAGCTCCCGTGGGCTCCCTTGGGCGATGACACGGCCGTGGTCCATGATGCACACGTGATCGGACAGGGCCTCCGCCTCCTCCATGTAGTGGGTGGTGAGGATGATCGTCTTCCCTCTCTCCTTGAGGTCATCGATGACCGCCCACATGTTGCGGCGGGCCTGGGGGTCAAGGCCGGTGGTCGGCTCGTCCAGGAACACGAGATCTGGATCGTTGACCAGCGCCACGCCGAGGGCCAGGCGCTGCTTCTGCCCTCCCGATAGATTCCGCACCAGCGCCCGCGCCTTGTCCTCGAGGGCGACGCGGGCGAGCACCTCGTCCACCGGAAGGGCCCGGTCGAAGAACGAGGCGAACAGGGCCAGTACCTCCCGGACCCTAAGGTACGGCTCGAACCCGCCCTCCTGGAGGAGGACCCCCATCCGCCCCTTCATCGCCGGGGTCACCCGCCGGACCCGCGTCCCAAATACCTCGATTTCCCCGCTGTCGGGTTCGCGGATCCCCTCCAGGATCTCCAGGGTCGTGGTCTTCCCGGCCCCGTTCGGGCCGAGGATGGTGAACACGGTGGCCTTGGGGACGGAGAACGATACCCCGTCCACGGCCCGCACCGCACCGTAGGTCTTCCTCAGGTCTCGTACCCAGAGCAGCGGGCTTTCTTGTGCCATCCCTTCTCCCCGAAGTGAGTTCAACCACCATGGTACCCCACGGCCGGCCTGACCGGCAACGCAGGAGCCAACGTGAAGGGGATGCCCCGGCTCGGATGGGCGCGCCTCGAAGGGGTCGTCGGGGGCGTAACCATGGCGGGCGTCGGATTTGGCTCCCGCAACAGCCTATTGCGCCCGCACAAGGCTGGGTTAGACTGGGCCATTCCTACGCTCATGGAGGGGGCGAACATGAAACCGAATCCTGTGCTGCGCGATGTCCCGGACTACAAGCGGTTCCTGACCGTGGATGAGTTGAACGGGAGCGCCGAGCGCCTGGCCCGGCAACACCCGCAGACGGTTCGCCTCGTCCCCATCGGCCGGTCCACGGATGGGGAGACGATCCGCATGCTGCGCATCGGCCACGGTCCGGAACAACTCCTCTTCTTTGCCTGTCCACATCCCAACGAGCCCATCGGCGCCATGACCTTGGAGTACCTGTCGCACCGCCTGGCTGAGGATGACCAGCTGCGGGGCACCCGGTTCACATGGAACTTGATCAAATGCATCGACCCCGATGGCACCCGGCTGAACGAGGGCTGGTTCGCCGGGCCGTTCACCGTCACCCACTACGCGGCCCATTTCTACCGGCCAGCCGCGTTCCACCAGGCTGAGTGGACGTTCCCAGTGGTGTACAAGACGCTCACCTACCTCACGCCGATCCCGGAGACCCAAGCCCTCATGAGCGCCATCGCCGGGCTCAAACCCCGGTTCATCTACTCCCAGCACAACGCGGGCTTCGGCGGTGGCTACTACTACCTTTCACCGGACACGCCTCTCGTCTACGATGAGCTGCGGGCCCTGCTGCGCGACCGCTCCGTCCCCCTGGCCCTGGGAGAACCGGAAATGCCATGGGCGGTGGCCTTCTCCCCGGCCGTATACCGTGTCCCCACGGTGACCGAGCACTACGACTTCCTGGAGAAGTACGTGCCGGGCGACCCGGCGGCCAAGATCACCGGTGGGGCGTCCAGCTTCGAGTACGCCCGGCCGATCTCGAACCCGGCCATGCTCATCTGCGAGCTGCCCTACTTTTACGACACGCGCATCGAGAACACCTCCCCCGCTGGGATGACCCGCAAACAGGCGATCCTGGACGGGGTGGCCTGCAGCCAGGAGGTCCTCGGCGCGCTACGGGACGCCCTCGCCCCGCTCCAGGGCAAGTGGGCGGTCCGCTCGCGGTTCGTGATCGCCGTGGAGAACTTCATCGAGCTGATCGGGTCCAGCGATGCGGCCAAGGCCCAGTGGGCAGAACACACGCCGGAGTTGGACGCCCCGGCCACGGTGGCCCAGGCGTTCGACAACCTCCTCGTGACCCGGTTCTACCGCCTGCTCGTCGTGGGCATGGCCCGCCGGGCGCTGGAGCTTGAGCTGAGGAGACGTCGCTCATCCGTGGCGGAGCGCGCGATGGAGACGCTCGCCGCACGGTTCCAGGAGTGGGCTCACGAGCTGGAGCGGGATCTTGACTACCGGGTGATCCCGATCAAGAAGCTTGTGGAGATCCAGCTCGGAGCGGCGCTGGCCTTCCTCGCTCACCTCTGATGGGTGAGCCGCGGATCGAGCGCATCCCGCAGGCCGTCGCCGATGAAGTTCAGACTCAACACCACGAGCATGATCGCCACCCCAGGGTAGGTGATCATGTGCGGCGTGCGGCGTAGGAAGTCCTTGCCTTCGTTGAGCATCGTCCCCCACTCCGGGGTCGGCGGCTGGACGCCAAGGCCCAGAAACCCGAGCGCGGCGGTGGACAGGATCGCCCCGGCCATGCCCATGGCCGCGGTGACGATTACCGGAGAGAGGCAGTTGGGCAGGAGGTGCCGGAACATGATGCGCGCGTTCCCCGCCCCCAACGCCCGGCACGCTTCCACGAACGGCTCCTCCCGCAGGGAGAGCACCCGCGACCGCACCAGCCGTGCGTAGATGGGCCAGTTCACCAGGCCAAGCACGAGCATGACGTTGTAGATGCTCGGCCCAAGGACAGCCATCACCGCGATGGCCAGGATGAGGAAGGGAAAGGAGTAGAACACCTCCACCAGCCGCATGACGAGGATGTCCACCACCCCCCCGTAGTAGCCAGAGAGCAGCCCCAGCGTGGTGCCGATGGTGGCGGCGATGCCCACCACCACTAGCCCCACGGTCAGGGAGATGCGCGACCCGTAGATGAGGCGGGAGAGGATGTCCCGGCCGAAATTGTCCGTCCCCAGCAGGTGTCCGGGGCTCCCCGGGGGGGCAAACGGGTTGGCAAGGTCCATGTCGTACGGATCATGGGGAGCCACTACATTAGGGAAAGAAGCACAGAACACGAACCCCAGCAGCATCACCGTGCCCAGCAGGGCTAGCCGGTTGCGCACGAACACCCGCAGGGCCTTGAGACCGCGCCTTGAGATGCGCTCCGTCCGTTCTCCGTTGGTCGCCTCAGTCATAGCGGATTCTTGGGTCGATGAACACGTAGAGCACATCCACGAGCAGGGTGACGGCGATGAAGCAGATGGCGAACACCAGGGTCGTCCCCTGGATCATCGGCAGGTCCCGCTGCTGGATCGCCCCGTACGCCAGCCGCCCCATCCCCGGCCAGGCGAAGATCGTCTCCACGATCACCGCCCCACCGAGGAGCGCGCCGAACTGCAGGCCTGCGGCGGTGAGGACGGGGATGATCGCGTTGCGCAGCGCGTGCCGGTAGCGCACCGCCCACTCGGCCAGCCCCTTGGCCCGGGCGGTAGAGATGTAGTCCTGGGATAGCACCTCGAGGACGCTGGACCGGGTAAGCCGGGTGAGCAGTCCGGCCAGGCTCGTGCCCAGGGTGAGCGAGGGCATGATCAGGTGGCTGATCACGTCCCACAGGCCCCGGCTGAGCCGGCCAATGCCCCAAATGGGTAGCACCTTAAACTGGAGTCCGAGCAACAGCAGGAGCAGCAGGCCCAGCCAGAAGTTGGGCATGGACACGCCGAGCATGGACCCGGTAAGCGAGACGTAGTCCAAGAAGGAGTTGCGGTGCGTGGCGCTGAGGACACCTACCGGGATGGCGATGAGTAGGGCCACGATCATGCTCGCCGCCGTAAGCTGCAGCGTGTTGGGCAAGCACCGCTTGATGCTCTGGCTCACCGGGGTGCGCGTGGTGATGGAGTAGCCCATGTCTCCACGCAGGAGATGTCCAAGGTAGGTGGCGTATTGCGAGTACCATGGTTTATCGAGCCCATAGTATTCCCTGACCCTCTCCGCCATCTCCGGGGTCACCTTCTCGCTGGCGAGCAGCAGGTTGATCGGGTCCCCTGGGGCCAGGCTCACCAAAGCGAACACGATGAACGTGACCCCGAGCACCACTGGGATTGAGATCAAGAGCCGCCGTATTAAGTACGCACTCATATTTCAACCCATGAACGAAACGGGGGGCGGCGACCGCTGAACGCCGCCCCCTCGTCTTGGCGACCTTACTTCAGCCAGACGTTGTTCTCAATGCTGACGATCTGCAGGCCGCCCCACGGGGAAACCCACTCCTGCACCCGCGGGCTGACGTAGTTCGTCGTCCACTCGAAGTAGAGCGGGATGATGACCCGATCCTCGATCACCTGCCGCTGGGCCTGCTTCCACAGCTGGCTCCGCTCGTCGTAGTCCATGGAGCGGGAAGCCCGATCGAGCAGGTCGTCCACGTTGGCGTTCCGGTAGAAGTGGGTGTTGCTCTTGCCGATCATCGAGCTGTGGAACATGGAGTACAGACCGGTGGAGCCGGCGTAGCTGAAGTCGAAGAACACCGTGGTCCGCCCGGAGAGCAGGTCGTCCACCCACGCCGACACGTCGAGCTGGAGGATGCGCGCATCGATCCCCTGCTGCTTGAGTTGGGTCACCAGGATCGTGATCACGCGCACCTGGGCCCCGGGGAACGTTTTGACTTCCACCACGAGCCGCTTGCCATCCTTGTCCAGGAAGCCGTCGCCGTCGTGGTCGGCCCAGCCGGCCTCGGCCAGCAGCCTCAGCCCGCCTTCAGGGTCGTAGACGTCCAGGTCCTTGAGGCCCTCCGGATCGTAGCCGAACGGCACCCACGGTGGCACCTGTCCATACGCCCGCTCGCCAAACCCGGCGGGGATCACCGCCTGCCACGCGGAGTCCACGTCCAGCAACCGGGAAATACCCTCTCGCACGCGCCAGTCGTCGAACGGAGCAGCAGTGACGTTGAACCCAAGGCCGCGGAACGAGCCACCGCGCTTGGACAGTTGGAACCCCTGCTGGACAAGGCGCGGACCTTCATCGGCGGGACCATAGGGGATGACATCGATCTCCCCCGCCTCCAGGGCGATGACCGCCGCCGACGGATCGGGGATGACGATGAAGTGGACCTCGTCCAGGTTCACCGGCAGCCAATAGGCCTCGTTCCGCTTGAGGATGGCTTCCTCGCCGGGGACGAAGCTGACGAGCTTGAACGGCCCCGAGCCCACCGGACGGGTGGCGAACGCCTCCCCCAGCTTCTCCACCGCCTCCCGCGGGACGATCATCACACTGCTCAGCCGGTTCACATCGAGCAGGAGGGGCTCGGGGACGCTGGTCTTCACCTCCACCGTGTACCGATCGATGGCGCGGACGCTGGTGATGCTCGCCAGGTTGAGGTTCGGGGCCAACTCCTTGGCCCGCTGGATGGAGTACACCACATCGTCGGCCACCACCTCCCGGGCCTGCCCCTTAGGGAACACCTCGTTGTCGTCCTGGAACATCGCCCCCTCGCGCAGGTGGAAGATCCAGGTCGTGTCGTCCACCAGCTCCCAGCTCGTAGCCAGCTCGGGCTTAGGCAGGAAGTCGTCCTTACCCAAGATCACCAGCGAGTCGAAGATCTGGCTGGCCACGTGGATGTCGTCGTTGCGCCCGAGCAGTTTCATTGGGTCGATGTTCTGGAGGTCCATGGCCCTAATCCGCAACACGCCGCCCTGTCGCGCGCCAAGGGCCACCGCGGACAGCAAGCTCAAACCGAGAAGCGCAAGAACCACCACCCATGATCTACGTGCCATTCCTCCCTCCCTTCCTCGAAGCCATTTCATGGGGAACCGCCCATCCGACCATGCCTGGTTGCCGTACTTCGTCCGTTCTCGCCCCCTTGTACGCGCTGAGCCGTCCCGGATGGAAGCCCGGCATGGATTCGCCCCACGCGAATGCGGCAAGTCTAACCGCCGATGGGTCTTTTGCAAAGAGTGGCCCATCGTTGTGGGGTTGGCCACCTGGACCGGACGGATCACCGTGGGTGGCCGCCAGGGCCGAGGCAGGCCAGCCTTCCCTGGCCGCAGCTTGCGCACTCGAACTGGATCGTGGTGTGCTGGATCCCGAACTCATCCGCCAGAACTCGCTTCAGCTCCTGCATCACCGCCTGGGTCTCGCTTAGGGTTTGGTCGGCGAGCACAACGTGGGCGCTCAGGGCGGCGTACCCCGGTCCCACCGCCCACACGTGGAGGTCGTGGACCTCGGCCACCCCGGGCACCTGGGCCATCGCTGCTCCCACCGCCGCCGCCGACAGGCCCTCCGGCACCCCTTCGGCCAGGATGTGCACCGACCGCCGCAGGACCCGCCATGCCCCGACCAGGATCACCGCCCCGATCAGCAGGCTCACCAGGGCGTCGGCCGGGGTCCACCCGGTGGCCAGGATCACCGCCCCGGCGGCGATCGCTCCCACCGAGCCGAGGATATCCCCGAGCACATGCAGAAAGGCGCTGTGCAGGTTCAGATCGTGTTTCTCGTGCTTGCGCAGCATCCAAGCCACGGCCAGGTTGGCGGCCAAGCCGGCCGCGGCCACGGCGAGCATCGGCCCGGCCAGGACCAAGACCGGCTCCCGCAGCCGGCCCCACGCCTCGCGGAAGATCCCCAGTGCCACCACTACGAGCGTCGCCCCGTTGACCAACGCCGCCAGCACCTGGAGGCGGTGGAACCCGTAGGTGTGCCGGTCGTCCGGAGGGCGGGCCGCCAGCCGCAGGGCGGCGTAGCTCAGGGCCAGGGCGAACGCATCGAGGAAAACGTGCGCGGCGTCGGAGAGGAGGGCCAGGCTGCCGGTGAGGAGCCCGCCCACCACCTCTGCGGCGCACACGAGGCCGGTCAGGACGAGGGCGATCGCGAGCCGGTGCTCCATGCCTGGGGTTGGCCCCGCCCTGCTCTCCACCGCAGCGCCCATGCTACTGGAGCATCCCCCGGATGATCACGTCCACCGCCCGCTCCTCATCGAGGCCCCGGGCCATCAGGGTCTCCAGTTCCTTCTTGTCGACGGTGCCGATCGCCGCCTCGTGGGTCACGTAGGCGCGAGGATCGGTGACCTTGACCACCGGGATCGCGCTCGCCACCGCTTGGTCGCGCACGATCTCCACGCAGTCCACGTGGCCGCGGGCCAGTGGGGCGTTTCCTTCGGTGGTGCCGATGACCTGGCTTGTGGCCCGGTCGCGCACGGCGATGCGGGCCTTGACCAGGCCCCGCGCCCCCTCCCCGCCCAAACGGATCGTCTCCTGGACCACGATCTGATCGTCGCCGTACCCGTAGGCCTTGGTGACGAGTTCGGCCACGCCCCGGGCGGCTACGTTCACCACGTAGTCGAACCGGAGCACCCCCACCCGGCCCGAGGTGAGCACGAACTCTCCCGTGTACCGGCCGCCCTCGTCCACCGTCACCTGGGCCTTGGGCGCCACCTCGGCCCCCCCGACCTCGCCGTGGTAGTGGGTCTCGCGGTAGGCCATGGACGCGCCGCGGCCCACGTGGATCTCCCCTTCCATCAGGTGCACCACCCGCTCCGCGTTGGGGAACGTGCAGTGGGCCACGAACTCCACCGCCGCCCCGGCCCCGATCTCGAACACGGGGAGGATCCGTTGGACCCCCTCGTTGGGGATCACTCCGAAACAGAGGTGGGCCGGAGTGGGAAGTTTCACCCCCGGCTCGACCACGATCCGCGCCCGGACCCCGTCGGGGAGTTCCTCGGCGAAGAGGTGAACCCCGCACACCTCGTTCGCCCCCAGCACCCGGTTCCCGCTCACCACCATGCTCACCACCTTCGAGGAGCGCAGGAAGTGCGGGTTCCCCCCGGACCGCTCGTACGCCTTGAGGATCGCGTCGAAGTCGCTCACGGCATCTTCTGGCCTGCCTCGCACGGCTGGCAACGCCGGGCGTAGTAGTCGCGCACCGTTTGGGGATCGCCCACCTCGAGGATCTCCCCTTGGCACATCAACGCCGCCACGTCGGCCACCGGCACCATCTCGTCGCGGTGGGTGATGAGGAGGACCGCGGTGCCCTGGGCGGCCAGCCCGCGGATGAGGCGGCCGATGGCGTCGAGGGAGAGGACGTCGATCCCGGAGTCGGGCTCGTCCAAGATCGCGAGCCTAGGCCGCATCGCGTACACCGCGGCGAGCTCGATCCGCTTCCGCTCCCCGCCGGAGAGCACATCGTTCACCGCCCGCTCCATGTAGGTAAAGGGGGAGAGTCCTGCCGCGGTCAGGGCTTCCTCCATCTCCGCCCGGGACGGCTCCCTCATCCCCAGGGCCAGGTAGTCCTTGACCTTGATTCCCTCGAACCGGGCCGGATCCTGCCAGGCCAGGGTCATCCCGAGCCGGGCCCGCTCGGTGACGGAAAGTTGGGTGATGTCCTGGCCGTCGAACAGGATCCGTCCGGACGATGGGGCATAGCCGCCACAGCCCATCAGGGTGTAGGCCAGGGTCGACTTCCCGCACCCATTGCGGCCGAGGAGCCCGAACACCTGGGCCGGGGCCACGGTCAGGTTAACGTCGCGGAGGATGGTAACCCCATCGCGTTCGAGCCACAGGTGCTCCACCTTCAGCATGTACCCGTTCGTCATGTCCCCTCCTTCCGGAGGCCGGAAAAGCCGGATCTTAAGGTCCATTCTAACCTCGAACGCGGCCGGCTACCTGCCGGGAGTTGACCGCGGGGCGGCGGCGCGGTATGTTCCTCCAACATTTCATCCAACCAGGGGGTGACAGGTATGCAGAGGACGAACATCGCGGTCATGGGTGATCGCCTTTGTTGCCCCACCTCCACCCCGGCTGCCAGCTGATCCCCAGAGGCCTTCCCAGGTTCCCACCCGATTCACTGGCTCGCCCTTCGCCTCCGAAGGAGGTCCGGATGCGCGTTGCCAGTAGCCTGATCGACCTCATCGGGGCGACGCCGCTCGTGCGCCTGAGCCGGATCGGGCGCGGTCTCCCCGGGGAGCTCCTGGGGAAGCTCGAGATGCGGAACCCACTCGGGAGCGTCAAGGACCGGATCGCGTGGGCGATGGTCCGCGACGCCGAGGAGCGGGGGCTGCTCGGTCCGGGAGGCATCTTGGTGGAGCCCACCTCCGGCAACACCGGGATTGGCCTGGCGTTCGTGTGCGCGCTGCGCGGGTACCGCCTCGTCCTCACCATGCCCGACACGATGTCCCCGGAACGGTCACGCATCCTCCGGGCCCTCGGGGCAGAGGTGGTGTTCACCCCGGGGAAGGAGGGGATGGCGGGGGCGGTGGCGAAGGCCGAGGAACTCGTGCGCCAGTTGGGCGCGTTCATGCCCAACCAGTTCGCCAACCTCGCCAACCCCCGCATCCACGAGGAGACCACGGCCGAGGAGATCTGGGGGGATACCGAAGGGAAGGTGGACATCTTCGTGGCCGGAATCGGCACCGGGGGGACGATCACCGGGGTGGGCCGGGTCCTCAAGCGGCGGAAGCCCGGGGTGCACGTGGTGGGGGTGGAGCCGGCCGGGTCTCCAGTCCTGTCCGGTGGAGTCCCGGGGCGCCACCGGATTCAGGGGATCGGGGCGGGATTCGTGCCGCCCATCCTGGACCGCACGGTCATCGATGAGGTCCTGACCGTGACCGAGGAGGAGGCGGAGGAGGGGGCCCGGAGACTCGCCCGGGAAGAGGGGATCCTGGCCGGGATCTCGTCCGGGGCGGCGCTGAGCGCGGCGCTGCGGGTGGCGGCCCGGCCGGAGGCCGCGGGGAAGACCCTGGTGGTGATCCTCCCCGACACCGGGGAGCGGTATCTGTCCACCGACCTGTTCGGGGGTCCCGATGTTTAGGGGCATGGGGGAGGACATCCGGGCGATGATGGCCCGGGACCCGGCGGCCCGGCATCCCCTGGAGGTCCTGTTGTGCTACCCCGGCCTCCACGCGGTGTGGATGCACCGGGTGAACCACTGGCTGTGGCAACATGGGGTGAAGCTTTTGGCCCGGCTCCTTGCCCACCTCACCCGGTGGGCCACTGGGGTGGAGATCCATCCCGGGGCCCGTCTTGGCCGGCGGGTGACGATCGATCACGGGATGGGGGTGGTCATCGGGGAGACCGCGGAGATCGGAAATGACGTGCACCTCTATTCCGGGGTGGTCATCGGGGCCACTGCCCACCGCCGGGGCAAGCGCCACCCCACGATCGAGGACGGGGTCGTGATCGGGGCGGAGGCGGTGCTCTTGGGGCCGATCCGGGTGGGACGGGGGGCTAAGATCGGGGCCGGGGCAGTGGTGCGGACGGACGTGCCCGCCGGAGCGGTGGTCCTTGCCCCCACCCCCGCCGTCCTCATCCCGGCCCCCGCCTCCGGGCCAGCGGTCGCGATGGACCCCGCTCAGGGGGAATAGAGCCACCGGTACACAAGCCAGGACTGGAGGACCTTGGCCAGGTACTCCCGGGTCTCGCTGGACACAAGGGCCCCGGGGAGGTCAGCCGGGGAGAGCCCCGCGGCGGTCCACCGCTGGACGTTCCCCGGCCCGCCGTTGTACGCGGCCACTGCCTTGGCCACGTCTCCCCCGAACTGACCAAGGAGATGGCCGAGGTACCACGTGCCGAGCTGGATGTTGACCTCAGGCTGGAACAGGTCTGCTTCGCGGTACGTGCCCTTGAGCTTTTCCTCCGCGATCCACCGGGCGGTGGATGGGAGGAGCTGCATCAGGCCCCGGGCGTCGGACGAGGAGACGGCAGAGAGAGAAAACCCGCTTTCCTCGCGCATCACGGCGAGCACAAGGAGCGGGTCCACCCCGTACGCACTGGCCCATCGCTGTACCGTGTCCCAGTGGGCCAAAGGATAGGCGAGGCGATAGCCCCGTGGGCAGGGGTGCACGGCCAGGACTTCGGATCCGATCCGGAAGGCAGAGCGCCAGTCCCCTTGGGCATAGAACCACTCTCCGATGGCGAGCTTGTCCGCGACGGGCGCCCTTTTCAGGGCCACCTCCAGCTCCACCCGGGCCCAGGCCTCGCCCTCCTTCCCCGGGAGATGGCGGACCAGGGCGTCCGCCACCCGCACCGCCTGAGGGGTGGTGTGGGGAGGGTCGGGGGCAAGGGTGGGGACCGGCGGGGGGCGGTAGGCCCCGAGGAGCCAGGTGAACGCGGACGGGAGGAGCTTCGCCATGTCCGCGGCCTTTTCCGCCTCGCCGCGACGACGGTAGAGGAGGTAGGCGCGCAGGGCAGCATCGTCGCGGACGCGGTGCGTCCCTTGGGCGAGCTCCCGGTACAGGGCAAGTGCCTCCCCTTCCCGGCCCGCGGCCTCCAGGAGCCGGGCCGCCCGCCACCGGGCCTCGGGGTCGGCGGATGCGCGGTAGGCGGCGATCGCCTCCTCCATCCGACCCATCGCTTCCAGGAGCCGGCCGACGGAGTAGGCCCCGGCCGCGCCCAAGGCCCGGTACACCGCCAGGGCCCGCTCCGCCTCCCCGGCCCGCTCCAGCGCCTGCCCGTAGGCGAGCCGAACCCCGGTGTCCCCGGACGAGGCCGCGAGGTACCGCTCGTACTCGACCACCGCCTCCTTGACCCGCCCGAGGCCGGCCAGAGCCCGCGCCCGCTCCAGCGCCGCCCGGGTCCCGGTGAGCGGGACCACCAGCGCCAGGGCATCGGCGTACTGGCCGGCCCCGTTCAGCAGCGACGCCGCCTGTACCGGATCGTGCTCGAGGCGGATCACCGCCTGGACCGCCTCCCGACGGGGAAGGAGGCGTTCCCATTCCGCCAAGGCCTCTTGCGGACGGCCAGCCCCCTCCAGGGCCAGGGCGAGCTCCTGCCGCAGGTCGGAGGTGGCGCGCAGCGCCAGGGCGATGCGGAAGTGCACGACCGCGGCCTGGTAGTTTCCAGCAGCCGCGTGGGTCCGGCCCGCGAGGACCCGGGCCTGCCAGCCCACCCCGTCCTCCCGGACGGCCAGCGCCTCCAGCTCAGGGAGCGTCCCGGGAAGGCCTTCCTGCGCCCGCCATAGGGCCTGCCAGCCCGCCAATTCCGGAGGAGAGGCGGACGGAATGGCAAGGAGGATGGAGAGACCGAGGAGCATCCCGAGCACCAGAAGCGGCCCCAGCATCGCCTTCATCGTTCACCCCTCATCGCAGCCAGCGTAGGACCGATCCCGCGGAGGAGGAAGGACGTCATGCCCATGACCGAGGGACGTCACGGCGAGCGCCGGGCGAAATGGAGAGGGTCGTGAAGAACAGCACGGGGCGAGCAGCTGCCCGCCCCGGCAAGACGGATCGTTCGACCTAGAAGCTCACGTACAGGCCCAGGCCGGGAGCTAGGTTCCCCTGGAACCCGGCGGGCAAGAGAACCCCCAGGAACCGAATCTGCGCGTACAAGCCAAACCCCTCGCCGAGGGGCCAGAACGCGCCGCCCAGTCCGTTCACGGTGAACGCACCGATCACGTTGCCTACCGGATCGATCACCATGAACGCCCCACCGCCCCCACCAAAGTAGGGGTGGAATCCCTCGAGTGGAAGGGTGATCAGAAACGCCCCATCGGCCACGAACGCGTAAAAGCCGGCGGCGGCGAACATCGTGGACAGGGTGAACCGGATGCCTTGGCTCTCGCCAACCGGGATCTGGGCGAATATGTCGAACACCGGAGAACCGGCCATGAAACTCCCGCCTACCCCTAGCTTGGTCGGCGGCGCGGCTGTCTCCTCCGCCCACGCTGGCAAGAACGCAAGGCCCAACACGATCAGCCCCACAAGCGCCGTTGTCCGTCTCATCGTGTTCCACCTCCCGGTGAAGTGGGCCATTCTACCCGGTTCCCCTCTCCCGCTGCCAGACCCTCCACCCGGGCTCCCTTTACCATGCCCCGTCCCTGGCCTAAGATTCACCGGGAAACGATGGCGGACATCACGGCGGCGCGGACGGTACGGGCCCCACGGGGCACCAAGCTCACGTGCAAGGGGTGGCTTCAGGAAGCGGCCCTCAGGATGCTCATGAACAACCTCGACCCCGAGGTGGCCGGGGACCCTGCCCACCTCATCGTGTACGGGGGCACGGGCAAGGCCGCCCGCTCCTGGGAGGACTTCGACCTCATCGTCCGCTGCCTCAAGGAGCTGGGGGGCGACGAAACCCTGGTCGTCCAGTCCGGCCGGGCGGTGGCGGTGTTCCGGACCCATGAGGATGCCCCCCGGGTTCTCATCGTCAACGCCATGCTCGTCCCGGAGTGGGCCACCTGGGAGAAGTTCCGGCAACTCGAGCGGTTGGGCCTCACCATGTACGGGCAGATGACGGCCGGGAGCTGGATCTACATTGGGACGCAAGGGATCCTCCAAGGCACCTACGAGACCTTGGCCGAGTGCGCCCGCCAGCACTTTGCCGGGACCCTACGGGGGAAGCTCGTGCTCACCGCGGGCTTGGGGGAGATGGGCGGGGCCCAACCTCTGGCCATCACCATGAATGAGGGCGTGGGGATCATCGTGGAGGTCAACCCCGAGAAGATCCAGCGGAGGCTGGCCCTCGGGCAGCTCGAGGCCTGGACCGCCTCCCTGGATGAGGCCCTGGAGCTCGCCCTGGCCCACAAGAAGCGGGGCGAGCCCATCTCCATCGGCCTCCTCGGAAACGCGGCCGACGTCTACCCCGAATTCCTCCGCCGGGGGATCATCCCGGACGTGGTCACCGACCAGACCGCGGCCCACGATGAGCTCCACGGGTATGTGCCCGGGGGGATGAGCTATGAGGAGGCGCTCCGGCTTCGCAAGCGGGATCCGAGAGCGTACATCGAGCTTTCCTGCCAGTCCATGGTCCGCCACGTGCGGGCGATGGCGGAGATGAAGGAAGCGGGCGCGGTGGCCTTCGACTACGGGAACGCCATCCGGGCCCAGGCCGAGCGGGGCGGCCTCCCCCACGCGGTGGCCTTCTCCTTCCCCGGGTTCGTCCAGGCCTACATCCGCCCCATGTTCTGCGCGGGGAAGGGCCCGTTCCGGTGGGTGGCCCTGTCCGGGGATCCCCGGGACATCCTGCGCACGGACCGGGCCATCCTCGAGCTCTTCCCCGAAGACCAGGCGCTGCGGCGGTGGATCGAGAAGGCCGAGGCCAAGGTCAGGTTCCAGGGGCTGCCGGCCCGGATCTGCTGGCTTGGCTACGGGGAGCGGGCCGAGGCCGGCCTCCGCTTCAACGAGCTCGTCCGCCGCGGGGAGGTTCAGGCCCCCATCGTGATCGGCCGGGACCACCTGGACTCGGGTTCCGTGGCCTCGCCCTATCGGGAGACGGAAGGGATGAAGGATGGTTCGGACGCCATCGCCGATTGGCCGATTTTGAATGCCCTCCTCAACGCTATCTCTGGGGCGACCTGGGTCGCGGTGCACCACGGGGGCGGGGTGGGGATCGGAAAGAGCATCCACGCCGGGATGGTGATCGTGGCCGACGGGACGAAGGCGGCCGATCGGCGCCTGGAGCGGGTCCTCACCGTGGACCCCGGCCTGGGGGTGGCCCGCCACGCCGATGCCGGCTACGAGGCGGCGATCCGCGTGGCCCGGGAGCGTGGGGTGCGGGTCCCCAAGCTAGAGGAGGGCCAGGACGGCTAGGGTCTTCCCATCCCCTTGGCCGGCCCGGGCGAGCCTCCGCACCTCCTCCAGGGAGAAGAACCGCACGTCCGCGACCTCCGCCCGGGCCACTGGGGTCCCTTCCACCCCCTGGGCCAAGAACAGGAAGATCCTCTCCGTGGAATACCCAGGGGTGGGGTAGATCAGGCCCAGGAACCGCCACTGCCGGGCGGAAAGCCCCGTTTCCTCGAGGAGCTCCCGCCTGGCCGCGGCGAGCGGCCTCTCCCCGGGCTCAAGGGTTCCGGCGGGGATCTCCCAGAGGGGCTTCCCCGCCCCTTCCCGGTGCTGGCGGACAAGGAGGAGGCGTCCCACCCGATCCCGTACCACCACCGCCACCGCCCCCGGGTGCTCCACCACCTCCCGGGGGCCGCGCCGGGTGTCCCGTACCCGAACGGAGATGAGGCGCCCACAGAATCCGTACCTCCAGGTCCCTGAGCCACCCATGCCTCGTCCGTTCACCACCAGGGTGGCACACGCAACAGGGCCACGCCACGATCCCGGACGCCAACCGCGACCAGGGCCTGGTCCTCCGACACCACCATCCCCACCACCGCCCCAGGAAACGCCTTCCTCCCTACCAGGTCGCCACCGGCGGTGAACGCGTATACCCCGTGTTGTACGCTTCCAACGAGGATCTTGCCCCCAACGATGGCCGCCGCTGTTGGGGACGATCCCAGCTCCGCACGCCAGCGCAGTTCGCCGCTGTCACCGCTGTACACCAGCACGTTCCCGTCCTCCGTGCCTACCACCACATGGTCGCCCAGCGCCTGAAGCATCGTCACCGTGCCCTCTACGGGTGCAGTCCATCGCAGACCATGATCGGAGAGCGAAACGGCACGGAGCCCCTCGCCCTTTTCCATGACCACCACGTCGTCACCCACCATCGCCAACCGTCCCAAGACCGTGCCGTCCGGCAGGCGTGCCACCAGGGCCAACCCATCCTCATCGCCCTGGTAGAACTCCCCGGCTCGGGTGTAGAACACCCCGCGACGTTGCCCCCAGCGGAGGTCGATTGCCGCCGCTTGCCAGCGGATCGCCCCGTCGGTGGTCGCGACCCCAAATACCCGTCCATCTTTGGTCAGCACCACCACCTCCCCCGCGCCCGGGCCCACGACCCGAGTCCCAGAGGGCCAGCTGGCCTCCCACAGAAGGCGCCCTGATTCGACATCGATCGCTGCCGCTCGCCCGTACAATCCTCCCACCACCACCGATGCGCCTGGGCTGGGTGGGTGAACCACCGTCTCCCCGAGGAAGAATTGCCACAGGCGCTCACCGCGCCAGTTCAGAGCGGTCACTCCACCGTCCGCCGAGGTCACGATCACCCGTCCCGGCCGCGGCTCCTGAATCCCGATCAGGGGCGACGTCACCTCAAGAGGCCAGGTCACCTCGACGCGCTGGTCGGACAGCACTACCCGGAGGTGGCGCTGTTGTCCCACGGTGAATGCCAGTTTCACGTTGGCCTCTTCGTAGCCGGCGAGGACCAGCCGTACCTCAATCACCCCCACGTTGATGCGCCCCACCCGAAGAGGCGTGGTGCCCCGGTACTCCCCATCCAAGTACACGGCCGCCCCGACGGGCCATGTTTCCACGACGAGGGCGCCCTTGGCCCGCATGTACCCCACGTAGGTGTAGGTGAACAGACCCGCCACGAGGAGGATGATCCCCAGCACCACATGCCAGACCCGCCGTGGGCCTATCCATGCCATGGGTGGGCGCAGCCCCCGAGGATACGAACGTGTCCGCGTGGGGAACTCACCGGCCACGCAGCCTGGGGTCGATGGCGTCGCGCAGGCCATCCCCCAGGAAGTTGACGGACAACGTGGTGAGGAAGATGCACAACCCCGGCCACACCACCAGGATGGGAAGCCGCAGGAAATAGTCCCGGGCCTTCATGAGCATGTTCCCCCAACTGGGCACATTCGGAGGGATCCCCAGGCCCAGGTAGCTCAACACGGATTCGGAGAGGATGGCACTGGCCACGCCCAGGGTGGCAGCGACGATGATCGGGGCCATCACGTTGGGCAGCACATGCCTCAAGATGATCCGGGAACGGCTCGCTCCCACCGCGCGTGCGGCGGCGATGAAGTCCTGTTCCCGAAGCGACAGCACCACCCCGCGCACGATCCGTGCGATCCCGATCCACCCAAAGATCACCAACACGAACACCATTTGCCAGAAGCCCTGGCCAATGATGGCCGACAAGATCATCATGATAGGTAGCGTGGGGATCGCCAACATGAAGTCCACCAGCCTCATGAACAGGGAGTCCAGCACCCCCCCGAAATAACCGGACATCGCCCCGATGAGCCCCCCCACGGTGGCCCCAGTCAGGGCCACCACCAGCCCCAACGCAATGGAGATGCGCCCACCGTACATGATGCGCGACAGGACATCCCGCCCGAGTTCGTCGGTCCCCAGGGGATGGCTCGGCGAGGGCTCCCTGAACCGCCGCGTGATGTTGATGTCGTTGGGACCCTCCGGTGCGATCCACGGGGCCAAGGCTGCCATGAGTCCAAAGCCCAGAAACACCGCCCCCCCCAAAATCGCTAGCCTATGTCGGAGAAGCCGGCGAAACACGATCACGAACTCACTTTGTGACCGAGCAGCTCTCACACGGGGCTCCTTCATTCGTAGCGCACGCGAGGATCGACCACGGCATACATCAAGTCCGCTGCGAGGTTACAGAACGCCACGAGCAGCGCGATGATGAGGAAGGTGATGGATACGACCGGCAGGTCCTTGGACAGAAGCGCCTCCCAATACAGGCGCCCCATCCCCGGGTAGGCGAACACGGCCTCGGTGATGATGGCCCCGGAGAACAGCCCCGGAATGGCCATGAAGAAGATGGTCAGCACCGGGATGAGCGCATTGCGCAACGCGTGCACCAGGATCACCCGGCGCTCGGCGAGGCCCTTGCTGCGGGCGGTCTGAGTGTAGTCCTGACGAAGCACCTCCAACATCGATGAGCGCGTGTACCGCATCCATCCCGCCATGGAAGAGATCCCGATGGTGATCATCGGGAGGATCAGGTACTTCAGGCGATCCAGGACCACCCCCCACACGGTGGGGGGTAGGGTCAAGCTGCGGAATCCCGCCGAGGGCAGGATCCTCCAATGCAGGGAAAACAGGACGATCAGGATCAACCCCAGCCAATGGTTGGGCACGGAGAGGCCGAAGAAGGCGAACCCCGTCCCCACGTAATCGAGCAGCGAATACTGCCGCACCGCCGAGTAAACCCCGATCGGCAAGGCAAGGGACATGGCAAGGAGCATAGATGCGCCCATCAGGATCAACGTGTTGGGGAGCCGAAGGGCCAGAAGTTCGCTCACCGGCAGCCGAAACCGGAACGAGTACCCGAGCTCCCCGCGCACTAACTCCCCAAGCCAGCCCACGTACCGGACGGCAAAGTTCTGGTCCATGCCCCAGATGCGCTTGAGGTTCGCCACCTGCTCGGGGGTGATCTCGGGGTTCATGAGCAGCTGGTCCAAGGGGTTACCCGGCATCTGACTGACGAGGAAGAACGTGGTGAAGGTGACCAGCAACACCACGAGGAGGTTCTGCCCGATCCGCCGCACGGTATACCCGATCATCGCGTCCTCTCCCTCTTCGGAGTCCAGCCTCTCAGGACACAGCCAGGGGGGGCAGCTTGCCCCCCCTGGCTCCAGCCGCGACGGATCTTACTTCCGGTCCCACTCCCACACGTTCCACGCCACCGGATCCGCTGTGCCCGTGGGCTTGATGCCGACGATGTTCGCCTTGTGCACATAAGGATCGGCGCGGAAGTAGAGGGGGATGGAAGGGATGTCCTTCGTCCACTGCTCGACGATCCCCACGTACAGCTCCCGGCGCTTCCCCTCATCGAGCTCGGCGAGGATCTTGTCGTAGAGCTCGTCCACAACCGGGTTCACGTAGAACGCCACGTTCTGGCCCTTGGGCGGGATCTGCTTCGACTGCCACAGCGTG
>JACIWI010000040.1 GCA_014361055.1 Candidatus Bipolaricaulota bacterium
CGATGGCTCGAACCGCGTCGGTAAGATACTGGCCCAGTCCTGTCGTCACGCGCGCGACCGCTGGCCAGCGGGCTTCGCGTGGAATGTAAAACCGAACCAATTTGTGGTCGCTCTCGACGAGTTTCTCGGCCTGTGCGCCATCACCGAACTCCTTCCCCAGGTGTGCGAGCTCGTCCTCGAACACGTCCGACAGACGCTTCAGGAAAACCAGAGGCAGGATATAGTCCTTGAATTTGGGTGCATCCACCGGCCCACGGATGGCGCACGCCGCATCCCAGAGCCAGGTCTCGAGAGTCTGACAATCCATCACGATCCGCAACCTCCCAGATCTGCACTCGCTGTTGCACGACCGGTCCAACGGTACGGTCCACCGAGAATGCGCTCAGAGTCCCAGATCATGAGGTTCATCTTGGCCAGGCGCCAGGTGGTGTAGTTGAGCTCCTGGCCGTAGATGCTGATTTGAGCCAGGGCGCGGCCGCCATTCCCGTTCCCCGTGGCGTGCGCCCCGATGAATTCCACGGACTGCACGAACATGCCGGAAGACCCGCAGCAGGGGTCGTACACCCGGCCCTGGAGGGGCTCTAGCATCTCCACCAGCAGGCGCACCACGCACCTGGGTGTGTAGAACTCGCCGCCCTTCTTGCCTTCGGCGCTCGCGAACTGGCCGAGGAAGTACTCGTAGACCCGGCCGAGGACGTCGCGCGAACGGGCGTCCGCGTTCCCCACAGCAATGTTGGTGATGAGATCGATGAGCTGGCCCAGGCGGGTCTTGTCCAGCGCCGGGCGGGCGTAGTCCTTGGGGAGCACCCCCTTGAGGGAGGGGTTGTCGCGCTCGACGGCTTGCATTGCCTCGTCCACGACCTGCCCGATGGTGGACTGGCGGGCGTAGGCTTGGAGGCGCACCCAGCGGGCCTCGGATGGCACCCAGAACACGTTCTGGGCGCGGTACTCGTCGGGGTCCTCGGGGTCGGCGCCTTCCGCGAGCTGGGCTTCGAGCTTGGCTCGCTGCTCCTCGAAGGCGTCGGAGATGTACTTCAGGAAAAGGAGGCCTAAGACGACGTGCTTGTACTCCGCGGCGTCCATGCTCCCGCGCAGCGCATCGGCGGCTTGCCAGAGCATCCGCTCGAACCCCAGGGTTGCCCCGGCCCCTCCTCGGTCCTCGGGTGGGCGACTTTTTCGTCCCCTCGGCATGGGCAACCTCCCAGGTTGGATTCTAACTGCCGACGGCCGGGAAGAGAAATCCGCTGCTCCTGGTCCTCCTCACCATGCCCTCTCCCTCGAAGGGACAAGAGGAATGGGATAAGGCCATCTCCCACGAGGGGAGCGGACGACGGGGGTGTTCAGGGCATCCCGACCGCGGCGAGGACCTCGGAAGTGTGCTCCCCGAGGCGGGGTGGAGGAAGCAGATTGGGCGGCCAGGCCTGGGGCAGCGGGCAGGCCACGCTCGTGTAGCGGCCGATCGCGGGATGGTCCACCTCCACCAGGATCCGCCCGACGAGCCCGGGGTCGCCGAACAACTCGGAAAGCGAGTTCACCGGCCCGGCCGGGACCCCGGCCGCCTTGAGGCGGGCGATCCACTCCGCCCGTGGCCTCTGGCGGAACACGGCCTTCAGCACGGAGACGAGCGCGTCCCGGTTCTTCACCCGGTCGGGGTTCGTGGCGAACCGGGGGTCCCCCGCGAGCTCGGGCCGGCCGACGGCCGCACACAGAGCGCGGAACTGGTCGTCCGTGCCCACCGCCACCATCAGGAGGCCGTCCCCCGCCGGGAACGCTTGGTAGGGGACGATGTGGGGATGCGCGGTTCCCAGCCGCTGCGGTTCCTCGCCGGTGAGGAGGAACGCCTGGGCCACGTTGGCCAGGGCCGCCGCCGAACACTCGGTGAGCGTCACCTCCACCGCCTGCCCTTCTCCGGTGCGGGCTCGCTCGAGGAGCGCGGCCAGCGTTCCGGAAAGCGCCGCCCACGCGGTGAGCACGTCCACGATCGCCACCCCCACCTTGGCCGGCCGATCCCCCTCGCCAGTGATCGCCATCAGCCCGCCCAGGGCCTGGAGCAGGGCGTCGAACCCGGGCTCGTCCTGGTACGGCCCGGGCGGGAACCCGGCCACCGCCACGTGCACCAGGCGAGGGTTGATCGCCCGCACCGCGGGGTAGCTCAATCCCACCCGCTCCGCCGTCTCCGGGAGGAAGTTGTGCACCAGCACGTCGCTTCCGGCGATCAGCCGGCGCAGGGCCACCTGTCCGTCCGGCGCGCCCAGGTCGAGGGCGATCCCACGCTTCCCGCGGTTCACGGCGAGGAAGTACGCCGACTCCCCGGCCACGAACGGCGGTCCCCAGCGGCGGGTCTCATCCCCGCTGCCGGGCCGCTCCACCTTGATCACCTCCGCCCCGAGGTCGGCCATCCACATCGTCGCCAGCGGCCCAGCCAGGATGCGGGACAGGTCGAGGACACGGATCCCGGCGAGGGGCTTCATGGCTGACCGAACAGGGACGGCATCGGGGGCTCCTCGTCCAGGAGGATCCTGACCTCCCCGTACACCCCATCGTAGCCGGGGCGGATCGCGAGCTTGCCCGCCCTCATCTTGGCGATGGCCTGCACGACCAGCGGCGGGGCCCCGGCGGCGAGCTCGGTCAGCGGAAGGTCGAGCAGGATCCTGAGCTCGCTTTCGAACCGCGCCACCAGGCGCTGGTAGGCGTCCTGGACTCCTTTTGTGTCCGGCCCCTGCCCGATGACCTGGGCAAGGACTTCCTGGAGGGGCACCACCGACCGGTACGGGATCGCCCCCGGCGGGCGGAACCCAGGGGGCCGATCGGCGAGCTCCTCCACCCGGTGCATCACCCCCACCGTGACCGGACGGCCGCAGACCGGGCAACGTCCCCCGTGGGCCCGCGCCTCAGCCGGAGAAAGCACCACCCCACACGCCCGGTGCCCATCGTAGTGGTACTTCCCCTCCTCGGGGAAGAACTCGATCGTCCCGAGGAACCGCCCTCGGTCCTTGGCGCGGATCGCCTCGACCAGGGCGGGATAGGAGGGCTCGGGGAGGTCGAACGCGCACGCTTCCCGCCCGAGGCGGGACGGGGAGTGGGCGTCGGAGAAGGACACAAGGCTGAGCCGATCCAGGGCCGAGAGCCGCCAGTTCATCGGTGGGTCCGAGGAGAGCCCGGTCTCAATGGCGAACACGTGCCGGGCGGCCTCGCCAAGTCCCTCCTCCAAGGAGTCAAACCCGGACTGGGCACCGAAGATCGAGTACCATGGGGTCCAGGCGTGGGCCGGGATGACGGCGGTGGAGGGACTGGCTCCGAGCACGATCTCGATGAGCTTCGCTCCGGAGATGCCGAACGTGGGGCGGCCGTCGGCATCGAGGCTCCCGAGCTTCCCCAGTTCTCGGTTGATGCGCGCTGCCTCCTCGGCCCCTGGGGCGAGCACCAGGAAGTGGACCCGCCGCACCCGTCCGCCCTGGGACCAGATCGCCGATACCTCGGTGGTGAACAAGAAATGGACGCCCCCGTACGTGTAGATCCCTGTCCCAGCCGGGGTGAGCCCCGCCGCGAGCTCCTTGAACCACTTGGGGTGGGTGAAGTCCCCGGTACCCAGGACCTGAAGACCCTTCCATCGCGCCCACTGGGCGAGGTGCGGAAGGTCCATGTCCCCGCTCGTGGCCCGGGAATAGCGCGAGTGCAGATGCAGGTCGGCGATCAGCCGCATAGGCCCAGTATAATCCAAGCATGGCCAATAGGACACTGGTCGCCTTCGCATCCCGCACCGGCAACACGCGCAAGGTGGCCGACGCCATCGCCCACGCGGTGGGCGGGGAGCTCGTGGACGTCCGAACGAGCCTGCACTGTGACCTTGCCCAGGCGGGGTTCCTGTTCGTGGGGGATGGGGTATACATGGGCCGGCCATCCCGGGCGATGGTGAGGTTCCTGCAACGCCTGTCCGTCCCGGCTGGGGTTAAGGCGGCGGTGTTCGGGACCTACGGCGCCCAGGCCAAGCAGCTCGACGTGCTTTCGCGGCTTCTCCAGGAGAAAGGGATCGAGGTCGTGGACCGGTTCGCCTGCCCGGGCCGGGACTGGTTCGCCCTCGGCCTCCTCCACCGGGGCCGGCCGAACGCGGACGACCTCCGCGCGGCCCAGGCGT
Organism: Candidatus Bipolaricaulota bacterium; assembly: GCA_014361055.1. Taxonomy (GTDB): domain Bacteria; phylum Bipolaricaulota; class Bipolaricaulia; order Bipolaricaulales; family Bipolaricaulaceae; genus JACIWI01. The sequence goes on from JACIWI010000040.1 coordinate 4,136, forward strand.
TCGCCCGTCGGGCGGTGGGCGGCTAGTCCAGGTAACCGAGGTCGCGCAGGCGCCGCTCGAGCTCCCGCTCCTCGTCCGGGGTGAGGTCGGGGAGGAGCCCCTCCGCCCGCAGCTTCTCCCGCACCACCGCCGCCACGTACTCGTCCACCGATGGGACGGAGAGCACGAGCAGGTTCGCCTCGATCGCCTGCACCAGGTCCGCAGGGATGCGCACCGTCCTGTACCCGTTCATCCCCTCTCCTCAATGCCGAACCGGCTCAGGATGAGATCCTTCACATGGAGGATGCCGTATTCCTCCTCCAGGTCCAACCTGGGTTCGGCGATGAGGATCCCGCACGGGGCGTGGTTGGCGTCGTCGGGGCCGGTGTCGTTGGCGTGGAGGTGGATCCGGTTCCAGCCCACGGTGCCAAGCGACCGCCAGGCGAGGTCCCCGAAGTACACGATGAGATCCGGCGGGATGCCCCGCACCGCCCGGTAGGTCCGCTCCGGGTAAAGGACGCGGGTCCCCAGGGGGCATCCGTGCTCGTCGGGAAGCGCCGTCAGGCGTTCGGCCAGCTCGGCCCGCACCTCCTCGTAGCGCCCGGGAGGGACCACGCCCGCCGGCTCGCGTCCGGCCACGTTCAGGAACACCCGCCCATAGTAGCCGCCCTCGCCCCAGGCGATCGTCCGCGACCAGTCCACAACGCCTTCGCGGATCAGGGCCTCGATGCGGGTCGGCCTCTCCGGGTATTCGTGGAGCGCGAGGTACCCTTCCTGGAGGAGCCACTCGTTGACCGCGATCCCCCCGAGCATCGGCTGCGCCCCGTGGTCGGAGGCGACGAGCACCTGGGTCCCGGCAGGAAGGCCGGCGAGCAGCTCCCCGAGCTTGTGGTCCAGGAACCGGTAGTAGTCGCGCAGCGCGTCCCGGAACGCGCTTCCGGGGTCGTGCTTCGGGTGTGTGGGATCGTGGTCGGCCCAAAACACGTGGTGCACCCGATCCGGGCCCATCTCCACCATGGCGAAGAAGTCCCACCGGAGCTCGGCGACCATCCGGCGGGCGAGGGCGAATCGGTTCGCGGTGGCCGTCCGCACCTGATCGAGGAGGCCGGCCTTGTCCTCGGTGCGGAACTCGCGCACGTCGAACGCGTAGCTGCCGATCCAGCGCCGGATGTCGTCCGCAAGCGAGGTGGGGTAGGTGTAGTCGGTGGCCGCCTCGGGAGCGGGGAACCCCGACACGAGCCGCCCCCGCACCGGCTTCGGGGGGTAGGTGCCGGGGATTCCCAGGAGCACCGAGAAAAGGCCGTGCCGGCCCAGGATGTCCCATACCGCGGGAGCGGTGAACCGGGCCGAGGTGGCGAGGGCAAGGCCGGTGTAGGAATGATCGGCTCGGTTGCGGAACCCGTACACCCCAAGTTCGCCCGGGTCCTTGCCGGTCATCATGCACATCCACGCTGGCACGGTGATCGGCGGGTCCACCGACCGGAGGCGGAGGAAGCTCCCGCCACGGACGATCCCGGCCAGGGTCGGCAGGTCCGGAAGAAGTTGGGCAAGGGCTCCCGGATCCACGCCATCGAGGCCGATCAGGGCCAGCCTCATCGCATCGCCTCCGCCAGGATCCGCGCCACCTCGGGTCGGGTCACCTCCGGAGGGGGCGTCTTCCCCTCCCGCAGCATCGCCCGGAGCTCGGTGCCGGACAGGGTCAGGTGGTCGGCCTCCGGGTGGGGACACGTCTTCTCCGTGGCCATCCCACCGCACCTCCGGCACCAGAAGGCAGGGCGAAACTTGAGAGGGGTGATGCCGAGCTCGTGAGCGGCGAACCGGTCGAAGATCTGTTGGGCCTCGTACGGACCGTAAAACTTGCCCACCCCGGCGTGGTCGCGGCCGACCACGAAATGGGTGGCGCCGAAATTCTTTCGACACAGGGCATGGAACACCGCCTCCCGTGGGCCCGCGTAGCGCATGTTGGCCGGGAACGCGCAGATGAACACGCGCTCTCGGGGGAAGTAGCCATCCACCAGGGCGCGGTACGTGGCCAAGCGGACCTGGGCCGGAACGTCCCCGGCCTGGGTCTCCCCCATCAGAGGCGAGAGGAGGAGGCCGTCGCAAACTTCAAGGGCGCACCGCAGGAGGTACTCGTGGGCCCGGTGCAGGGGGTTGCGGGTCTGGAACGCGGCCACCGTCCGCCAGCCGCGGCGGACGATCTCCGCCCGGGCCTTCTCCGGGGCCAGCTCCACCTCCGGGAACTCCGAGGCCGGAAGGTCCAGCGCCCAGACCTCGCCGCCGACGAGGGTTGTGGGTTCGGCGAGGACCCGGGCCACCCCGGGGTGGTGGGGGTCATCCGTCCCGAACACGTGGTGGGCCTCCCATGCCGGATCACGGGTGAACACCTCGATCCCCTGCACGATCCCCACCGCGGCCCCGTCCGGGCCGGCCAGGACCGCTAGGCCCCCGGATCGCAGGGCGTCGGCAACCTTTGGCTCCACCGGGAGCACGATCGGGAGTGGCCACACCGTGCCGTCCGGAAGGCGCATTGTCTCCACCACCGACCGGTACGCCCGCTCCCCGAGGAACCCGGTGAGCGGGGAGTACACCCCAGTGGCCAGGCACCGCAGCTCCCGCAGGTGGTACGGGGACAGGGGAATCTGGGGAAGACCTTCCGCTTCCCGGCGCAGGGCGTCGGCTTCGCGCCCCGTGAGGAGCCGGCACACCAGCCTCCCCCCGTGGGGCGGCACCACGCCCCTCGCTACGTCGCTCCCTCTCCCGCCCGTCGGATCTCCCTCTCCTCTTTGCGGAAGAGGGCGAGGGGCGATCAAGCCGTGCTCCTCGAGGTAGCCGATGACCTTGGCCGCCGACTCGGCGGGCGTCTCCCGGTCGGTGTCGCAGACGACCTCCGGGTGCTCCGGCTCCTCGTAGGGATCGTCGATCCCGGTGAAACCCCGGACCTCCCCGGCGAGGGCCTTCTTGTACATCCCTTTGGGGTCGCGGGCGATCAACGTGGTAAGCGGACAGCGGCAGTACACCTCGACGAACCGGGGGGCGCGGGCCCGGGCCGCGCGCCGCGCCGCGCGGTACGGGGAAACGAACGCGCACAGCGCGATCACGCCGTTCCTCGCGAGCAGCGCGGCCACGAAGCTCACCCGGCGGATGTTCTCGTCCCGGTCCTCCTTGGAGAACCCGAGGTCCCAGGTCAGGTCCTGGCGCACCGTGTCCCCGTCGAGCCGCTCCACCGGACCGAGCCCACGCCGCCTGAGCTCCCTCTCCAACACCTGGGCGAGCGTCGTCTTCCCCGAGCCGGGAAGCCCGGTGAACCACACCACGAACCCTTGTTCCACCGCAATCCCCTTTCCGTGTGGGTACCCCGCGAGGGGCTCCGTCTAGAGGTAACCAAGCCTGCGCAGCCGACGCCGGACGATCTCCACCTCGCGCGCGGTCAGGGTGGGCGGGTCGCCCTCGGTCTCGGCCACCAGGTCGCGCAGCACGTGCACCACGAACTCGTTCACCGAGCGGTAGCCCGTATCCTCCACCACCCGCCGCAACCGCTCGTAAAGCGGTCGCGGTATCTTCAACGTCACCCGATCGCTCGGCATACTCCAATCAGAGTATACAGCCGAGCTCAGGTTCATCCAAGCTCGTGCCCTCCGAGGCCGCTCGGTATACTCCGAACCGCTACCAAAGGAGGCCCATGATCCCGTGGCACTTGATCGGGCTGTCGCTCGTCGCCGAGTACGTGGACTCGGCGCTCGGCATGGGCTATGGCACTATCCTGACGCCCATCCTGCTCCTCCTCGGGTACCCCCCTGGTCAGGTGGTCCCGACCGTCCTCCTCGCCGAGCTGGGGACCGGGTTCCTCGCCGCGGGCTGGCATCACGGGCTCCGAAACGTGAACCTGCGCTGGGGCTCCCCAGACCTCACCGTGGCCGGAGTGCTGGGGGCGATGAGCGTCCTCGGCGCGGTGGCGGCCGTGGTCACCACGGTGAGCCTGCCCGCTCCGGCAGTGAAGCTGTACATCGCGGCGATGGTCACCGCGATGGGTATCGCGATCCTGGTCAGGCGGGCCCGGGAGTGGCAGTTCTCCTGGCCACGCCTCCTGGCCATCGGAGCCATCGCCGCGTTCAACAAGGGCATCTCCGGCGGGGGCTACGGCCCCCTTGTGACCGGCGGCCAGATCCTGTCCGGGGTAGGCGCCAAGAGCGCGGTGGGCATCACCAGCCTTGCCGAGGGGCTGACGTGCCTGGTAGGGGTGATGGCCTACCTGTTCCTGCAGCCGCCGGAGTCGTGGACGATGGCCCCCCCGCTCGTCCTGGGGGCGATCCTGTCCGTGCCGCTGGCCGCCCTCACCGTGAAGTGGGCCCCCGAACGAGGGGTCGCGCTCGCCGTGGGAGCAGCGGTGCTCGGGATCGGGGTCCTCAGCCTGGTCCGGGCCGTGGTCTAACAGTGGCGGGCGCGGGCCCCTGCCGCCTCGAGGAGCTCCTCCACCCGGTCGGGGGCCTCCCAGGTCGGGGCGAGATCGAGCCGGCCGAAGTGCCCGTAGCACGCGAACGGCTCGTAGATCGGCCTCCGCAGGTCCAGCCGCTCGATGATCGCCGCCGGGCGGAAGTCGAACACCTCGAGGACCACCCGGCGCAGCGCGTCCGGGGACAGCCTCCCGGTACCGTGCGTCTCCACGTTCACCGCGATGGGATGGGCCTGGCCGATGGCATACGCCACCTGGACCTCACACTCCTCGGCGAGCCCCGCCGCCACGACGTTGATGGCCACGTAGCGGGCCATGTACGACCCGGACCGATCGACCTTGGTCGGGTCCTTGCCGGAGAACGCCCCCCCGCCATGGGAGCCGTAGCCGCCGTAGGTGTCGGCGATGATCTTGCGCCCGGTCATCCCGGTGTCCGAGGCCGGGCCCCCGATCACGAACCGCCCCGATGTGTTGACGAGGATCTCCGTGTCCTCGTCCAGCCATCCGTCGAGCACCGGCTCCACCACCAGCCGCTTTAGATCCAGCCGCAACTCCTCAAGGGGGGTCTCCTCCGCGTGCTGGGCGGCGAGGAGCACGGTATGGGCTCGGATTGGCCGCCCGTCCTCGTACTCCACCGTGACCTGGGTCTTCCCGTCCGGGCGTAGGTAGGGAAGGGTCCCATCCCGGCGCACCTCGCTCAGTCGCTTGGCCAGCTTGTGGGCCAGAGTGATGGGAAGCGGCATCCGCTCCGGCGTCTCGGCCGTGGCGTAGCCGAACATGATCCCCTGGTCCCCCGCCCCCACCTGGTCGTACGGGTCCGCGGACCCGGCCTTGGCCTCCCGCGCCTTGAGCACGGCCTGGGCGATGTCCGGCGACTGCTGGCGGATGAGCACCGCTACCGCGCACGCGTCGTGGGAAAGCCCATACTCCGGCCGCGTGTACCCGACATCCCGGATCACCCGGCGCGCGATCTCCCCCGGCTCGATGTGGGCGGTGGTGGCGACCTCGCCGCCGATGATGACCAGCCCCTGCATGGTGAACGTCTCACACGCCACCCGGCCCTGCGGGTCCTGGGCGAGCACCGCGTCCAGGACCGCATCCGAGATGCGGTCGGCAAGCTTGTCCGGGTGCCCCTCGGTCACGGATTCCGCGGTGATCAACTTCGTGGCCAATTCCACCTCCTCGAATCTAAGTCGGGGAAGACTACCATACCCGCGCCAGATCGGCCAGCACACGTGATGGCGTCGGTCATTGCCCCGGGTTTTGAAGTAAACTTGGGAGCTTAAGCTCGGCGCATGTCGAGTTCATCCCAGGGAGGGACGATGGAACGGACGCTTGTGCTGCTCAAGCCGGATGCCGTGCAGCGGCGCCTCATCGGGCGGATCATTAGCCGGTTCGAGGACAAGGGGCTAAGCATCGTGGGGTTGAAGCTTCTCCGGGTCTCCCCCGAGCTCGCGGAACGGCACTACGCCGAGCACCGTGGAAAGCCGTTCTACGGGGAGCTCGTGGCCTACATCACCTCGGCCCCGGTGGTGGCGATGGTGGTGGAAGGGCCGCGGGCCATTGACACCGTGCGCCGGCTGATGGGGAAGACCAATCCGCTCGACGCCGACCCGGGCACGGTTCGCGGGGACTTCGGACAGTCCATCACCATGAACCTCGTTCACGGCTCGGATTCCCCGGCCTCAGCAGCACGGGAGATCCCCTTGTTCTTCGAGGATCAGGAATTGGTGGACTACCGGACGGCAGACGCGCCGTGGCTGGGAGGCTGACATGGAACTCCCGGCGCGTTACGACCCCCGTGAAGTCGAGCCCCGCATCCTCCGGATGTGGGAGGACGGCGGCTACTGGGCCTGCGACCCTGGGAGCGGGAAGCCTCCGTTTTCCATCGTCATCCCCCCGCCCAACATCACCGGCCGCCTGCACTTGGGCCACACCCTCGTCAACACCCTCCAGGACCTGGTGATCCGGTACAAGCGCATGGACGGCTACGAGGCGTGTTGGTTCCCGGGCACCGACCACGCCGGGATCGCCACCCAGAACGTGGTGGAGAAGGAGCTTGCCAAGGAGGGCAAGACCCGTCGGGATCTGGGGCGGGAGGCGTTCCTCGCCCGAGTATGGCAGTGGAAGGAGCGGTACGGGAACGAGATCGTCGACCAGCTCAAGACCTTGGGCTGCTCGTGCGATTGGTCCCGCCAGCGGTTCACCCTGGACGAGGGCCTGTCGCGAGCGGTGCGGACCGCGTTCGTCCGCCTATACCGCGAGGGCCTGATCTACCGAGGCGACTACATGATCAACTGGTGCCCCCGCTGCTCAACCGCGCTTTCCGACATCGAGGTCGAGCACGAGGAGCAAGACGGTAACCTGTACTTCATCCGATACCCCCTCGAAGGTGGGGGGTACGTGACGATCGCCACCACCCGACCGGAGACGATGCTCGGGGACACCGGGGTCGCAGTGAACCCCGGCGACGAACGGTACCGGCACCTCATCGGCCGCGCCGCCGTCCTCCCCATCCTTGGCCGGCGGCTCCCCATCGTCGGGGCGGAGGAGGTGGACCCCACGTTCGGGACCGGCGCCCTCAAGGTCACCCCGGCCCACGACCCGGTGGACCGGGAGATCGGGCATCGCCATGGCCTCCCGGCAGTGGACATCCTCAACGCGGACGGGACGATCAACGACCAGGGCGGCCCGTTCGCCGGCCTGGATCGGTACCGGGCCCGGGAGGCGATCCTCGCGCGCCTGAAGGTGGACGGGTTCCTGGAAAAGGTCGTCCCGTATCGGCATGCCGTCGGGCACTGCCAGCGCTGCCAGACCCCGGTGGAGCCGCGGATCTCCACCCAGTGGTTCGTGCGCACGAAGCCCCTGGCCGAGCCGGCCATCGACGCGGTGCGGGCGGGGAGGATCGAGTTCATCCCCGAGCGGTGGACGAAGGTCTACTTCGACTGGCTTGAGAACATCCGCGACTGGTGCATCTCCCGCCAGCTGTGGTGGGGGCATCGGATCCCGGCTTGGTACGGCCCGGACGGGGAGATCTTCGTGGGCCTGGACGAGGGGGAGGCCCGCGCCCTCGCCCAGGACCACTACGGACGTGACGTGCCCCTGCGCCAGGATGAGGATGTGCTCGATACCTGGTTCTCCTCGTCGCTGTGGCCGTTCTCGGTGATGGGCTGGCCGGACGAGACCGCGGACCTGCGGCGGTTCTACCCGACCTCGCTCCTCGTCACCGCGTTCGACATCCTGTTCTTCTGGGTGGCGCGAATGGTGATGATGGGCGTCCACTTCATGGGCGAGGTACCGTTTCGCCAGGTCATGATCACCCCCCTCATCGTGGACGAGCACGGCCAGAAGATGAGTCGGTCCCGGGGCAACATGATCGACGCCCTCGAGGTGAAGGAAAGCCACGGCATGGACGCCCTGCGGTTCACCATGGCCCAAAGCTCGTCCAAGGGGCGGGAGCTGCGCCTGTCGATGCGTCAGCTCGACGAGGCCCGGAACTTCCAAAACAAGCTGTGGAACATGGCTCGGTTCGTGCTCGCCACCACCGCCGACGTCCCAGCCGGGGTGGACCTCGCCGGCCGGCCGCTGGCCTGGGAGGACCGATGGATCCTGTCCCGCCTCGCCCGGCTCGTAGCCAAGGTGCGGGAGGAGCTGGACCGCTACAACTTCCACCTCGCCGCCGAGGCCCTGTACCACTTCACGTGGCACGAGCTGTGCGACTGGTACCTGGAGCTTTCTAAGCTGCGCCTCTACGATGGGCAAGGGGAGGCCCGCATCACATGCCAGCTCGTGCTGCGGGAGGTGCTGGACACGGTGGTCCGTCTCCTCCACCCGTTCATGCCCTACCTCACCGAGGAGATCTGGCGGCACATGGGCGGGGTGGGGACGGTGGCCCGGGCGGTTTTCCCCCGGCCTTGCCCCGAACGCATCGACCCCGAGGCCGAGGCGCGCCTGTCCCTGGTGATGGACCTGATCCGGGAGATCCGTGCGGTGCGCGCCGAGCTTGGGGTCCCGGCCGCGGCCGAA
>JACIWI010000041.1 GCA_014361055.1 Candidatus Bipolaricaulota bacterium
GCCGCACCCGGTTCCACCACAGCGCGGGTCCCAGGCGGCGCACGCGCCGCCGCATCTCCCGCTCCGTGTACTGGTGCTCCCCATGGGCCAGGTAGCGGGGGCTCCCCCCGAGGCCGGCGATCAGGAGCCCCTTGGCCTTCACCACCCGCCCCTCGATGTTCACGCCGCCCGGAGGGGCAGCGATCACCCCGTGCCCCGTCTCCGCCGGGCGGTCGTGGTTCCCGTGCACGTAGAGAAGGGGCACGTCCAGGGCATCCACGAGGTATCCAAGGTAGTCGTAAGGCAAATCCCCGCACGACAGGATCAACGCCACGTCGCGGAACTGCTCCCCCGGGAGCGCCCGCTCCAGGGCCGGACTGACCTCGTCGCCCACCACGAGCAGCTTCATCGCATCGCCATTGTAGCCGAGGCGATATCAGGAACGGGTTAGGACACAGGGCCGCTTCCCACCGGTCCGGCGACCTCGCCGCGCGCCGCGGCTGGACCTGTCCCCCAGGGCCACCGACCGTATAGTGGGCCATCAACCGGTTGCTGCAAGGAGGTTGCGCCATGGTGCGATGGGAGCTGATCGTGGTTGTTCTCGTCCTGGCCGGGCTTCCAGCGATGGCCGATACCCTGCGCTTCAAGGACGGTCGGGCCTTGTCCGGGGAACTGGCCGGGATCGCGGATGCCGGCTTGGTGTTCCGGGTCGATGGGGTGGGCACGGTGTACCCGTTCGCCGCGGTGGCCCGGGTGGACATCGACTGGGAGGGGAAACCCGAACCCCGGGTGACAAAGGCAGAATGGCAACGGGCGATGGCCAAGGCCCAACGGGCCCTGTTCGCCTGCCGGTCGGCCCGGTACGGACTTACGTTGGGCGGGTTCCTGTTCATCGGCGGCGGGTACTGGCTGACCCTCGAGGGGTATGCCCCATTCGGGAACCTCGTCACCGCGATCGGCACGGTGGCGACCATGCTCGGGATCGTCTCCCCAACCCCGAACTGCCCGGCCCAAGAAGCTCAGGTGAAGCTGCTTGCGCGCATCGGCCTCGACCACGACTGGGTCTACTGAGCACCATAGCCTAACCCGTGGGCAAGGGGAGGCAGGCCGGCGCGCCGCATCCCCTGTGTGTACGCTATAATCACGACGTGGCCGTCCAGAACAGAATTCGAAAGGTCCAGAAGCGCGACCGGTCCCTGGTCCCGTTCGATCAAGGGCGGATCGTGCACGCGATCCTGCGGGCCGCCCGCTCGGTGGGCGGGTTCGCGTTGGACCTCCTCCCCGGGGTGAACGACCGCCTGTTCGCGTACGGGGACGACGAGCACATTGCCGAATTCCTTTCCGACGTGGTGATCACCGTCCTCAACCGCGATCCCCGCCACTGGGTGGCCAACTTCCCCCCCACGATCGAGGAGATCCAGGACACGGTGCTCCACGTGCTCAGGAGCTTCGGGTTCGTGACCGTGGCCGACGCCTACGAGTGCTGGCGATGGGGGAAATACTGGGTGCGGGTGGGGGCGATCACCCTGGACCAGTTCGTGGGGAACGGCTACCCTTCCCCGTTCCACGACGAGATCCTCGCCTGGAACCGCGACCATGGCTGCGACACGGTGGACGGGCTGAACGCGATCGTCCGGTCGGGACGGCTTCCGGATCTGGTGGCCGCGGCCACCGAGCGCTACGAGCGGTCGGTGGACGAGGCGGCGGAGGAGATCTTGCGACGCATCGAGCGAGGCGACGACCTCCGGATGATCTGGATCTCCGGGCCCTCCTCCTCGGGCAAGACCACGACCACGGTCAAGCTCACCGCACGCCTGGGGAAAGAGGGCCTTCAGTTCCTGATGTTGAACCTGGACGATTACTTCTGGCCCCTGGTCGAGCATCCCACCGATTGGCTGAACGATCGCAATTTCGAGACCCCGGAGGCCCTGGACATCCAGGCCATCAACCGCCACCTGCGGGCGCTCCTTGAAGGTGAGACGGTCGAGAAACCGATCTACAGCTTCAAGGAAGGGCGGCACGTGGGGACGAAGCCCGTGCGCCTCAAGAAGGGGCACATCCTGCTCCTGGATTGCCTGCACGGGCTCTACCCGCCCCTCACCGCGGGGATCGAGCGGGAGTGCATGTTCCGCCTGTACATCGAGGCCGCGAACATGCTGTACGAGGGCGATGGGGCGAGCGAGCGGCTGACCCAGTTCACCGACGTGCGGCTCCTCAGGCGGATGCTCAGGGACGTGCAGCACCGGAACCATCCGCCGCTTCAGACCCTCCTCCATTGGCACTACGTCAGGAGCGGGGAGCTCTTCTCCATCATCCCCCTCATGGGCCTCGCCGACCACGTGGTGAATGGGGGGATGCCGTTTGACCTCCCTGTTCTGAAGCCATTTTTCGTGCCCGATGGGATCTGGCCGCGGCCGGAGGAGGTGGCCCCCTACGATTCTTTCCTCGACGCGCGGATTCGGTACCGACGGATCACGAACCTGCTTTCGCAGGTGGCCGGGCTCACCCTATGGGAGGCCGAGGACCACGGGCTGATCCCCGGGGATCACCTGGTGCGGGAGTTCATCGGCGGAAGCACCCTCCGGATCCCGCACAATGAATGACCCCCTTGACAGGGGTGGGCGGGCGTCGTATTTTTCTTTTTGCCGGGCAGAAGCCCGGCTCTTTCTTTGGCCTAGCGGCCAAAGAGCCTGTTCCAGAACGACCGCTTCCCCGGCCGGTCGAGTCCCGTTACCACTTCCCCATCACGCTGGGCCTGGGCGACCGCCGCGTCCCACTTCCCTCGGGCCCGTGCCTTGGCCTCCCAGAGCTCAGCGAACTTGGCCACCGCCGCCTCGGCGTCTTTCCGCGACACCGCTGATCCCCCGCGGGCCAGGGACGCCAGCACCTCGTCCAGGGAGGCGATGTCCGGTCGGATGTGCACTTCGTCGCCCTCGGCCACGAGGAGGTACCGGGTGGCGTCGGCGATGAGCCCGAAGGAGCCGGCGTCCACCGAGCCCACCGGGAGCATTTCCTCCACGAACTCCCGGTCCGCCTCCAGGTACTCCCGCTCCACCCGCCCCCTCCAGCTCATCGCCACGCCTCCGGCCTACTTGCCCTTCATCGTGAGGAAGTCGTTGTGGTGCCCTTCCTCGTCGGCGAGGATCCCCTCGAAGAGCGTCCTGGTGGTGGAGTCCTCCTCCTTCGTGGCCAGCTTGACGATCTCCTTGTAGAGGGCGATCGCCTCCTCCTCGGCCTTGATATCGAGGTCGATCATCTCCGAAAGCTTCTCCCCGACCGTGATCGGGGCGGGCTGGGTGGTGGGGATCCCGCCCAGGTAGTCGAGCCGCTCCGCGATCCCCTCGGCGTGCTTCATCTCCGCGATCGCGATCTTCCTTAGCCGGTCCGTGACCTCCAGTGACTCCACCCCGGTGGCCCGCACGTGCTGCCACATGTACTGGATCGCGACCTGGATCTCCCGGGCGATCGCCTTGTTCATGAGCTCCTTCAGCTTCTCGGACGCCATACCGCTTCCTCCTTTCGCGCGTTGCCTGCCAGCGACCATGATAGCCGATGGCGCGCGGTCGGGCTAAGACGGCTCCCCGTGGAGGAGCCGGGACATCGCGGCGAGGGCCTGGCGCAGCCAGTCCGGGTCCACTGTGCCGTGAGGGGTGGGCGTCTCGGCCACCCGTCCCGGGATGCGCAACGCACCCAAGCTGAAGCCCTCGCGGACCTTGAACGCGTGCTTCCGGCGCAGGATGTCCTCGCCGAGCCGGGCGAGGGACGCGGCGTCCCACTCCGATCCCAGCGCCTCCAGGCACTGGGCGACCGTCTCGGGGTCGTAGAGGCCGCGGGCGAAGAAGCACACCACCAGCGACGCGAGCACCTGGCGCCGCGCCTCTTCCTGGAACAGGGCCCGGGCCAGCTCTTCCGGCGTCAGGGACCGGCCCTGGGCTAGCGCCTCCTGGTCCACGGCGTACCCGGCGGAGTCGAGGTGGGAATGTCGGGCCCCACTGAGGTAGGTCAGGTACGCCCCGGGGCCGGTGTGGTAGCCGGCCATCTCGTTGCCCCCGAACGCGAGGGCGAACTCCGCCCCCCCGTAGCGGGTGGCGGCCGCGTCCACGCCCTGGGCGAGGAGGTCGTAGAGCTCCCCGCGCCGAGCGGCAATGCGCCGGGCCATCTCGACATAGGTGGCGGCATCCCCCCACCCCGGAGCGAGGCCTCCTGTGTCCCGCTCGGAGAGGAGGCCACGGTGAAAGGCCTCGGTGGCCCAGGCCAGGACCACACCGCACGTGATCGCGTCCAGGCCCGCGTGCTCCACGGCATCGATGAGCTTGAGCACGCCCTCGGCGTCCTCCATCCCGAGCATGGTCCCCAGGGCGTAGAGGGGCTCGTGGTCGTAGGACACAAACGTGGTCTTGTAGAAGTAGGGCTCGATGGGGTGGGGCTCGCGGAGGGCGGCCAAGTGGATGCACGCCACCGGGCACCCGGTACAGGCGAGCCTGCGGCCGAGATACCCCTGGGCGAGGCGTTCCCCGGTGAACGCGGGCTCCTCGTCGTACCGGCCGGCTTGGAGGTTCCTCACCGGGAGCGCCCCGATCTCGTTCAGGGGGCCCACGTTCTGGGCGGTGCCGAGGTCGTGGTACTTCCTCATCAGCTCCGAGCGCACCGCCTTGTCGTGAAGGGCCCGGTACAGCTTCTGGTATCGGCCGACCTGGGCCACCGGGATCGAGCCCTTGCCGGAGATGACCACCGCCTTGAGGCCCTTGCTCCCGAAGGCCGCCCCCAGCCCGAGCCTCCCGAAGTGCCGGTACGTCTCGGCGATCACGTTCGCGTAACTGACCCGGCTCTCCCCGGCCCGGCCGATGCGGAGGATGGTCCGGTACCCGGAGCCAGGCTCCACCTCCCGGAGAATCCGGCCCACGGTGGCCGACGAGGACAGGCCCCACAGGGCCCGGGAATCGCGGAAGTACACTTTGTCTCCGTGGATCGCCAGGTACACCGGGACATCGCTTCTCCCCTCGATGACGAGGGCCCCATAGCCGGCGAGCCTCAGGGCGAGGGCGGTTCGCCCCCCGCAGTGGGATTCCCCAAGGTTCCGGGTATGGGGGGATTTGAACATGGCCACGGTCTTGGAGGCAAGGGGGAACAGGGACGACAGGGGGCCCACCGCGAAGATGATCGGGTTCTCCGGGGCCAATGGGTCCGTCCCCGCAGGGCAGCGTTCCCAGAGAAGCTCGATCCCCACCCCAGTCCCCCCCAGCCGGTCCCGGAAAAGCTCGGGCCGTTCCTCCACCCAGAACCGGTACCGGGTGAGGTCCACGAACAGGACCCGTGGGAGGAGCCTATCCACCCCCCACCTCCTCCAGGGCCAGGACCCCATGGGGGCAGAACGTGGCGCACAGGCCGCAGTGCACGCAGATCACGGGCTTTCCTCTCTCCTCGTCCCACGCTACGGCCCCGATTGGGCAGGCGGCGACGCAGGCCCGACACCCGATGCACCTGTCGGCGAGGACCTTGACCCCCACCCGGGCTTTCTCGACCGCCCCCACCGGGCACGCGGCGAGGCACGGGGGATCCGAACAGGCCCGACACACCACGACCACGAACCCGCGCTCCACCCCGCCGGCGGAGCGCACGGCGATCGCGGATCGGGCGAGGCCTCCTTCCCCGAACCGGCGGGCGCAGGCCAGCGCGCACAGAAGGCAGTCCACACACCGCTCCACGTCCACCACCGAGAGCCTTCTGGCCACGCCTCCCCTCCTCAGGCCTTCACCCGCTCCGCCACCCGTCGGCCGAGCTCCTCCCCGGCGGCGAGGTCTTCCCGGACAGGAGCTCCTTTGAACTCGAGCTTGTCCACCAGTTCCCACCCCAGCTCCGCCACTTCCTCGGCCATCTTCCGCACCGCCCCGCCCTGCCACCCCGCGGACCCGAACAGCCCCACCACCCGGTTCGCGAGGCGCTTGCGGGCGATCAAGCGCAAGGCGTGCTCCACCGCGGGGAAGATCCCGGTGTCGTAGGTCGGGGAGCCGAGGACGAGTCCTCGCCTGAGCCACGCTTCGGCGAGGACGAAACTCGGGTGGACCCGGGCCGCATCGACGACCTTCACCGGAAGGCCGGCCGCGGTCACCCCGCACGCGACGGCGTCGGCCATCCGCCGGGTGTGGTCGTACATGGACCCGTACACCACCGTCACCGCCCGCTCCCCCTCCATCCGGGACAGGCGCGCATAGAGATCCACGATCCGGCTGGGGTCGTTGCGCCATACAAGCCCATGGGACGGGGCGATGACCGCGATCTCGAGGGCGGCGAGCACCTCGATCGCCCGCAGCACGGGCTTTGTGTGCATGCCCACGATGTTCGCGAAGTAGCGCACCGCCTCCGGCTCGTACAGGGCAAGGTCAGCCTCGTCATCGAACAGCGCGCCCTCTAGGGCCCCGAAGCTCCCGAACGCGTCGCATGGGAACAGGACTTTTTCTGTGGCCTCGTAGGTGGCCATCGTCTCCGGCCAGTGGACGAACGGGATCGGGTGGAACGAGAGGCGTTTGCCGCCAAGGTCGAGGGCCGCGCCGTCGGGCACCGCCCGCACCCCGCCCGTGATCCCGTAGAACCGGGCCAGCATGGGGAGGGCAGGGGCAGCGGCGAGGATCGGGGCGTGCGGGACGACCCGTCTCAGGACGGGCAGGGCCCCGGAGTGGTCGGGCTCCATGTGGTTGACCACGAGGAAGTCGATCCGGGCCGGGTCCATGACCTGGGCGATGTTCCCCAGGAGCTCCTCGGCAAACGCGGCCTTGACGGAGTCGATGAGCGCGGCCTTCTCCCCCACCACGAGGTAGCTGTTGTAGCTCACCCCATGCGGGAGCGGCCACTGCCCCTCGAACAGGTCGGTGACCCGATCGTTCACCCCGACCCAGAAGATGCCCGGACGGATCTCGACTGCGGCCATGTCCCACCTCCGACCGAACTTTACGCGGCCCCGGGAGAGGGTCAACACGCATGGGTCTTGGGCTGAACGGGGCGTCTCCTCGGATGGGTCCCTTCGCCCCCGTTCCGCTCAGGGTTACCTGGTACCGCGTTTGCGGGCGGCGAGAAGGGCATCCAAGGGGAGCACGTTCAGCACGTGCTTGGCCTCCGCCCACCCCCGGCGGACGGTGATCACCCCAAGCTCCAAGAAATCCAGGTGCTCCGGGGCGTGGGCATCGGTGCCGATGGCTAGCTTCACCCCGATCTCGAGCGCCCGGCGGACAAGGTCGGGCGAGAGGTCCAACCGCTGGGGGTTGGCGTTCACCTCGAGGGCCGTTCCGGCCTTGGCCGCCCGGCGAAACACCTCGTCCCAGTCGACTTCGTACGCCGGCCGCTCCCCGATCAGCCGCCCGGTGGGATGCCCGAGCACGTCCACCCCCTCGTCCTCCACCGCCCGGACCAGGCGCTCCGTCATCTCCTTCTTGCCGAGGCGAAAATGGGTGTGGACGGAGGCGATCACCAAGTCCAGCTGGGGAAGGAGATCCCGCGGCACGTCCACCGAGCCGTCCCGGGCGATGTTGGCCTCCACCCCGGTGAGGAGGCGAAAGCCCGCCAACCCCTCGTTCAGGCGGCGGATCTCCTCGATCTGGCGGCGGAGATCGTCGGCGGAGAGGCCGGGGATGGCCTGGGCGAACCGGAGGTGGTCGGTAATCGCGATGTACCGGAGCCCTCTCGCCCGGGCGGCCCTGGCGAGGTCGGCGAGGCCCGCCGTCCCATCTGACCAGTCGCTGTGGACGTGGAGGTCGGCGATCACCTGGGGCTGCGTGACAAGGGCCGGGAGGGCCCCTCGCTCCGCGGCCTGGACCTCACCCTGGTCCTCCCGCAGCTCAGGGGGGATGTACGCGAGATCCAACGCGCGGTAGATCCCGTCCTCGTCCGCCCCGGCCAGCGTGCTCCCGTCTGCGGCGAACAGCCCGTACTCGTTGAGCTTCCACCCCCGGGCCACGGCCCGCTCCCGCAGGCGGATGTTGTGGTCCTTGGACCCGGTGAAGTACTGGAGGGCCGCCCCGAACGAGCTTTCGGGCACGAGGCGCAAATCCACCTGGAACCCCCCGGCAAGCCGGACCGACGACTTCTTCGCCCCCTGGGCGAGCACCTGTTCGACTTCGGGCAGGGAAACGAACGCGCGGGCCGCCTGTTCGGGGTGATCGGACACGGCGAGGATGTCCAGGTCCCCCACTGTCTCCTTCCCCCGCCGCAAGGACCCCGCCGGCTCCAGGCGGCGGAACAGGCCGGTGCTCTCGAGCTTCCGGCACAGGTCCCGGGCCAGGGGCAAGGCGTGCCCCAAAAGCTCGCGGTGCTCCGCCCCGCGGGCTTCCTGGAGCCCACGTAGGATCTTCTCCTCCGTCTTCGCCCCCAGGCCCTTCACCTCGCGGATCCTCCCCTCCCGGGCCACCCTCTCCAGGTCGTCCAGGGTCCGCACCCCCAGTTCCTCGTAGAGGAGCTTGGCCGTCTTTGGCCCCACCCCCTCGACCTGGGTCAGGGCGTACAGGTCCACCGGAAG
>JACIWI010000042.1 GCA_014361055.1 Candidatus Bipolaricaulota bacterium
TGGGGTCCCGGCCGCGGCCGTAGTGGAGGTGGTCCTCGGTGCCGGGGACAAGGCGCGGGAGCTTGCGGCCTCGTTTGCCCCGGCGATTCGGCGCCTGAGTCGGGCCGCGTCCGTCCGCTGCGCGGCGGGGTACCGCCCGAGCGCGGGCACGGCCCGGGGGGTGGCCGGGGACATCGCGTTCTTCCTGCCGCTGGAGGGCATGGTGGACTGGGATGCGGTGGCCGCCCGGCTCTCGCGGGACCTCGCGCAGGTGGACGACGCCCTGGCCAAGGTGGAAGCCCGCCTGGGGAACCCGGCATTTCGGGACAAGGCCCCGCCGGAGGTGGTGGCCAAGGCCAAGGCCGAGGCCGAGGGGCTCAGGACCCGCCGGGCCCGGTTGGCACGCCTGCTCGGGGAGGGAAGCCGGTGACCGGCCTCCCCTGGTCAGCCCTGGCCCCGGAGCGGGAGGTCAAGCCCGGCCTCTCCCGGACGCGGGCGCTGTTGGCTCGGCTCGGGAACCCGGAGGAGCGGTTCCCGGCGGTGCACGTGGCGGGGACCAACGGCAAGGGGTCGGTGGTGGCGTTCCTGGACTCCGTGTTCCGCGCTGCGGGCTTGCGCGTGGGGATGTACACGTCCCCCGACCTTGGCGATCCCACCGCCCGGATCCGTGTGGATGGGGAGAAGATCCCCATGGGCCGGCTGACCGAGCTCGTAAGCGAGGCGGCGCTGCCGGTGGAGGAGCTCCTCGCCGGCCCGGGGCGGCCCACGCACTTCGAGGCCTTGACCGCGGCCGCGTTCGGCCACTTCGCCGCGGAGCGGGTGGACCTGGCAGTGGTGGAGGTGGGCCTGGGCGGCCGCTACGACGCCACCAACTGCCTGGCCCGGCCGATCCTGTCCCTGCACACCAACGTTGATCAAGACCACATCGAGTTTTTCGGTCCAGGCCTCGCCCGTGCGGCATGGGAGGATGCGGGCATCGCCCGGCTCGGGGTGCCGTTCCTGACCTCGGAGGACAAGGAAGACGTCCTGGCGGTGGTGGCCGCGGAGTGCCGCGCCGTCGGGGCGGCGCTGTGCGTGGTGGATCCGGAGGACGTCCAACCCGTAGAGCTGGGGTGGGGGAAGGCAGTGTGGCGTTCCCGGACCGACCCGTTCGATCTCGGGCTGTTCGAGACCGGCCTCGTGGGCGCGTACCAGGCGCGGAACCTGGCCCTGACCTTGGCGGCGCTGGCCGAGCTCGCCGGGGGGATAGGGCTCTCCCGAGACGCGGTGCGGGAGGGGCTGGCCCAGGCCCGGTGGCCGGGTCGGTTCGAGGTGGTGCAGACGCGGCCGTGGGTGGTGCTGGACGGGGCCCACAACCCGTCCGGGGCCCGGGCCCTGGTCGCGGCCCTGGACCGACTGCCCCGGCCGCCGGGACGGTGGACCTTGGCGTTCGGGGCATTGCGGGGGAAGATGGTGCGGATCATGGCGGAGATCCTGTTTCCCCGGTTCGACGAGGTGGTGCTGGTCGCGTCCCGTACGGAGCGAGCGCTCCCGCCTGAGGCACTGGCCCATCAAGCACGGCGCCTGGCAGCGCGGTGGCGGATCGGGGCCGGGGTCGGGGAGACGGTGGCCGAGCTCATTCGCAAACTTGGAGAAGGGGATCTCCTGGTGGTGAGCGGGTCGCTCACGGTGGTGGGGGAGGCGCGGCGTGTCCTTGTCGGAGCTCCTTAGCGCGGTGCGGGCGCGACCGCTCCCCCAGCACGTGGCGGTGATCATGGACGGGAACGGCCGCTGGGCCAAGGCCCGCGGGCTTCCCCGCACCGAAGGCCATCGGCAGGGGGCGCTGGTGGTGGAGCGGCTGACCCGGTTCGTGGGCGAAGAGCGCCTGTTCCCCTACCTCACCGTGTTCGCCTTCTCCACCGAGAACTGGGGCCGGCCCAAGGAAGAACTGGAGTTCCTGTTTGCGCTCCTCGATGGGTTCATCCGTGACAAACTCGGCGAGCTCGCCGCGCGCGGGGTGCGGTTGCGGGTGCTGGGCGCGGTGGATCGACTTCCGGCGTCGTTGCGCCGCACCCTCGCCGCCGCGGTGGAGGAGACCAAGGGCAACGACGCCCTCCACCTTTCGGTGGCCCTCAACTTCGGCGGACGGTGGGAGATCGTGGAGGGGGTGAAGCGGGCGATGGCCATGGCCCGGGAGGGGAAGGCGACCGCCTTGTCCGAGGACGCGTTCCGCAAGCTCCTCCCCACGGCCGAGCTCCCCGATCCTGACCTCATCATCCGCTCCGGCGGGGAACAACGCCTGTCCAACTTCTTCCTGTGGGGAGCGGCCTATGCCGAGCTCTACTTCACCCCCACCCTATGGCCGGACTTCGACGAGGAGGCACTGCTCCGGGCGATCCACGACTTCCAAGGCCGCAAGCGGAACTTCGGCCAGGTGACCGCGTGACTGCGTTCACGAAGCGCCTCGCCACCGCCACCGTGGCCATCCCGCTCGTGCTGGCCGTCTTCTGGGCTGCCGAGCGCTACCAAGCAGAATGGGCGGTGGCCCTGTTCCTCGCCGCAGTGGGCATGGTCGCCAGCTGGGAATACCTGGACCTGGTGAGCCGGCTGGGCATCCCCCTGCCGCGGGAGCTGCTCCTCCTGGCCGTCCCCGCGTTCTTGCTCCTTCTTCCCCCCTGGAACGGCCAGTACGCCCTTGTGCTGGCGTGGGGCGTGGTGTACCTGATCGTGATCTACAGCTTCTTCCGCCGCGGCCCCGAGGAGGGGTTCTTCGCGTCCCTGGCCGGGATCTTCGGGTTCCTGTACATCCCAGTGACGTTGGGGTTCGTGTACCTCCTGTTCAAGGCGGGGTTCGCCTACGTGGTGCATTTCCTGCTCATCGTGTGGGGCTACGATTCCGGAGCCTACTTCGTGGGGAGCCAATTCGGCCGTCACCAGCTCCTCCCCCGCATTTCGCTCGCCAAGACCTGGGAAGGGACCGCAGGCGGGCTGCTCTTGGCCACCGTGGGCGCGGTGTTCCTCCCCGAGTTCTGGCACGATCTTCCGCGTTGGCTCCCTCACATCGTGGTCCTCGGAGGGTGGGTGGGAAGCTTCGTCCAGCTCGGGGACCTGTTCGAGTCCCTGGTGAAGCGGGCGGCAGGGGTAAAGGACGCCGGGCACCTCTTCCCCGGCCACGGGGGGATGCTGGACCGCATCGATGGTCTCCTCGCCGCGGTCCCCGTATACTTTTTCTACATGCACTACATCGTGCGTCTGATCTAGGCCCGGGCGAGCTTCTCCTCCACCGATCGGACCTTGGCCTGAAGCCGCCCCGGCGGGGCATCGCGGTCGTCGATGCGGATCGTGGTCAGGACGCGGCGGTTCCTCGCTCGCACCGCCTCGTGGCAGCGACGGACCACGGCCATGACTTCGTCCCATTCCCCTTCGAGCAGGGTGCCCATCGCCGTGAGCTGGTGGGAGAGGCCGCTCTCCCGCACGATCCTGAGGCACTGGGCCACCTCGGCGGACACCGACTCCCCCCTGCCCAACGGGACGACCGAGAACTCACACACGATCATCCCGTACCCCGCACCTGGACCCCTGTGAACTTGGCCGGGGCCGCCCCGTGCCCAACCTGCATCACCTGACCCGGCTCCCCTTTACCGCAGTTGGGTAGGCCCCACATGTGCCACTCCTCCGGGCCACAGATGGCCACGCACGACCGCCAGAACTCGGGGGTGATCCCGGTATAGAGGGCGTTCTTGAGCATCCGGGCCTTGCGCCCGTCCCGGATCTCCCACGCGATCTCGGTGCCGAACTGAAAGTTGACCCGGCGGTCGTCGATGGACCACGACTTGTTCGTCTCCAAGTAGATCCCATGCTCGGTGCCCGCGATGAGCTCGTCCAGGGTCCCCCGGCCGGGGAGGAGGTTGATGTTGGTCATGCGGATGAGAGGGATCCTCGCCCAGCTCGACGCTCGGGCTGCCCCGCCGCTACGCTGGACGCCGATCTTGGGCGCCGTCTCCCGTGACGTGAGATAGCCGACGAACATGCCGCTCCTCACCAGGTCAACCTTCTGGGCGGGCACGCCCTCGTCGTCGTAGCCGAACGTGCCGAGGCCCCCGGGGACGGTGGCATCGGCGACGATGGTCACGATGTCTGACCCGTACCGGAAGTTCCCCCGCTTATCCAGGGTGAGGAAGCTCCCTCCGGCGTAGGAGAGCTCGGTGCCCAGCACCCGATCCAGCTCCGAGGGGTGCCCCAGGGACTCGTGCACCTGGAGGGCCATCTGGGAACCCCCGATGATGATGTCGAACACGCCCGTCGGGCAGACCGGGGCGGAGAGGAGGGCCACCGCCTCCTCGGCGATGCGTTGGGCGTGGCCGGGGAGGTCCATCGCCTCGATGAACTCGTAGCCGGCGTTGGCGAAGTCCCCTCCGAAGGAGTTGGGGTAGGAGCGGCGCTGGATCTCCCCCGCTCCTGCGGCGTAGGCCTCGATCCCGGCCCCACAACTGGTGATCGTCTGCCGGATGAGGCTGCCCTCGGTGTTCCCGAACACCTTCTCGATGCGCCACGCGGCCATCGACCCCTTGGCCATGGCCACCCCGGGAACGGCGAGGATCCGCTCGGCGGCGGTGATGAGGAGGCCCAACTTTTCCTCGAGGGGAACGGCCAGGGGATCGCGGACGCAAGGGGTGGCGAACGCGTCCTGGTGGGCGGGTTCCGGGGCAAGTTCGACCCGTTCCCGCTGCAGTTGCGCAGTGGCCCGGGCGATGGCCAGGGCGCTCTTGGCGGCGCGGCGGAAGCCCGTTTTCGTGAGGTCGCCGGTGGCGGCGAACCCCCACGCGCCCCGGTAGAGGACGCGGATCCCCACCCCTCGGGATTCCCGGCGCGACAGCATGTCCACCTCACGGTTCCTCGTGTCGATGTTCTCCTCGATGCGCCGCTCCGCCCGCACCTCTCCGTACTCCACCCCGAGGTCGGCCAAGACGTTCAGCCCAAACTGGACGAGCTCTTCCATACCGTCCCCCTTTCGCGAGCTAGTATAGCGGGCCCGGCGCTTCTCCCACCACCTTGGACGAGCGTGCACCGCGTCACGGCACGCCAAGCCGTCCAGTCCTTTACGCCTACGTGTCCCTAATCGCGATCCCGGCCGGCGTCAGCGTTCCCCTCCTCGAGTTCCGCGAGCAGCTCCACCCCCCGGCGCAGGTGGGGGATGACGATCGAGCCGCCCACGACCAAGGCGATCGCCATGGCTTCGGTGATCTCCGCCGCCATAGCCCCGGCCAACCGGGCTTGGACGAGGTGGTAGGTGACGCAGTCATCGCACCGCAGGACGAGCGAGGCCACGAGGCCCATCAGTTCCTTTGTCTTGCGGGGAAGGGCCCCGTCCTCGTACGCATCCCCGTCCAAGGCAAGGGATCTTTTGATCGTCAGGTTCCCGTGCTTGAGTACAAGCTCATTCAGCCGGGCTCGCTCGCTGAAAAACGCCTCCGCTTTGCCCATCATTGGCTCCTTTCGTCACCCTCTCCCCAACCGAACAGAAGGGGGGCGAGGTGAACCTCCCTCTCCCCGCCGTGGGAGAGGGTCAGGGTGAGGGGGCATCGGGCTCGTCGAGGAGCCGCCGCTCTCCCTCGATCCGCTTCACCCCCGTAATGTCCTGGGTCACCTCCAGCGTGCCCAGGTACTGGCCGTCCTTCCCCCGCACAGGGAAGTACCGGATGTACACGAGCTTCCCCTGGAATGGGATCCAGAACTCGGCCCCATCGCGGCGCCCGGCCTTGAAGTCAGCGAGGATCCGCTCCACCACGTAGACGCTCTTCTGGGGGTGGCAGTTCTGGACCTTGCGGCCGAGGACGGCGGGGGTGCGCACGAAGATCCGGTCCTTGGACTGGTTGAAGTAGCGGACCGTGTCGTCCTTGTCCACGAACGTGATGTCCACCGGGAGCGTGTTCAGCACCGCCTCCAACTCCTCGGGGGACAGCGCCCCGGTGGGGAAGGTCACGCGCCCTCCGCCGGTCGGCGTGACGGCCTCCTCGGCGGCGGGGCCGGCAGGCACCGCCGGGGTGAAGCAGCAGTACCCGATCCCGTCGAACTGGGTCCGGATCTCCCGCCATTCCCCCTCCGGGATGGCCTGGAGGGCGGTGGGAAAGAGGATGTGGTTCTCCTTGTAGAAGTGGCCGGCGAGCATCTCGGCGAGCGCGGTGGCGACCTCGGCCAGCCGGGCGCGGGCCCGTGGGCGCTCGGCCTCCGCGGCGTGGCGCAGGATGGCCTTCTTGAGCTCCCGGATCCGCTGGTGCTCCGACCACATCACTGCCGGGGGCTCGGTAACCCCATGCCGCTCGAGGTACGGGAACAGCACGTTCTCCTCGCGCAGGTAATGGCTTTCCGACTCATTCGTGTGGGCGAGGAGCCGCTCCCGTTCTTCACGGTCCTCCTCGGTTTCGGGTTCCTTGCGGACGAGCGCCGCCAGGCGGCTGGCCATGCCGAGGAGCTCCTTGTGCTCCTCCATCAGGATGTGCACCGGGTGCCACGGCGGGGCCAAGGGCGCCGTTCGCTCCAGGGACTCCCGGAACAGGGCCAGATGAACATCGCACAGGCGCTGGATCTCCGCCCGCGGGATCCCCTCGCGTACCAACTCCTCTTCGAGCTGGGCGATCTCGAGCGGGGTCACGTTCCCGACAGCCTCCCGGAACGCGGCCTTGACGGCGTCCGGGCTCTCCCCGGCGTGGAGGCGGCGGAGGATCGCCTTCAACGCCTCCTTCCGTTTCGTGCCCATCAACTCGCTCATGCGAACCTCCTTCACGTGCGGTCAGCAGGGCTGCCGATCTTCCTTGCCACGTCGGCCAAGGTGGTGGCGGCGAGGAAGTCCACAATCCGAGCCCGCAGTGGGTCCCACACCGGCTCAAGCGGGCACGCTGGATCCCCCGGGCAGGGGGCGACCTCGAACGGGCACTCCTGGAACGCCCCTTCCCCGTCCAAGGCGCGGATCACGTCAGCGAGGGCGATTTCCCCGGCCGGGCGGGCCAGGTGGACGCCTCCGCCGCGGCCGCGGGAGGAGGCGAGAAGCCCGGCCCGCGCCAAGGGCGGAACGAGCTTGGCCAGGTAGGCCTGAGGGACACCTGCGGCCTCGGCAAGCTCGTGGACAGTGGCCGAGCCGCCGTCGCGGGCGGCAAGGGCGGTCAGGGCCAGGATCGCGTACTTACTGGACTGCGAGAACCTCACCGTCATCTCCAGATAACAGGATCTGTTTATCTTATTTATGATAACGGGGTCGCCCCTACCGGTCAAGGAGCGGGCCTGGGCGACGGAACGCATGCCTGGGAACCGAGGGTTGGAACTTGGAACCTCGAACTGGGAACCTGGGTTTTTGGGCCCGTGCGGGCCTCCGTCGCGGTCGGTTTGACGGGCGTACCCGGCTCCCGAGCTCAGGCCAAGGGATCCCCTATCACCCACAGGGACCGGCTTACCGTTGCTCCCTTCCGGGCCTAGCGGGGTTCACCGGTATGCGTCGCAGGGGGCTCGACCGTCATCGCCCGGGAAATCCGAGCCCTTTTCCGTCTCCCCGCCCTCTCGGGAGGCCCATCGGCTCCACGTGTAGCGGGTTTTGGATGCAGGGGACCGCTAGCCCCCCACCTGCACGGGCCCGAGAACACAGTCTAAAGTCGCAAGTCAAAAAGTCAATGCG
The DNA here is from genome assembly GCA_014361055.1 of Candidatus Bipolaricaulota bacterium. Lineage (GTDB taxonomy): Bacteria > Bipolaricaulota > Bipolaricaulia > Bipolaricaulales > Bipolaricaulaceae > JACIWI01. The sequence goes on from JACIWI010000042.1 coordinate 7,625, forward strand.
CTCACGTGCTGGGCAGGCTTAGCACTTCTGTTCTAGATACCGGATGAACCTAAACAAAGCTTTGGAAACCTGTTCTGCTTTAGCGAACGACTCTCGGCGATGTTGACGACAATGGAGACGGCAGCTCTCCGAATTTGGTCTCTCAAGTTGCGGTCATCGTCGAAGCCGGGCTTCTTTGTAAGCGTATAGATGATCGACACCAGTTCCCGGGCCAATTGTCATGCCGTGATGTCCTCGAACCGGCTGATCCTGGCCACAGCTTGCCCGCCACTTGACAACTTGAGACTTGCTGACTTGCCAACTGTGGTTCTGGCGGAGGGGGTGGGATTTGAACCCACGGCACCCTTTAGGGATGCACCGGTTCTCCAGACCGGTGGTTTAGACCGCTCGCCCACCCCTCCGTGGCCATGATTGTAGCCAGGCGGTCCCCCGCCGGTCAACCGGACAGGGCACGGCCGACGGTGAGCCAAAGGACGTACCCGACCAACCCTGCTCCCACCGGGGTCAACACCCACCCGACCACGATCGCCAGGATCTGGCGGAGGTTGACCGCAGCCACCCCCTTCACCAGGCCAATCCCCACCACCCCCCCCACCACCGCCGGGG
>JACIWI010000043.1 GCA_014361055.1 Candidatus Bipolaricaulota bacterium
GTGCGGGTCTACCTGGGCTTCTACTACGGCTCCACGCCGGAGGTTCTGGTCCAGTTTTCGGGGCACATTGCAGAGCCGTTCGTCTCGGCGGGGAATGGCACGGTGACGGCACGGTTGAAGGACCGCGCCTGGGCCTTGGAGCACGCCCGACACTCCACGACGCTGTACATGCCCGGCACGCCGAGCGGATACAGCGGCTACCCGGATGACTACATCGGTGCCCTGCTGGACCTGGTCCCCCTCGCCGACCGCCCTTCCACCGACCTGGACCGCGGGTGCTTCCCGCTCATGTTCGCCTGGCTGGATGACGATCCTCTCTGGGAGGAATTGGGACGGGTGGCGGCGGTCCAGGGGGGGATGGTATGGTTTGACAAGGCGGGGACGCTGGTCTTCCGCGATGCGTCCTTCTTCGTCTTGAATGCCACGAGCGTGCACACCTTCACCACGGCCAGGGACCTGCAGGAGTCGTGGCGGGAGGCGGACATCTGGAACCATGTGGTGGTGAGGTGGAGCGGGGGGCGGGTGGCGAGGCTTGCGGAGTTGTGGGCCCAGACGGAGCCACTCCCGCCGCTGCGGGCCGGGGATTCGACGACGGTGCAGGCCAACTTTGGCGCCCCGGCCTACGCCGTGGCCACGCCGGTGGCCGACACGGACTACCGGGCTGTCCGCCACGACGGGATGGAGGCGACGAAGGACCTGAGGGTCTCGGCCGCGGCGTACGCGCAGCGGGTGATGCTGACGCTGACCAACGAGGGGAGTGCGCCACTGTACGTGACGAAGTTGCGGCTCCGTGGCTGGCCGGTGGACTTCCAGGATGAGCAGACGACAGAGGCGGAGGATGCCGCGAGCATCGCCACCTACGGGCGGCGGACGCTGCAGGTGCGGCTCCTCTATGTGCAGAGCCGGGGGCAGGCGGAGGCGGTGCGAGACTTTCTGCTCCATCGGTACAAGGAGCCGCGGGCGACGTACTCCCTGCGGGTGCGGGCGATCCCCTGGCTGGAGGTAGGGGACCGGGTGACGGTGCGCATCAGCCGCACGGGGCACGATGAGGATTTCTTCGTCATGGGCATGCGCCAGGAGTTCAGCGCCCGGGGAGGGTACTGGCAGACGCTGACGCTCCTGCGCTGCGCGGACCTCTTGCCCTATAGCAACTGGTTCGTGGTGGGCACGACGGCCTACGGCACCGCGGGGAGGTGGTTCTTCTGATGCTGTGGGAGCTCTCATACGTCACGCCGCCGACGGTACAGACGGGGAAGTTGGCCTCGGCCCGCGTGGGAGCCATCTGGGCGGATGATACGGTCTGGCTGGACGGGGTGAGC
>JACIWI010000044.1 GCA_014361055.1 Candidatus Bipolaricaulota bacterium
CGAGCCGAACTGCGACGCTACCGAGCCGGGCCACGGTCCACGGAACGGGCGCCCCGATTTGACCGGGGAGCGGAGGAGGGCTACCATACGGGCCGTTGTCGTGCGATTATGGAGAGACCTAGACTTGACCCACAGAACCGCGAGCGGTACGATTCGGTCAAGGTCTACTCTGTACGGCGCACGAACGTTGGCGTTCTATCGGGGAGGTGGTGAGCGGTTGGCACAACTCACAAGGGAGGCACCATGAAGGCTGTGAACGTTATAGCTGTCGGTGAACGGAAAGGAGGTTCTACGTTGGCAAGGAAAGGTGTACTGATTGGGCTATTGGTGGCTGTGCTCGCGAGCACGGCGTGGGGGTTTGAGCCCTTCTTCTCCACCGCGGCCGGGAACAAGATCGGCCAGGTGTGGGAGGGGCAGCAGGTCTACATCGCGATCAAGGACCCCGAGAAGGGGGCCTGCGGGATCGCCGAGTTCCAGGCGGACATCACGATCTTCGACTGGAAGACCGGGGCGTACCTCTACGCCTACGACGTGACGTTCCGCGAGCTCGGCGGCATCGGCTCCGGCCTCTACTTCTGGGTCCGCGAGCCCGGTTCCAACACTAAGGTCTCCGTCCAGGTCGGGTCGCGGGCGAACTTCGCCGTGATCCCGGAGGGGATGACCCACACCCTGGGCGTCGTGACCCCGTTTGTTTCCGGACAGAACATCGCCTCCGCGGATTGGCGGGGGGTCACGGACTACGGCTGGGCGGAGGGCGACTGGGAGTACATCGACTACGGGCTGTATGAAGACGGCACCGAAACCCCGGTCACCTTCGATCGCGCCGAAGGCGACATGTACCCCTACGACAGGGACGCCGACCGGGACTATCTCTCTAACTACGCCCCGTTCACCGCGATCGGCCCCGGCTGGGGGGAGATCGGTGAGCCCTGGGACCAAGAGCAGAACATCTTCGGGCGGTTCGAGAACAACGACACCCTGGTCCTCATCGCCCGCGACCGCACCGACGAGCGGAACCTCGACCAGGACCAGGTGAAGATCCGCGACACGGTGGCCACGCTCACCGTTCCGGGCCGGACCGACTACGGGTGCGGCCCGTCGTGCTCGAACATCGTCGTCACGATCAACGACCCCGACGAGAACCTGAACTGCAACGAGATCGAGTACGTCGCGTTCTTTGTCATCATCAACCCGGGGAGCTGGAATCCGACGCAGACCGCGCCGGTCACGAACTTCTGCAACCTCATGCTGTACGGCGGCTACGATGACGGAGGCGACCTCTACGGCGAGCTCATCCGCTGGTACAACATCTACGAGCCGGAGCGGTGGATTGACTACGGGAACGCCGCGTGGTGGAACCCGGCGTGGGCTGGCGGCGATACTCTCATTCGCGCCGTGTTCTTCGCCGCGGAGACGAGCGTGGACTCGGGCGAGTTCGTGTTCGACTTCGGAAACCTCGAGGACTTCCAGGCTGCCGTGGGCCTCGACCGGCTGGATCGCCTCCCTCCGGGGACGACGATCGCCTTCTACTACATCGACCCCAACGACTACGACGACATGACACTCGCCGTGATGCGGCTGGGGAACCGCCCGTACTCCGAGACGTTCATCACCGATCCGAACGGCATCCAGGTGAGCGAGGTCCGGATCGGCGCCGGCTGGGGCGGCCTCTATGTCCGCGTGTACGACGCGGATGCCAACGTCGAGGCCTGCTGCCAGGACAAGGTCGTGGTCCACATCTGCGACCCCCACAACGAGGACGACAGCGAGTACTACGTGATCGACGAGATCTCGAACGACTCGGGGATCTTCTTCTCCCAGTCGGGCATTCCGCTCCTCCCGGTGTGGGACGCGGTGAACGGGTACCAACTCGTGTTCGACGACTGGCGGATCCAGTCCTTCAACGAGGACACGATCTTCGTCCGCTACAACTCCGTGGACTACGACCGGGTAGCCCTCAACGCCCTGGGCGATGGCGACGCCAACGACGGCGAGTTCCCGCCGGCGATCCGCGACGGGGAGCTCTACGAGAGCTACGATTCCGGCATCCAGGATTGGAATTCGTTCACCACGGATGAGGCGGCGCGGAACCAGTACTGGGACGTGTCGTTCGCCAAGGTGAAGGTCTACGACACCCAGGTGTTCGATGGCGTCACGCACCACATGCGGTTCCTCGATGGCCAGTACCGGCCGGTGGACGTGATCCCGATCTCCGGCTCGCTCTACCTCGAGGTCACGGACCCCGACCAGAACGAGCACCCGGGGATGCGGGAGCTCGTCTTCGGCGGCTGGAACAAGGACAGGTACATGGACTACGTGGATTCCGCGCCGGTGTGGAGCGAGATCGATGGGGACACCTATGGAGAGGAGATCCTCTTCAGCGGTGAGTACCCCGCTGACGATCCGTTCCGGCCTACGGAGAGGGTCCTCGACGAGACCTCGATCAGCGGGATCGCGGAGACGGTGAAGATCTTCATGTTCAACCTCCAGCGCGGGACCTGGGAGCGGATGGACCTCCGCGAGACCGCGGTCGGGTCCGGGATCTTCCGCTCCACCACCTGCGTCCTCGTGGCCGACGCTCGGTTCCCGGGTGAGGGGAACCTCGCCGCGAAGCCGGGCGACACGATCATGGCCTTCTACCAGGACCCGTCGAACCACTCCGACGTCTCGATCATCTCGATCAAGGTGGGCGAGGGCGGAGCGGGCGGGATCACCCCGCCGACCGTGGCCCTGGACGTGGCGTTCGATCGGGACAACTACAACCCGGGTGACACGGTCACGATCACCGTGACGGACGAGCAGTACGCGGGCGCGAACGAGATCTCCGGCGCCGCGAAGCCCCTCCTCCTCAAGAAGGCGGATGGGACCGAACTCGCGAGCTGGACGACGATCCCGGCCGTGGCCGGCCAGCCCGGGGTGTTCCGGGTGAGCTACGTCCTGCCCTCGGACGTCACGGGCACGATCATCGCCGTGTACACCGACCCGCTGATCGCGACGCGGACGGCGCAGGCGCAGGCGACGGTTGCCGCGCCGGTGCTGACGGGTGTAAGTGATGTCAAGCCGGTGCCCGAGGTGTTCTCGATCTCGACCGCGTTCACCGTGTACGCGCAGCCCGATGGGGCGGTGCCGAGCAAGGTGACGATCGACGTCTACGACCTCACCGGGCGCAAGGTGGCCACGCTTACGGGCACGAACACCACGACCGTCAGCTGGACCGGTGGCACGCTCCGCAACGGCGCCTACATCTACGTGTGGGCCGTTGAGGGCGGGAACCCGATCCAGACCTGGACGGGCAAGGGGTTCGTGTACATCAAGAGGTAGAGAAGAGGCCGCGGG
>JACIWI010000045.1 GCA_014361055.1 Candidatus Bipolaricaulota bacterium
GCTCTCCCTCAGGTCCGGCTTCGCCTGGGGCAGGGTCCCCCGGGGCGCGCGGCCTTGGAGCGGCGGCCGGTGAGCGTGCCAGATCTCCAGGAATCCGCGGACTTCTCACCTCACCTGGCATTGCTCCGGGCGGAGGGGTTCACGTCCTACCTCGCGGTGCCCATCGTGGCCAAGGGGCAGGCCATGGGGCTGCTGGAGCTGTTCTACCGCAACCGTCACGAGCCGGACCGAGACTCTCTTGCGTTTCTGGAGATGTTGGCCGGTCAAGTGGCCATTGCCATCGACAACACCCGGATGCTCGAGTCCCTCCAAGCATCGCGCCTGGAGCTTTCCGTGGCCTACGACGCCACCATCGAAGGCTGGGTCCAGGCCCTGGACCTTAGAGACAAGGAAACGGAAGGCCACACTCTGCGGGTCACGGAGATGACGCTCGACCTGGCCCGGGCGCTCGGCGTGCGGGAGGAGGAGTTGCCCCATATCCGACGTGGTGCCCTCCTCCACGACATCGGCAAGATGGCCATCCCCGACGCGATCCTGCGCAAACCCGGCCCCCTCACCGACGAGGAGTGGGACCTCATGCGCCGACACCCGGTGTTCGCCTACGAGCTCCTCTCCCCCATCGCCTACCTCCGGCCGGCCCTGACCATCCCCTACTGCCACCACGAGAAGTGGGATGGCACCGGTTACCCACGCGGTCTGAACGGGGAGGAGATCCCGCTTCCGGCCCGGATCTTCGCCGTGGTCGACGTGTACGACGCCCTCACGAGCGATCGGCCGTACCGCCCGGCTTGGCCCCGGGAGAAAGCCCTGGCCTACATCCGGGACCAGGCGGGGAAGCACTTCGACCCGCGGGTGGTGCGGGCGTTCCTGGAGCTGGTGGACAAGGCCGGCGGGGGCTAGCGCTCGCGCAGGAGGAGCACCGCTTTTCCGTTGTGGGTGCAGGAGAACACGACCAACGAGGCATGGCCCTCTTCGGAGGCGGTGGCGTAGAGGTAGCGGATGTCCAGGCCCTGGCGGGCCAGGGCTTCGGTGATCCGGCGCAGAAACCCCGCTCGGTGAGGGAGCTCCACCATCACCACCTCCCGCTCCTCCACCGGGAACTCCGCCTTGCGCAGGCTGTCCAGGGCATAAGTATGGGCGTCGGCCACCAGGTGCAACTCGGCTTGGTCGTCGTGGACGATCACGGCTACCGCGAGGATGTTGATGCCCTGTTCGGCGAAGCGGCGGGCGATGTCCGCGAGCAGGCCTACCCGGTTCTCGGTGTGGACCACCAACTCCTTGCCGATCCTCGCCGCGCGCACCGCCCCCTCCTCCAGGCGGCTAGTTTACCACATGGTGGGCGGCGGGCCCGGCCAGCCTACGTGCCAAACCGCAGGCTTCCCATGGCGACGCCTCCTGCTTCCACCTATAATCACTCCCCACGAGGGGACGGCCTTGAACACCAACGTCAAACGGATCCTGGTGTGCAGCGCCTGGCCCTATGGCTCAGGCATGCCCCACCTGGGGAACCTGGTGGGGTGCCTCCTTTCCGGTGACGCGTTCACCCGCTTCTATCGACTCCTGGGGTACGAGGCGCTGCACGTCTCCGGCACCGATGCCCACGGTACCAAGGTCGAGTACGAAGCAGCCAAGCTCGGCATCACCCCGCGAGAGCTCGCCGATCGGGTCCACCACGCGATCCGCCAGGCGCTCGAGGAGTTCGAGATCGCCGTCGACAACTACACCACCACCGAATCCCCCGTGCACAAGGAGTTCGTCACCCAGATCTACCGCGACATGGAGCGAAATGGCTACATCATCGCACAAGAAGAGGAGCGGGCCTTTTGCCAAGGGTGTCGCCGATTCCTCGCCGATCGCTTCATCCTCGGCACCTGTCCTCGCTGCGGATATCCCCACGCCCAGGGCAACCAGTGTGATGTGTGCGGGGCGCTCCTCGAGCCGGAGATGCTCCTTGCCCCCCAGTGCGCATTCTGTAGATCCACCGACATCGTCCGGCGGCCAACCCGCCACTGGTACCTGGACCTGGAAAAGCTTGCCCCGCAGCTCCTCGCCTACGTGGGGAGCCGTGACTTCCGAGGGAACGTCAAGCTGTTTACGGAGCGCCTGATCCAGGACGGGCTCAGGCCACGGGCGGTGACGCGCGACATCGAGTGGGGGATCCCCGCCCCGTTCCCGGGGGCGGAAGGGAAGGTCATCTACGTGTGGGCGGAAGCCGCCCTAGGGTACGTGTCCGCCACCATCGAGCACTTCCGGAGGCTGGGGGAAGAGGAACGGTGGCGGGAGTTCTGGTTCGGCGAAGAGGTCTGGCATCTCTACACCCACGCTAAGGACAACATCCCCTTCCACACCATCATCTTCCCTGCTCAACTCATCGCCTCCGGCCGTGGCTACCACCTGCCCGACCAGATCGCGGCCACGGAGTACCTCAACTGGATCGGAGGGGAGCAGTTCTCCAAGACCCGCCGGGTGGGGATCTTCGCCGACGAGGCGCTCGCCCTCTTGCCCCCGGTGTACTGGCGGTTTTACCTCCTCTACAACCGGCCGGAGACGAAGGACGTGGAGTTCTCGTGGGAGGAGCTCGACAAGGCGGTGAACGCGGTCCTGGTGGACAACATCGCCAACTTCGTCCATCGGGTGCTCTCGTTCATCTGGTCGCGCCACGCCGGCGTGGTGCCCGATGTGGCCACCGATCCGGAGGTAGAGCGAGCCATCGACGAGACCTATGCCACGGTGCGGCGCACGGTGGAGGAGGGGGCGTTGGCCCCGGCCCTGCGGGCGGTGGCCCTGCTCGCCGGCGCGGGGAATGAGTACTTCCAGCGCAAGGCGCCGTGGCGGACCGGGGACGGGGAGGCGGTGGCATCGGCGGCCCATCTTGTGAAGGCTCTGGCCATCCTGCTTGAGCCGTTCATCCCCATGTTCTCCCGCGAGGTGTACGCGACCTTGGGCATCACCGAGCGGGCGCTCGCTGACGTGCGCGAGGGGCTGCGGGGGCACCGGCTGGCCCTCCAACCGCACCCCCTCCTGGAGCACGTGGACATGGAGGACCTGAAGGGGAGGTACCAGGCGATGAAAGAGGAGGGGTTGGTGAGCCTGGAGGAGTTCCAACGGCTGGACCTACGGGTGGGGCGGATCCTCATGGCCGAGGAGGTGGCCGGCGCGGACAAGCTTCTGCGCCTCCGGATCGATCTCGGAGACCGCCAGGCCCAAGCGGTGGCCGGGATCCGCAAGCACTACCCCGTCGGGGATCTCCCGGGCAGACTGGTGGCGGTGGTGGCCAACCTCAAACCGGCCACGATCCGAGGGATTCGATCCGAGTGCATGATCCTCGCCGCGTCGGACGGGACGCTGGCCCTCCTTGCCCCGGATAAACAGGTGGAACCGGGGACCCGCATTCGCTAGCATTGTCCTCGTCCGCCGTACCCGATAAGATTGCGAGGTGGCCGAAATGTACGGTGTTGTGGAGATCGGAGGCAAGCAGTACCACGTCGAGCCCGGGATGGAGGTCGTCCACGAGGTTGTTCCCGGCGTCGGTGTGGGGGACACGATCACGTTCGATCGGGTCCTCCTCCTGCGCAACGGTGATGGGGTGGCCATTGGCCGGCCGTACCTCTCAGGGGTCAAGGTGATAGCGGAGGTCCGAGAGGTGGGGCGGGGTAAGAAGGCCGTGGTCCAGCGGTTCGCCCCCAAGAAGGGGTACCGCCGGAAGAAGGGCTACCGCCAGCCCTACATGCGGACGAGGATCGTCGCCATCGAGAAGGATTAGGCGATGGTAGAGGTGCTGATCGAGCGGGATGAGGAAGGCCGGGTCCAGGTGGTGACCTTGCAGGGGGACGATTCCCCGGAGGGACTGGCCGCCGGGGCCCTCGTCGAGGCCCCGCTCCTGGGGATGCGCCACTACCTGCACTTGGATCCGGAGTCCTCCCGGGAGGGGAGCATGCTGCGGTTCCGGGTGGACCGGTCCGACATCTTCCTCGACCGCGAGATCGACGCGATCCTGGAGACGATGGTCTTGGGCCTGCGCGCGCTGGAGCAGGGCCGGCCGGGACGGCTGGCGGTGCGCGAGGTGGGGCTGGATGTAAAGGTGTAAAGGGGGAAGACATGGCCCACAAGAGCAGTCAGGGTTCTACCCAGAACATCCACGATTCCCCGGGGCAGCGCCTGGGCGTGAAGCGCTTCGGCGGCGAGCTGGTATGGCCCGGGTGCATCATCATCAGGCAGCGGGGAACCCGGTTCCACCCGGGCCGGGGCGTGGGCATGGGACGTGATTTCACCCTGTTCGCTACCACCACGGGGCTCGTGGAGTTCGCCGGGCGGAACCGCAAGTACGTGAACATCATCCCCATCGGCGAGGGGGGATAGCCCCTCCCGATGTGGCTCGATGAGGCGAAGATCCATGTCGCCTCCGGTCGGGGCGGGGACGGTTTGATCAGCTTCCACCGTACCCGTCATAACCCGCGCGGTTCCCCGGACGGGGGCAACGGAGGCCGCGGTGGGGATGTCGTCCTGCGTGCCAGCCGGTCCATGAGCACCCTCCTCCACTTCCAGAACCAGGTTCACTTTCGCGCCCAGGACGGGGCACCGGGCGGGCCCAACGGCTGCCAGGGGGGGCGAGGCGCAGACCTCGTGGTGCCCGTCCCGGTGGGGACGGTGGTGCGGGACGTCGTCACCGGTGAGGTCCTGGCCGACCTCAAGGCCGACGGCCAGGAGGTGGTCATCGCTCGCGGTGGCCGCGGAGGGCGAGGCAACAAGGCGTTCACCACCGCCACCCGCCAGGCGCCGCGGATCCGGGAGTTCGGCGAGCCCGGGGAGGAACGGTGGCTCAGGCTGGAGCTGCGGGTGCTCGCCGACGTGGGGATCGTGGGGTTCCCCAACGTGGGCAAGTCGTCGCTCCTGTCCCGCGTCTCCTCGAAGAAGGCCAAGGTCGCCCCGTACCCGTTCACCACCTTGGCCCCTAACCTGGGCCTGGTACGGGTCGGAGAGTCGGCGTCGTTCGTGATGGCCGACCTTCCGGGCCTGATCGAGGGGGCACACGAGGGGAAGGGCCTCGGCGATCAGTTCCTGCGCCACGCCTCCCGGGCCAAGCTCCTCCTCCACCTCCTGGACCTGGCCCGGGTCGAGGGCCGCGACCCCCTTGGGGATTACCATGTCCTGCGGCGGGAGCTTGAGGCGTGGGAGGACCTGGCAGAGAAGCCGGAGGTAGTGGTCGGGAACAAGGTAGACCTCCTGACCCCGGACCAGGTGGCGACGGAGGTGGCGCGGTTCAGGGAGGAAGGGATCGAACTCCACCCCATCTCGGCCGTGACCGGGCAGGGGGTGCGAGAGCTGATCGCCCACCTGTGGGCGCGGATGCAGGCGCTCCCTTCCCCGCCGGCCATGCCCCCGCCACGGCGGCGGGTGTGGCGGCTGACCCCGGAGGCACGGCCGTTCGAGGTGGTGGAGGAGGACGGGGCGCTCATGGTGCGGGGCCCGGCGGTGGAGCAACTGGTCCACCGCCTCGATCTCTCCACCCGCGACGCCCAGGAGTACCTGATGGAACGGCTGGAGCGGCTGGGGGTAATGGCCGCCCTCCGGCGGCGGGGCCTGGCCCCGGGCCGGAGCGTGCGCATCGGCGGGGTGGAGTTTGAGCTTGCAGGGTAGGACCGGGCTATTCGGGGGGACGTTCAACCCCATCCACCTCGGGCACCTGCGGGTGGCCGAGGAGGCCCTTCGTCAGTTCGGCCTGAGGCAGATCGTGTTCCTGCCCACCGGGCACCCCCCCCACCGCGAGGTGGACGAGGGCGTCCCCGGCGAGCAACGGTACGCGATGGTGAAGCTCGCAGTAGAGGGGCGGCCCAAGTTCACGGTGTCCCGGTACGAGGTGGACCGCCCCGGGCCGTGCTACACGGTGGACACCATCGCCGCGATGAAAGCGGAGCACCCGGAGGGGGTGGCGTACATCGTGGGAGCGGACATCTTCTCCCGCATCGAGATCTGGCACGACTGGCCCAGATTGCTTGGGAGCGCCCCGTTCATCGTCGCCCCGCGACCAGGGGTGGACATGGCCGTGTTCCACCGCGCCCCGTTTACGCAGGCCGAGCTCCACTTCCTGGAGATGCCGCTGATCAACCTCTCGTCCGCGGAGGTGCGACGGCGCTACCGGGAAGGGCTTTCCACGGCGGGCATGGTGCCGGAGGCGGTGGACCGGTTCATCCGCCGCCACCGGTTGTACGGCGTGGTTGGACGGGATGAACCCAGCTAGAATACATGCGAAAGGAGGATGGTCCTATTAAGCGAGAGTTCCGCGTAAACGAAGAGATCCGGTCGCGGGAGGTGCTCCTGATCGACACCGATGGCCGCAACCTGGGGGTGACCCCAGTAGACCGGGCGCTGGCCATGGCCAGGGAGAAGGGCCTTGATCTCGTGGAGGTGGCGCCGGAGGCGAACCCGGTGGTGTGCAAGATCGTGAACTTCGGGAAGTACCGGTACCAGCTGGAGAAACGGGAAAAGAAACAGCAAAAGCCGGCACGGCTCAAGGAGGTCAAGTTCACGATCCAGACCGGGGAGCACGATTTCCAGACGAAGCTCTCTCGAATTCGAGAGTTCCTGAACGACGGACACAAGGTGCGGGTTTCCGTGTTCTTCAAGGGACGGCAGATCATCCACCTCGGCAAAGGGGAGGAGATGCTGGCCCGGGTCGCGGCGACGACCCAGGACATCGCCAAGGTGGACCAGAACGCGACGAGCAAAGGCCGGACGCTACAGATGCTGCTTGTCCCCCTACCCCGCAAAGGAGGTCGCGGTGAAGAAAAGGACACACAAGGCGTCGGCGAAGCGGCTCAAGATCACGCCCAGCGGTAGGATCTTCCACCGGCGGGCCGGTTACGTGCACAAGCTTAGCAAAAAGCGCCCCCAATACCGGCGGCAGGCGCGCCGGGACGTGGAGGCGACCGGTGCGGACCGGCGGCGACTGCGCCGGATCCTGAACGTTTGATGCCAAGGAGGAAACCATGCGGGTGCCCGGAGGGGTGAAGCACGGCAAACGCCGGCAGAAGGTGTTGGATCTGGCCAAGGGGTTCAAGGGCAAGCGCCGCACGTGCTACCGCATCGCCAAGCAATCGGTGGTCAAGGCCCTGCGCCATCAGTACGTGTCGCGCAAGCTCAGGAAGCGGGACATGCGGCGGCTGTGGATGGTGCGCATCGGGGCCGCGGCGCGAGGGCACGGTCTGTCCTACTCCCGGTTCATGGGCGGGCTCAGGAAGGCCGGGGTCGGGCTGAACCGGAAGGTGCTCGCCGATCTGGCCTTGCGCGACCCGGACGCGTTCGCCCAAGTGGTGACGGTGGCCAAGGAGGCAGTGGACGCGTGAGGCCTCCCCAGGTGGGTCCTCCCAGGGACGGCGAGGCGGGCCATGGAGCGAGCGCGGATGGTCGCCAAGGTCGGCGACCGGGACCGAGCGGGGATCGTGTGATGGTCAACGTGGGCGTGCGCGGCCTGCGGTTCATGGGCCGCGTGGGATGGCAAGAAGAGGAGCGGCGGATGAGCCGTCCGCTCCTCGTGGACGTGGAGATCGGGGTGGACTACGACGGGTCGGGAGAGCTTTCCGGCACGGTGGACCTGGAGGCGGTGGTGCGGACGGTCACGACGCTCGAGGGGAAGACATTCCGCCTCCTGGAGGACCTGGCCAACGTCGTCGCCGGGGCGGTGGTGGGGCTTTCGCCCCGGGTGCGCTGGGCCAGGGTGCGCGTGCACAAACTGTCCCCACCCCTCCCTTCCCCGGTGGATGCGGAGTTCGTCGAGGTGGTTTGCGAACGGGATGGTTAGGGCGTATCTGGGCCTTGGCGCCAATGTCCCCCCGGAGGAGGAGCGTCTGATGGAGGCGCTGGCCCGCCTGTCGCAAGGCGGGCTCAGGATCGGCAAGGTCTCCTCCCTGTACCGTACGGAGCCGTGGGGCCGTGGCGACCAGCCGTGGTTTACGAACTTGGCGGTGGAGGCGGACACGCATCTTTCGCCCCGGGCGCTCCTCGCCTTGTGCCAGCGGGTGGAGCGGGACCTCGGTCGGATGGACCGCGGGCGGTGGGGACCCCGGGAACTGGACATCGACATCCTCCTCTACGGAGGCGAGGTCATCGACGAGCCCGATCTCATCGTGCCCCATCCGCAGCTCCCCGAGCGCCGGTTCGCGCTCGTGCCGCTGGCGGAGATCGCCCCCGAGGTCCGCCATCCCGTGCTTGGCCGCGCCATCGCCGAACTCCTGGCTGAGGTGAGAGATTCAAGGAGGGTGTTACGATTAAAGGGAATCACATCCTGATCACGGTGGAGAAGACGCCGGCCGGTCCGAGAAAGCGGGTGGTCATCGTCGAGGAAGGGGAACTGGTGGAGGTGCACTTCGACATGCCGGGCCGACGGCCGCTGGTGGGCAACATCTACAAGGGCAAGGTGGAGACGGTTCTCCCTGGGATGGGCGCGGCGTTCGTGAACGTGGGGGAACGGAAGGCCCTGTTTCTGTCCGAGCATGAGATCAACGATGCGATGCTGGTCGCCAAGGGGTTCGAGCCGTGGCGCGGCCCGGCCCCGATCCAGAAGGTCCTCCGCCCTGGGGACTCGGTCCTCATCCAGGTCCGCCGGGAGGGCGTCGGCAAGAAAAACCCCCAGGGGACGACGAAGATCAGCCTGCCGGGGCGGTACTGGGTGTTCCTGCCGCGGGAGGACCGGGTGGGCATCTCCCGCCGGGTCGAGGACCGCGATACCGGGAGGCGGCTCCGCCAGATCGCGTACGAACTCAAGCAACCCGGGGAGGGGCTGATCGCCCGCACCGCGGCCCATCGAGCGTCCAAGGAGGACCTGGAGCGAGATTTCAAGTACCTCCTCGGCATCTGGAAGGGGATCGAGGAAGCGGCCGCGGAGAGCACCGCCCCCAAGCTCCTCCACGAGCCGTTGGACCTCGTGCGGACCATCGTCCGCGACCGGTTCCTGGACGAGATGGATTCCCTCATCGTCGACGACGAGGCCCAGTACAAGGAGATCCTGGACTTCCTCGGATATCTGCACCTTGAGCGACTGAAGGGGCGGGTGAAGCTGTACCGGGGCACGATGCCCCTGTTCGTGCGCTACGACATCGAGCGGCAGCTTCGGGAGGCGCTGCAGCGCCGGGTGCCCTTGAAGGCGGGGGGGTTCCTGACCGTGGACGAGACCGAGGCGCTGACGGCGATCGACGTGAACACCGGGTCCGACGTGCGCCACCGCAACCAGGACGCGGCGATCCTCAACACCAACCTCGAGGCGGCCAAGGAGATCCCCCGGATCCTGAGGCTTCGCAAGATCTCGGGGATCATCGTGGTCGACTTCGTGGACATGGCGAGCGAAAAGGACGAGCACAAGGTGATCGAGCGGCTGCAAGAGGAGCTTCGCAAGGACCGGGTGCCGGCGGACTTCATCGAGATCACCAAGCTCGGCCTGGTGGAGATCACCCGCCGCAAAGAGGGGGAATCGCTGGCGGCGATGCTGGGGGACATGGAGGAGGATTAACGCCGGCCGCCGGGGGGATGGACGTGTAGTGGGCCAAGAGATTATCACCACCCCGAAGGGCCCGGTCAGCGTTGACCCGATCCAGCATCAGAGGTGGGAACACCGCGAACTCCTCGTCATCCGTGCGGTGGGATCGTTTCACTCGCCCGCCCTGGATCCTCGCCAGCTGCGTTCCCAGCGGCCAGCAGTATTTGTCCTGTAGCAGGGAAAGCTCCTTGGGGTGCTACCCCCGGACTCCTCCCCCCAATCCGTCGGCCACACCACCTGCCCTTCGACTTCCATGGCTCCTCAGCCACAGTATCACCAGGGCCATGAGGCGCAATCCGTTCGTCTGCCGGAACCGAACCCACGCCTTCCCCTTTGCCTCCACCTCGGACGTGGGCCTCCGTGGGGACCGCCTGGGTCAACGGGATCGGCGCGGAGTCTAGCCAAGCTTCCATCCTCGTACCGCCGGACCCACTTGCGGACCACGTGGTGCCACCGGCGGGCGGTGCCGGAGATGCTGCCGGTGGCCTGGAACGTCTCCAGGAGCTTCCTGCTCGCCTTTCCTTGGGTTCATGGCGTAGGCCTTCTTTGTAGGAAAGATCCACATCCGGTGCCCCTCCTAAGCAAGGTGTGGAAGCACAAGAAGGAGGGGCGCCGGTTTTCTTCAACCACCGCTTCACCAACGCCTCGGTTTGGTAACGATGCCCTGACGCACCCACCGTGCCTGCTTGACAGGCATACCGTCTTGCAGTATTATGGCTTGGCGCCCGTAGATCGCCTGACCGCAGGAGGGAGCCTCGGTATGGCGAGCTATCGCACAGGAACAGGAGCTGATCAGACAGCGACGGGCCTACTCGAAATCCTGGCCTCTTTACTGGCTATTCCCACGCCCAACCCCCCGGGCAATGAGGCGGCGACCGCTGACGTCCTCGAGCAATTATTCGCACCATTTGGGGTCCCTACACGCCGTGTCCCCCTGGGACCGGGGCGGGAATCCCTCGTCGTTGTCCTTCCCGGTCGATGCCCCGAGGCGGTGGCGCTGTGCGGCCATTTGGACACCGTGCCCGCGGTTGCCGAGCGTTGGACATATCCCCCATATGGGGTCACGATCGAGGGCGATCGCGTATACGGGTTGGGGACAGCGGACATGAAGGGCGGGGTGGCCTGCATCGTCGGCGCGGCCCTTGAGCTTCTGGAAACTGACGCTAAGACCAACCACACTGTCGTCCTCGCGTTCACCGCCGATGAGGAGGGGGACATGGGAGGCGCCCGCTCTCTGGTCCATGCGGGCGTGTTCGCGCAGGCCAAGTTCCTCGTGGTGGCGGAGCCCACCGACGGCCAGGTCTACGTCGGGGAGAAGGGACAGCTCTGGCTTCGGGTCGCGTTCACGGGTCAGGCCACCCATGGCGCAACCCCCTCTCTGGGGCGCAACGCCGCGCTGGCCGCTGCCGACCTAGCGCTCCGCCTGGAGGAGTTGGCCACCACCAGCGACTTCGGCGAGGGGACCACGTTCAACGTGGGCCGGTTGACGGGGGGTGAACGGGTAAACGCGGTTCCGGAACACGCTGAATTGGACTTGGACGTGCGATTCGCCGACCCCCTCGTGGACAGCGCCGTCCTCCGGGAGGTGCGTAGGGTGGTACGTGCAGTGGAGGCCACTCGGCAGGTGGTGGCCGCGGTGGCCGTGCTGCGCCACCTGCCTCCCCTGCGAACCGACGCCGCGAACGCTTACGTGCGGGCGCTTACGGCTGCGGCCGATGCTGCGTTCGGTCGCCGGACTCAGGCGGAGCTGGCACCTTACGCCACCGATGCAAAGGTCATCGTCCCCCCGACGAGGGTCCCATTCGCGGTGTTTGGACCTGGGTGTATCACCCAGGCTCATGGGCCAGATGAGTACGTGTCCTTGCCGTCGCTGGTGCGCACTGAGACGGCACTGGCCACGTTCTTGCGGGGGCTGTGAACGGATTGACGGGGCGAGGTTGACTCGCGTGGAGGACCAGCATGGAGGGAGGTGAGATCGGGGACCAATGCAGGTCGTGGGCATCGGGAAGAGGAGAGGTGAATTCGACTCAAGAAGGAGGTAACATGAGCGTGCGGAAGCTTCTGGTGGCGGTGGTCGTACTTGGGTTGGGCGTGAGCGTCTGGGGAAGTACGCCCCGATACGGGGGAACGCTTCGGTACGCGATGTACGGTGAGCCGCCCACGTTGGACATGCACGTAACTACCTCGGTGTTGTCCAGCGTGGTTGCACACCACATCTTTGAAGGTTTGTTTGACTTCGGTGCTGACTACACTCCGAAACCTGTGCTTTTGGAAAGTTTTGAGTACCAAGAAGAGGGAACGGTAGTGGTTTTTCATCTGCGCAAAGGAGTCTTGTTTCATAACGGCAAGGAAATGACCGCTGAGGATGTAGTGGCTTCACTCCAGCGGTGGGGGCAATATGGTGCGCAGGCCAAGCAACTGTGGGGCCATGTGTTGTCTATAGAGGGCCTCGATCCTTATACCGTGGTCCTCAAGTTGCGTCAGCCGTTCGGGCCGCTGCCGGCCTACCTGGCGAACATCTACGGTGGTCCGCGTGTCTACCCGAAGGAGGTGGCTGAGGCGGCCGGGCCGCAACCGATCGCCCCTGCCCAGTACATCGGGACGGGGCCGTATCGGTTCGTGGAATGGCTTCCCGGGCGGCAGATCCGGTTGGCCCGGTTCGAGGGGTACGTATCGCCGCCGGGAGAGCCTGATGGGTTTACCGGGCGGCGGGTCGCGTACATCGCCGAGCTCGTGTTCGTGCCTGTTCCCGACGCGATGACGCGGGTGGCTGGCGTGCAAGCCGGGGACTACGACTACGCTGACTCCATCCCCACAGACCTCTACGACATGCTCGCCGCAGCACCGAACGTGGTGCCGCTGCTGCTTACCAACCCACCGATCTACCCAGCGATGGTGTTCAACATGAAGCAAGGAGTGATGGCCAACCAGCTCATGCGGCAGGCCGTGTTGGCCGCCCTGGACATGGAGCCAGCCCTGCGCGCCGCCTATGGTGACGAACGCTTCTGGTCCTTGGAGAGCTCGTACTTCGCCAAAGGCATCATCTGGCACACCGCGGTCGGGACCTGGGCGTACAACCAGCGTAACCCGGACAAAGCCCGCCGACTGGCTGCCCAGGCCGGCTACAACGGCGAACCGATCCGGTTCATGGTCACTACTGACTACAAGCACCACTACGATCAAGCCCTGGTGCTCACTGAGCAGCTGCGGGCGGCAGGGTTCAACGTGGACCTTCAGGTATACGATTGGGCAACCCTACTAGGCCGGCGGCCGAAACCTGAATTGTGGGACATCTTCTTCTCCCACTTCCTCACCGTGCCCGATCCTTGCCTAGTCCTCTTCCTCCCCGGCACCTATGTGGGCTGGTGGCAGGAGCCGGTCAAGGACGCGCTGGTGGACCTCATGAACCGGGTTACCGCGTTTGAGGAGCGGTACGCGGTGTGGAGCACGATCCAGATTCTAATCTGGGAACAGGTGCCGTTCATCAAGATCGGGGATGCCTACTTCCTCGACATCATGTCCACCCGGGTCCAGGGGTTTGGGGCTCCCCATCACCCGCTCATGATCATCCCGTACTTCTGGAACCTCTGGCTGGAAGGGTGACGAGAAGGGGGGAGGCTCTGCGGACCTCCCCCCTCGCTTCGTTTTGAAAGGGGCAGCAGCGTGACGGTGTTCGTGGTGAGGCGCTTCCTGGCCATGATCCCCAGTGCGTTTCTGGTGCTGACGGTGAGCTTCTTCCTCATCCACTTGATCCCTGGGGACCCAGCAGCGGTGATGCTCGGACCGAACGCTACTCCAGACCAGATCAAGGCTCTGCGCCAATCCTTAGGGTTGGATCAGCCGGTAGGCTGGCAGTACGTAAAGTACGTCAATCGGGTGTTGTGCGGGGATTTGGGTCTTTCCATCTACTTCCAAGAGCCGGTGCTTACGGTGGTGCTGGCGCATGCCGAGGCCAGCCTGCTCCTGGGCTCGTTGGGCATCCTGGTCGTCATCGGCCTAGGCATCTCCGCAGGGGTGATCTCGGCCGTGCGGCCGTACACCTGGTGGGATCGGGGGTTCCTGTTCGCTGCCCTGCTGGGGGCATCCATCCCGAGCTTCTGGTTGGGGCTGATGCTCATGCTTCTGTTCGCTTCCCACCTGAAGTGGTTGCCCACCTCCGGTTTCGCTTCCGTGTTCAAGACGGGTGGTCTGCTCAACCTACGGTATCTTGTGTTGCCGGCCCTCACGTTGGGGTTCGTCAACTCGGCGCTGGTGGCCCGAGTGACGCGGTCCACCATGCTGGATGTGCTGCGCCAACCATACATCGATGTCGCGTGGGCCAAGGGCTTGTCCGGGAGCGTGGTGGTGCTTAAGCACGCGCTGCGCAACGCGGCCATCCCCATCGTTACCGTGCTCGGGTTCATCTTCGCTGGCCTGGTGGCCACGGCGGTGGTGACGGAGAACGTGTTTGCCATCCCGGGGATCGGCCGCCTGACGGTTCAGTCCGTGCTGAGGCGCGACTATCCCATGATTCAGGGGATCATGCTCCTCGTGGCGCTTCTCTACCTGCTGATCAACTTTCTGACCGACCTCATATATGCCGTGTTGGACCCGAGAATCCGCGTGAGCTGATGCGTAAGCTCCTACGGCGGAAAACCACGGTATTCGCCATTGCCATATTGACGGCTATCATGGTGGTGGCCGTGTTTTCGCCTCGGTTGGTCCCTAACAACCCCTACATGATGAACCCTCGACACCGCCTCCTCTCACCCCGGGGGGCCTACCTATTCGGTACAGATTCCTTCGGGCGGGACGTCCTGAGCCGCACCTTGGTAGGGGGACGGACGTCACTCGCCATCGGGGCGGCAGTGGCCACCGTATCCTTGGCACTGGGGATCCCCATTGGGATGATGTCTGGCTACTTCCCCCTCCTCGGGTTAGGGCTGATGCGGTTAGTGGACGCGCTGATGGCCTTCCCCTCGATCATGCTTGCCCTGGCGTTCATGGCCATCCTGGGACGTACCGGCATGGTCAACGTCATCCTTGCGGTGGGCGTGGTGTACATTCCACGGATGGCCCGAGTGGTGTACAGTTCTACCCTGGTTCTGCGAGACATCCCTTACGTGGAAGCCGCCCGAGCCGTGGGCGCAAGCACCGTGCGCATCCTTCTCCGGCATATCCTGGTCAATCTGCTGTCGCCGGTAATCGTCCAGTCCACGTTCACGTTCGCCTTCTCCGTGCTGGAAGCAGCGGCCCTGGACTTCTTGGGGGTGGGTGTCCCCCCGGAGGTGCCCAGTTGGGGAGGGATGATCAACGAGAGCCGGCTGTTCATTGTGCTCGCCCCATGGACGGTGGTGTTCCCGGGGACCTTCCTGGCGGTGACGGTGCTGGCGTTGAACCTGCTCGGTGACGCGTTGCGGGACCTGTTGGACCCCCGACTGCGCAACGTACTGTGATCGGTGACCGGCGGTTGGCTTGGAGGGGAATCTCGCCCGGACGGAGCCCGAGTTGGTTCTGTAGATGGGAGCGACCCCTTGAGTTGGAGGAACGATCACGCTAACATTCAAATTAAGGGCGGATAGCTCAGTTGGTAGAGCGCTCCCTTCACAGGGGAGAAGTCGCGGGTTCAAGTCCTGCTCCGCCCATTTCCTTTTCCCATGGCGTACATCGCGGTGGAAGGCCTGCCCGCAGTGGGGAAAAGCGAGCTCCTCGCAGCCCTACGCTTGTACTACTCAGGCCAGGTCCTCGTGCTCCCGGAGCTCGTGAAGGAGACGGCCGAGCGGGAGGGGCTTGACCTCTTCCGCGATCGCGATCGGCTCGCTCAGGCCATGCTCGCTGCACTCCCCGCCCGCCAACGTCAAATCCGCACCGCCCTCAACCAAAGCCTCACCGTGGTCGAGGAGTCGCACCTCGCCGTCCACGCCGCGTACGCGGCCGCCCTGGGGGACGACGCGTTCCTGCGCCAGTTCCAACGGACGGAACAGGCGATCCTGTGGCCAGACCGGTTCGTGCGCCTGGAGGTCCCGATCGCCGTGTCCGTGGCCCGCCAGGCGGCGCGGGGCGACCCCCGGTACACCGTCCCGGCCCACGTCCTGGCCCGGATGCTCGGTTGGCTCTCAGCTTGGCACGCCCAGCGGGGGAGTGACCTCCACGTCCTCGATGCGGACCGCCCGCCGTACACGGTCCTCGCGGACCTCGTGTCCGCCCTTGGCCTGGACTATCGCCCCCACGTCTACCAGGACGTCATCCCCTACCTCTTCCTCCTTGGTCGGCCGGCGTCGGGGAAATCGGAGCTGATCCAGTTTTTGGCCGGGCTCCCCCCCGACGAGCGGGCGGTCGCCTACCACCTCGGACGGCTGCGGGTCCTCGACGACTTCCCGATCCTGTGGCAGAAGTTCGTCGAGGACGACCTGTGGGAGGAGGTGGGCCGGGGGCGCCTCGTCTCGCGCCGGTGCGGGGAGAACTACGCAGTGGCCGACGACCACGCGTGGCCATTCCTCATCCTGTCCTTGAATCAGGAAATCTCCCGCCGGCCGCCTGCCCCGGGGGAGACAGCCTTGGTGGAGTTCTCCCGCGGCGGGACCAGGGGGTACCGCGATGCCTTGGCCCGCCTCGCCCCGGAGGTCCTCGCGTCCGGGGCGATCCTGTACCTCCAGGTGTCGTTCGAGGAGTCCTGGCGCAGGAACGTGGCCCGCTACGACCGGGCCCGCCGCAACGGCCTCCTCACCCACTCCGTCCCCCGCGAGGAGATGGAGCGCACGTACCGATCCGATGACTGGACCGAGCTCGCCCCCACGCCCCGCGGACACGTAGAGGCCCAAGGGGTCCGCGTCCCGTACGTGACGGTGGTCAACGAACCGGAACCCAAGACCCCGGACGATTTCGCCCGCCGCTTCCACCCCGCGCTGGAGGACCTGTACCGGCTATGGCAGAGGCGCTGAGCCAGGAGCGCTGTTTCCTCCTCCTCGGGGAGGCGCCGACCGCGGCGGCGGCGGAGAAGATCGCCGAGGTGTTCGCGGCCTGCCCGTACGTGTACTTCATGAGCGCGTTCGGGCGCATCGTGGTCGGGGTGTACTTCCTGGAGGGGGACCACCGGTGGTGGCTGGAGGCGGTGGCCGAGGACCCTGAGGGCACGCTGGGCCTGACGCGGGCAGCCCTGTACGTCACGGACCGGCCAGCGTTCCCGCCGGACATGGCGTTGCGCCTCCCCACGGAGCGGGGGGATCTGGCCCCGTGCGGGTCCGACTGCACCCGGTGCCCACGGTACGGCGATCCCTGTCCGGGGTGCCCGGCGTCCCGTCACTTCCAGCGCTAGGGGACCCCGGCGGGGCCCCGGAACCTTTCAACCCGGTTGGAGGTGCTTTGGGGAACGCTGGGCCATGAGGAGACCCGGTTTGGGGGAGGTACGTCGCCCGCCCTGGCCACGTGCTCAGCCGGGACGCGGTGCGGCCTTTGTGATCCGCCTTGCCGCTGAGTGTGTTCCTCATTACCATAGATCCAGGGAGGCGTTCATGGGAAAAAAGGAAGTCCTCGATGGCGTTTTGAACCAAATCCGGAAGGCTTACGGCGAAGGGGCCATCATGTGGCTCGGGGACGAGTCCGTGGCCGCAGTGGACGTGGTCCCCACCGGATCGCTCGCGCTGGACATCGCCCTGGGGGTGGGCGGCGTGCCCCGGGGGCGGATGGTGGAGATCTTCGGCCCGGAGGCATCGGGCAAGACCACGCTGGCCCTGCACATCATCGCCGAGGCCCAGAAACTCGGGGGCACGGCGGCGTTCATCGACGCCGAGCACGCCCTCGATCCCGGCTACAGCCGGGCGATCGGGGTCGACCTCGACCACCTGCTCCTGTCCCAGCCGAGCTCAGGTGAACAGGCCCTGGAGATCACGGAGCAGCTGGTGCGGTCGGGGGCGGTGGACGTGATCGTCATCGACTCCGTGGCAGCCCTTGTGCCGGAGGCAGAGCTACAGGGCCAGATGGGCGATGCCCAGGTCGGGCTTCAGGCGCGGCTCATGTCCCAGGCCATGAGAAAGCTCGCCGCGGCGATCGCCCAGTCCAGGACGACCACCGTGTTCGTAAACCAGATCCGGTCCACGATCCAGCCCGGGCCATGGGGGCCGGGGACCACCACCACCGGCGGCCGGGCCCTCAAGTTCTACGCCTCGGTGCGCCTGAACATCTGGGGCGAGGGGAAGATCGCCGAAGGCGACGATCGAGTGGGGATGAAGGCCCACGTCCGGGTGGTGAAGAACAAGGTCGCCCCCCCGTTCCGGGAGGCCACGTTCGACGTGATCTACGGCCGCGGCATCGTGCGCGAGCGGGATCTCATCAACACCGGGATCGACCTGAACGTCGTGTCTCGCTCGGGCTCGTGGTACTCCTACGGCGACGTCCGCCTCGGCCAGGGGATGGCCCAGGCCGCCCAGTTCCTCATCGACAACCCGGAGCTCGCCGACCAGATCGCCCGCGACATCCGGGAGAAGGCTGGGCTGCCCGAGCCCAAGGCCCTCGCGGATGAAGGATGACGCCTGGGCCTACCTCTTGCGCCTGCTCGGCCGCCGCCCCCGGACGACGGCCGAGCTTTCCCGTCGGCTCGCCGCCAAGGGCTTTCCGCCCGAAACCGTCCGCACCGCGGTGACGCGGGCGGTGGAGGAGGGGCTGGTGGACGACCGGGCGTTCGCCCGGCTCTACGCCGAGGATCGGCTGCTGTCTCGTCCCTGTTCCCGGCGACTTCTCCGGGAGGAGCTCAAGGGACACGGACTAGACCCGGGGCTGGCCGAGGAAGCGGCCCGGACGGCCCTGGGCGAGTTAGGCGAGGAAGACCTGGCCCGCCGCGCCCTCGCTCAGCGTCGGCCGTTGTGGCACGGGCTTTCCCCGGACGTGGCCACGCGGCGGGCACACGCGTTCCTCCTGCGCCGGGGGTTTCCCCCGGACCTCGCCCGGCGCCTCGCCGAGGAAGCGTTCGGGGTGAGGGGCGAATGGACGTCCGCGTAGGGCTGGGCATCGATTTCCACCGCTTCGCCCCCGGGCGGCGGCTCGTCCTGGGCGGGGTGGAGATCCCCCACGAGCTGGGCCTGGCCGGACACTCCGACGCCGACGTCCTCCTCCACGCGATCTGCGACGCACTCTTGGGGGCGGCGGCGCTCGGGGACATCGGCCACCACTTCCCGCCCGGGGATCCCGAGTACAAGGACATCTCCTCCCTTGCGCTTCTGGCCCGAGTCCGAAAGCTCTTGGCCACGGCAGACTGCGCGCCGGTCCAGGTGGACGCGGTGGTGGTGGCGGAGCGGCCGCCCCTCGCCCCCCATGTTCCGGCGATGCGGGCCCGCATCGCCGAGGCGCTCGGAATAACCGTGCAGGACGTCTCTGTGAAGGCGACTACGGCCGAGGGGATGGGAGCCCTCGGCCGCGGCGAGGGCATCGGGACGTGGGCGGTGGCCCTCATCCGAAAAGCCGGAGAAGATCCTGGAACGTGATCATGAGGAGCAACGCGAACAGGATCACGAACCCGGTGGCGTGGACCCACGTTTCCACCTGCGGGGACACCTTGCGCCGGGTGACCATCTCGTAGAGGGCGAACGCCATCCGTGCCCCGTCCAGAGCCGGGAACGGGATCAGGTTGAACAAGGCCAGGTTCAGGCCGATCAGGGCCACGAGGAGCAGCACCGCGAGCGGCCCGGCCCGCACGCCTTGGCTCAAGATCCCGGCGATGCCCACCGGCCCGGTGACCGCCTCCCCGGCCGGGATCGTCCGGGTGAGGAGGCCGCGGATCGCTGTCACGAACGCGCCCATCGCCCCGCCGATCTCGCGGAACGTGAGCACCACCCCTTCCCCGAACCCAGGCTGATCGTAGACCGGGGGCAGGGCGCGGAAGCTTGCCCCGGCCAGGAGCTCGTCCGGTGGAAGGCCGGGCAGGATCACCGTCAGGCGATCCCCAGCCCGGTCCACGTCGAGGGTCCGGCACCCATCCTGCCAGGCACCGTACAACTCGCTCAGCGACCTCACCTGCCGCCCACATGCCCCATCTACGCGGTCCCCCGGCCGCAGCCCGGCCTGGGCGAGCGGCGCATCCGGGGCAAGGCCGGCCAGCTCGGCCAAGAACACCTGGGGCAGGAAGTACGCCCCCACCAAGTACTTCTCGTCCTCCTGGGAATAGGCCGGGACGATGCTCAGCTCGAGCTCCTCCCCCCCGCGGCGGACGCGGAACGCCACCGGGCTGGGTGCCACAGCCTGGATCGCCGGCCCCACCTCGGCCGTGGTCCAGACCGACCGGCCGTCCACCTTGAGCACGACGTCCCCTACTTTCAGCGCGCCCTCGGCCGGCCTCCCCGGCACCAACCCGGCCACCTGAACCCGGGGCAGGCCCAACGCCAGAATCGCCCCGAGCACCACCGCCACCGCCAGGACCACGTTCGCCGTGGGACCGCTTAGGGACACGAGGAACCGCACCCACGCCGGCCGGCCGTAGTAGGTGCGTTCGAACGGTACCCCCTCCGCCTCCCGGTCCTCCCCGCTCAGGCGCACGAACCCCCCCAGGGGCAGAATCCGGATGCTGTACCGGGTCTCCCCCCGCCGCCACGACCATAGGACGGGGCCAAACCCAAGGGCGAACTCCTCCACCGCCATTCCCAGGAGCTTGGCCGCCAGGAAATGGCCGCCCTCGTGCACTCCGACCAGGAAAAGAAGCGTACCCAAAAAAACGAGAAACGTGATCATGCCCGTTCCGCCTCCACCCGTAGGGCCTCGGCCGTCCCCAGGTCCAGTTTATACCCGTCGGCGAGCCGGACGCCCACCACCCACGCGATCCCCGCCTGATCGCAGAGGAGGGGCCACCGCGCCCGCTCCCAGCGGGGGATGCGCGCCTCCATGAGGAGCTCGCTCACCTTCTTCGTCCCGGACATGCCGAGCGGGCGGAGGCGGTCCCCCCGCCTTGGGGTCCGCACGAGGAGAGGTGGGCGAACCTTTCCCGGGTCGAGATAAGCGACGAAGGGGTGAGGAGGGACAAGGCTTCGAGGCCGGGGGGTTCGGGAGATCCGAAACCGCCATCCCAGGTTAGGGATCGCCGCCTCCCCCTCCAGGGGCAGTTCCCCCTGCATTTCCCCGGGTGGGATCTCCTCGAGCCGCACGAACGCGAGCTTGCCCCCGCCGATACAGGCGTGGAGGCCTCCCGGCAGGTGGAGCTCAGCGCTCCCCCCCCGGCCCAAAGCCTCGCGGATCGCGTCCACATGCCGTCGAAGGAGGGTACTTCCCGCCCGACGGGCCGCAGCCCGGACCACGAGGCCCTGGACCCCAGCCGGGAGCCTGAGCAGCTCCGCCAGGTTCAAGGCGGATCCGTCCTGCACTTCCATGAGCGCACGATCGGCCGCCCAGGCGAGGGCCTCCTCCGCCTCCGCCCAAAGCTCGGCCGCCCGGGCCAGGGCTTCTTCGGCCCGGGGGCTGAACCGGGCGAGAAACGGGAGGAGCTCAAGGCGGATGGCGTTGCGCAGAAGCCGGGTGTCCAGGTTCGTGGGGTCGTCGTGGAACGGGATCCCGTGCTTCCGGCAGAAGGCGCGGGTTTCTTCCCGGGAGCAGAGGAGCAGCGGACGGATGTACGGAGGGGCGGAGGGCAGGAACCCGCGCAGTCCGCCCGGCCCGGTCCCACGCAGGAGGTGCAGGAGCACCGTCTCCGCAAGGTCGGTACGGGTGTGCCCAAGCGCGATCTTCCCCGCCCCCACCCTCCGCGCCACCTCCTCCAAGAACTCCCGGCGGGCCCGCCGCGCCGCCTCCTCCAGGTTCCTCTTCTCCCGTTTCGCCAACGACGGGACGTCCCTTTTCTCGCAGATCAAGGGAAGGCCTAGGTCCTCGGCAGCCCAGCGCACCACCCGGAGGTCCTCGCTGGTGTCGGCCCTGATCCCATGGTCGAGGTGGGCGATGGTGAGGGCGAGTCTCCAGTCGCGGCGCAGCCCGTCAAGCGCGTACAGGAGGGCCATGGAATCCGCCCCCCCCGACACGGCCACCACCACGTGCTCCCCCGGGGCGAGGAGGCGCTTCTGGGCGATGGCCGCACGGACCTTTTGTCTCAACATCGGATTCATTTTCCCCGCCCTGGTTTGTCCCTGCTAACCACCGCGGGTAGAGTACAGCCGTGGAGCTGGCTGCCTTCCTGTGGGCCTTGGGCGACCTCCCCGCGGCGATGGCCGGGACCGGAGAGCTCTCCCTGGGTCCTCAGCCGTGGGCTCTGATCCCGCTCGGTCCGCTGCAGGTGTTCCTCGGAGCCACCGACCCACCCTTCGCGCTGCGGGTGCAAGTCCTCGATGGGCCGTGGTTCGCCTGGCTGGATCTTCCCCCACCGCGGTTTGTCCTTGGCCGGGCCCCTGGGTACGCCCTGGTGGCGGTGGCCCGCGAACCGGCCGGGGTCAACCTGGCGTGGGAGATCACGGCCTCCCCCAGCCTCTCCATGTTCGGAAGCCTGGGGTTCGAGCTCGCCTGCGGCGTCCGCGTGCGGTGGCGGGGCATGTGGGGAGCGGCGCTGGTACGGGGAGGTGGCCTTACCCTATGGGCCGGGCATTCCTTCTGATAGCGATCCTGTCTCTCCCCGCCTGGGGGTGGGAGCTCACAGTGGCGGTTACCACCGACCTTCACGCCAGCCTCCCTCGGCTCGACGCGCTTGCCCCCATCCTCGCGAGAGCCGACCTCGTGGTCGACGCCGGCGATGCCTGGGAGGACCTCTCGCGCCTCACCGGGAAATCCGAGGCCCTTGCCATGGCCCAGCGCATGGGGAAGCTCGGCTACGACGCCATGGTGCTCGGAAACCACGAGATGTACCTGGGCCCGGCCCTACGGGAGGTGACCCTCGCCGCCCCGTTCCCGGTGGTGGTGACGAACCTTTCCGGGGCGCTCCCCGTGCGGCGGTGGGCCCTCCTCGAGCGAAACGGCCTCCGGATCCTGGTCCTTGGGCTCCTGTGGGAGGAGTACCCGTGGTCCCTGTGGCCGGGGGTGCAGATCCTCGACCCGGCTGCGAGCGTGCGGGCGGCGCTCGATGAGGCGCCGGCCCACGACCTCTTCATCCTCCTCGGGCACATGGAGCTTGCCGAGGCGAAACGGGTGGCGGCCGCGGCTCCCGAGTGCGATCTGTTCGTGCTCGGGCACAATCACCTGTTCTTGACCGAGCCGATCTGGGTAGGCCGGGTGCCCATCGTCCAGGCCGGGCACCGCGGACAAGCGATTGGCGTGGTCCGCCTGAGCGACGCCGGTTTTGGGGCCTACGAACTGATCCGGCCTACCTCCCCGGCCCCGCTGCCCGCGTTTTGGGTGCCCGCGGCCCTGATCCTGGTGGCCTTCTTCTTCTGGCCTAGAAGTTGACGGCGAATCCGCCCGGCTGGAGGTTCAGGCTGAGGCCCTCGAGCTCAAGCGCCGTCTGGTAGGCGTCCATCGCCGAGTACAGGGCCCACAGGGTATGCGCCGCCCCCACCACCGGGAACACCGGATACGGCAGGAGGTACGCAAGATAGTACGTACCGAGGATGAGCCCCACGTCCACCACGAAATGGGTGAGCGCCTTGTCGTACTCCCCGTTCAGGTACTGCCCTAGCCCCGGGATCACGAACGATGCCGCCCCCCGCACCAAGGGCGTGATGTTCGGCTCCTGCCGCGCCCATCCCCCCACGACCACCACCAACAACCCAACCAGCAACACCAGCGCGACCCGCATCCTATCCTCCTTCGACCCGCGCCAACACCTCGTCCGGGATGTCGAAGTTCGCCACCACCTCTTGCACGTCCTCCTGCTCATCGAGCGCGTCGAGGAGCTTGAGCAGCCGCTCCGCGTCCCGCCCTTCCACCCGCACCGTGGCCTTGGGCACCAGGGCGATCTCGGCCCGGGCCACCTCCACCCCGGCCGCGCGGAGGGCATCCCGCACCTTGGCCACCTGGGTCGACTGGGTATAGAAGAGCAGGGTACCGTCCTCGTCGGCGAAGTCGTCCGCCCCTGCCTCGGCGGCGAGCAATACCAGCGCCTCCTTATCCATCCCCTCGGGAAGCTCGCCGACCTGCACAACCCCGCGCCGCTCGAACTGCCAGGCCACGCACCCTTCCCCCCCCAGCGACCCGCCGTGGGCCTCGAAGATGGGGCGCACCGCGGCCGCAGTGCGGTTGCGGTTGTCGGTGAGCGCCCGCAGGAGGATCGCCACCCCGCCGGGCCCGTAGCCCTCGTAGACCATCTCATGATACTGGGCCCCCTCCTGGCCGCCGGCGGCGCGCTTGATGGCCCGCTCGATGTTCTCGTTGGGCATGTTCGCGTTTCGCGCCCGCTCGATGGCCGTGGCCAAGGCACTGTTGGTCTCCGGATTGGGATCTTGCCGGGCACAGACGATGATCTCCCGCGTCAGGCGGGAAAATAGGTTGGACTTTCGTTTGTCTTGACGTTCTTTGCGGTACTTGATGTTGGCCCACTTGGAATGACCGGCCATTATGACCCCTTGGCAGGGATGATAATCCGGGAAAGGATCTTGGGCAACCCCGCCGCTTGCAAGGGCGGTGGGGGCGGAGCACACTTCTTGGCCATGAAGATGGAGCCGCGAGCGGTGCTGCGCGCGGCGGCGCTCCTCAAGGAGGCGCGCCGGGGGTGGGCCCTCACCGGAGCCGGGGTAAGCACCCCCTCGGGCATCCCCGACTTCCGCGGCCCGGGCGGGCTCTGGCAGACCCACGACCCAGAGGAGGTGTCCTCCCTGGCCGGGTTCCACCGGAACCCCCAAGGGTTCTACGCGTTTTGGCTGTGGCGGTTCCAGCACATGGCCCAGGCGCAGCCCAATCCGGTTCATCATTTGCTCGCCCGGCTCGAGGCCCGCGGCCACCTCGCCGGGGTCATCACCCAGAACATCGACGGCCTACACCAACGGGCCGGGTCCCGCTGGGTGCTCGAGGTCCATGGGCATACCCGCTCCGGGACCTGCCTCGCCTGTGGCCGTTCCTACCCCGCGGCGTGGATCGAGGCCGAGGCGGAGCGGGCCGGGCTCGCCCGCTGCGCTTGCGGCGGCCTGGTTAAGCCGGATGTGGTGCTGTTCGACGAGGCGCTCCCCCCGGAGTTCGCCCTCGCCCAGCGGGAGGTGGCCCAGGCCGACGTCCTGTTCGTCCTGGGGACCTCTCTCACCGTGTGGCCGGCCGCCGGGTTGGTGCCGCTGGCGGCGGCGTCCGGGGCGCGGGTGATCATCGCGGGCGGGGAGCCGACTCCGTTCGACAGCCGGGCGGAGGTGGTCCTGCGCGGGGATCTGGTGGAGATGGCGACGCTTCTGGCACGGGCGTTGGAGGTGGAGGGTGCTCGAGCATGAGCTGGGCGAGCGGCTGCGGACGCGCGGGCTGACCCTGGCCGTGGCGGAGTCGTGCACTGGGGGGCTCCTGGCGATGCGGATCACCGAGGTCCCTGGCTCCTCCGCCTACTTCCGCGGCGGGGTGGTGGCGTACGCCAACGACGTGAAGGAGCACGTCCTCGGGGTCCCGTCCGACGTGCTCCGCCGGTTCGGCGCGGTGTCCCCGGAGTGCGCCCGGGCCATGGCGGAAGGGGCTCGCCGCCTCCTCGGGGCGGACCTGGCCTTGGCCACCACCGGGATCGCCGGCCCCGGCGGGGGCACCCCGGACAAACCGGTCGGCCTGGTGTACGTGGCCCTGGCCACCGAACGCGAGGTGAGGGTGCGGGAGCTGCGCCTGGTCGGCTCCCGCCAGGGCAACCGGTGGTCGGCGAGCGAGTCGGCGCTGGCCCTGCTGGCGGAGCACCTGGGCATGGAAAGCTGAAGCCGATGGCGGACCTGGTGGTGGTGTCGTGGGACGGCGCGCCGCCGGACGCGGTGCGGCGGTGGGCCGATGCGGGGAAGCTGCCGAACCTGGCTGAACTCGCCCGGGGTGGGGCCTGGGGGACCACGGTGAGCACGGTGCCTCCGGTCACAGCCCCGGCATGGGCCAGCTTTCACACCGGCGTGGGCCCAGGGAAGCACGGGGTGTTCGAGTGGGCGGTGCGGCGGCCGGGGAGCTACATCCCCGCCCTGGCCGATGGCCGTTCCCTGGCCCTGCCCACGGTGTGGGAGATCCTGTCCAACCACGTGCCGGTGGGGGTGCTGGGCTACCCCCTCACCCACCCCGCCCGGCCGGTGCGGGGGTTCTGGATCCCAGGATTCCTGGCCCCGCCGGACGCGGATGGCCATCCCCCGGGGATCATGGCCACCGTCCGCGAGAGCGCGCCCGGCTTCCTCGCCACCCCGCCCGAGTGGTCCTACGGGACCGACCCCACAGCCTGGGCGACGGAGCTCGCGGACCTGGCCGAACACCAGGCCTGGGCCGCGGTGGCCCTCGCCGACCGGTTTCGGCCAGCCGTCCTCGCCGTCCACTTCCAAATCACC
This sequence comes from Candidatus Bipolaricaulota bacterium, assembly GCA_014361055.1. Lineage (GTDB taxonomy): Bacteria > Bipolaricaulota > Bipolaricaulia > Bipolaricaulales > Bipolaricaulaceae > JACIWI01. The sequence continues at coordinate 25,876 of JACIWI010000045.1, forward strand.
GATACCGTCCAGCACTACCTGGGGGAACGAGAGGAGGTGCTCGCGGTGTTCCAGGCCGCGGACCGGGCCCTGGGGATGCTGATCAACGCCCTGGCCCCGCGGCGGACGATTCTCCTCTCCGACCACGGGATGGGCCCGGTAGACGGGGAGTTCCACATCAACACGTGGCTTCTCGCGGAGGGGTTCCTGCACCTGCGCCGCCGTCCCACAAGCACCCTGCGCGGCTTCCTGTTCCGCCGTGGGGTCACCCCGATGAACCTGGCCGGGCTCGGCCAGCGCCTATACCCACTGGCCCGCCGGCTCGGGTTCCTCCACAATGGGCTGGAGCTGTGGGGCGACGGGGCGCTGGCCCGGGGGGTGCGACGGGTCTTCCTCAGCCTGGAGGACGTGGACTGGAGCAAAACGGTGGCCTATTCCCACGCCGAGATCGGGAGCATCTACCTCAACCGGGTGGGGCGGGAGCCCCGTGGGACAGTGGCCGCGGCCGATGCCCCCCGGGTGCGGCGGGACCTAGCCCAAGCCCTCGCCGAGGTCCGGCTTCCCACCGGGGAGCCGCTCCTCGGGGACCTGTACTTCGGGGAGGAGTTGTATCGGGGGGACAAGGCGTGGCTCGGGCCGGACATCCTGTTCCTGCCCCGTGGGCTGCGCTGGCTGGGCAAGGGGATCGTTGGGTTCCTCCATCACACGGTGTTTTCCCCGTCCCCGATGGCCGCCGGTCACCGCATGGAGGGGGTGCTCGTGGTGTCCGGAGAGGACGTGCCCCCCGGGCAGGCTCCCCGGGCGCACCTGTGGGACTTGGCCCCCACCATCCTCGCCCTGTGCGGCGTGCCCATCCCGTCGTGGATGGACGGCCAGCCGCTGATGGGAGCATTCGGGGATATGGCCTCCCCGCCTGCATACGTGGCGGAACCGGTGCCGGGGCGGGACAGCGCGGGAGAGGACACGATCCGGCGGTTGCGGGGGCTGGGCTATCTCTAGGCTACGCGTCCCACCGTGGCTGATCCTGACGGTCCTGGTGCTGACCGGGGTTGCCCTGTTCGGGGCGCTCATCTACCTGAGCGGCCCGGGTCTGGTGCTGGCCGAGCTGGCCGCCGTCGGCGTCCTCGGGTTCCTGGCCGTGGTCGGCAACGTGGTGTGCTTTATGCTCACCTGGTCCATCAGCTGGTATATCCTCCTCCGTGGGGCGGGGATCGTCGTCCCTTGGTGGCGGACCCTCTCCCCCATGCTGGCCGGGTACGCTGTAACCTACATCACTCCGTCCATGTTCCTGGGCGGGGAACCGGTACGGGCGTACTGGGTGGCGAAGGAGGCCCAGGTGCCGATGGCCCGGGTGATGGCCACCGCGGTGGTGGAGCGCCTGCTCGCCGGGATTTCCCTCCTCGCGTTCGCCTCCATCGGCGGGTTCTTCGCCATCATCTCCCCGCGGATCTCGCTCGCGGACAAGCAAGCTGTGGGCCTGGGGTTGGGCTCCGTGGCCGTATTCCTCCTCCTCGGAGTGGTCTCGTTCGCCCGCAACTACCGATGGCTGTCGCGCATCCTGCGGGTCATGGCCCGCTTGTTCCCCAGGCGCCGCGGGCTCCAGCGGGCCGCGGACACAGTGGCGGAAACCGAAACCACGATGCACCTCGCG
>JACIWI010000046.1 GCA_014361055.1 Candidatus Bipolaricaulota bacterium
GGCCGGGTGTCAAACCTTGGCCGCGGCCGGGATCCCGGCACCGGCCCGGGAGGCCCGGCGCCTCCTGGCCCTCGCCACCGGCGCCCCTTATCTTTTGCTTGGTCCGGACGATCCGGTCCCTATGCTCGCTCACCGTCGGTACCTCCGGTTGCTCGCCGCCCGGGCCCGTCGCGTCCCCCTCCCCCTCCTCGAGGGGGGGGCCGGGTTCCTGGACTTCGAGGTCGCCGTCCGCCCGGGCGTGTTCATCCCCCGGCCGGAGACGGAGGAGCTGGCCGAACGGGCCATCCGCATCCTGCAGGGGTTCCCGTTTCCCCCGGCGGCCTTGGACCTGGGGACCGGGACCGGCGTCCTCGCCATCGCCTTGGCCCGGGCCCGCCCCGACGTTCGGGTGGTGGCGGTGGACGTGGACGGGCGGGCGGTGGCCTGCGCCCGGGGGAACGTGCGCCGGCTGGGCCTGGACCGGCGGATCGAGGTGCGCCGCTCGGATTGGTTCTCCCATGTTTCGGAGCGGTTTCACCTCGTGGTGTCCAATCCGCCGTACGTCCCGACCGGGGACATCCCCCGCCTCGACCCGGAGGTGCGCCGGTTCGAGGCGCGGTGGGCGCTGGATGGGGGGCCGGATGGCCTTTCCGCCGTGCGGGCCCTGCTTTCCCAGGTGGGGAATCACCTCTGGCCCGGCGGGGCGGTGCTCGTGGAGATCGGCCACGGCCAAGGGACAACGGTCCTCCAGTTTGCCCGCCGGTGCCCGGGTCTGGTAGAAATGGCCGTGAAACGTGACCTTGCGGGAAAGGAGCGGTTTTTCGTCGGCCGATGCGGATAGCCATCCAGGTATCGGAACTTCGCTTCGCCACCGAGGATGGGGTTCTGGTGTTGGACAACCTGTCGTTCGGCGTTCCCCGGGACGGGTTCGTGTTCGTGGTCGGACCGCCGTCCTCGGGCAAGACCCTGCTCCTTAAGCTGATCCTAAGGGAGGCCGAGCCCAACGGGGGCCAGATCCTCCTCCTCGGGCGTAACATGGCCCGGCTGTCCCCGCGGAAGGCGCGGGACCTCCGGCGGCGGGTGGGGTATGTCCCGGAGGCCCCGGCCATCCTGGGCGGGCGCACGGTGGCCGGGAACCTCCTGTTCAAGCTCCGTGCCCTGGGCTACGACGGCGAGGAGCTTCAGGAGCATGCGGAGCGGGCCCTCGAGCTGGCCCGGCTCCAGGGCCGCGAGGATGTGCTGGCCGCGGACCTGGACGAGATCGAGCGCCGGAAGCTCGCCCTCGCCCTTGGCCTGTGCCCGGACCCCATTGTGCTCCTCTGTGATGACCCGTTTCGGGATCTGCCCCCTCTTCTCCAGGACCAGCTGATGGACGTGCTGGGGGGGATTCACCACGCCGGGGTGGCCATCCTCGCCACCACCCGGGAGGCCGGCTTGCCCCGGCGCCACGGGTTCTTGCCCAAGGGCCAAGCCGACTCCCCCTGTTACTTCGTGGCGTTGCGGCCGGGGGTGACGACATGAGCCGAGGGCGGTGGTTCCTCACCGTAGAGTACCTGAAGTCCAGCCTCCGCCACGGGGGCTCCCTGATCGGGTGGGCGCTGGCAACCGCAGCCGTGCTCGCCACCGCCACCGCCCTGTTCGTGCTGCCGGACAGCCAGAACCCGCGCCAGCCGTACACGCAAGCATTCCTCCTCGCGAGGCTGGCTACGGACCTGTCCGAAGCGGAGATCGCTCAGTTGGGGAGCGAGGTCTGGGCTTGGCCCGAGGTGGAGCAGGTGGTGTTCCGCTTCCCGGGCGAGGCCGACCCGGTGCCGGTCGCCCAACGCACGCTCCTCGTGCACTTGAGCTCGGGCGAGGCCCGGGCCTCCGTCCAGGGCCGGCTGAGCTCGCTCAAGGGCGTGGCCGGGGTGGAGTTCTTCCAGCGTACGGTGAACCCGCCGCCGCGCCTCCCCCCGATCTCCCGTATCCTGGCCCTGGCCGGGCTGGTGAGCGCCCTCGTGGTGTGCCTATGGTTGGGGTACCGGACCTCGGCCCGGACCGGTCACGCCTGGCAGGACGAGCTCGCCCTGCTCAGGAGCGCCGGGGTCAGCGAAGCTAGCCTACGGGTTCCGTTCCTGGCCCTGGGAGGGCTGGTAGGCCTTGGGGGGGCCGTGATCTACCTCGCCGCGTATTGGGCGTTGTGGGGTTGGGGGCAGGGGATACCGGCGGTACAGGAGGTGGCGCCCGGCTTCCTCAAGGGCGAGGCGGTGGCCACCTGGCTCGGTCTGCTCGCCGGGGTGGGGTTGGGCGTGCTCGGAGGGGCCGTCGGCTACCCGTCCTCACGGCCTCACTCGTAGCGCAGGGCCTCCACCGGGGGAAGGCGGGCCGCCCGGCGGGCAGGGAGGACCCCGGAGATCGCCCCCACCGCGAACGAGAACAGGAGCGCCCCGAACACGAGGCCTGCCCCTAACGCTGGGGTGAACGTGCCCTGGGCATCGAACAGGCGCCCCACCACCGCCGTGGCCGTCCACGCTACCCCTAGGCCAGCGATCAGCCCCAACGTCCCCCCGCCCAGGCCCATGAGCCCGGACTCGAACAGGAAGAGCATGAGCACGTGGCGTCCCTTAGCCCCCACCGCCTTCATGACCCCGATCTCCCGCGTCCGCTCCAGGACCGCGGTGTACATCGTGTTCATCACCCCGATCCCTCCTACCAGGATCGAGATCCCGGCGATCCCGGCCAAGAACGCCTGAACCCCGCCGAGCATGGTCCGGATGCGCTGGGTGAGGTCCTCGAAGTCGACGATCTGGGCGTTCTCCTCTCCGAGGGCGCGGAGGCTCTCCCGCACCGCCGTCTTCACCGCGGCGATGGCCGCGTTATCCTGCACCTTGACGATCGCGTACTGCACGAGGTCCGGCCCTGGGAACAGGGTCCGCAGGTCCTCGTAGAACACGAACAGGGCATCGTTGAGGGGCACGCCCACCGCGGGGACCCCCCCACCTCGCTGGTCCCCTTGCCGTGCGAGTATCCCCACCACCTGGAACGGGTGGTCCTCGATGGCCACCGTCTGCCCGACCTGGGCTCCCAGGGCCTGGGCGGTGCGAGCCCCCAGCACCACCTGTCTGGGGGCGGTCAGCTTCCCTCCCGCGGCCAGGGTCAGGTCCAGCTCTGCGGTCAGCTCGTCCATGGCCGGGTCGTAGCCCACCACCGATAGGAACCCCTTCCCGCCCGGTCCCTCCACGTACCCAGTCTCCGTGCGCACCGCCACCGCCGCCCGCACCCCGGGGATGGCCCGCAGCGCCTCGGGGTCAACCCGGATCTGCTGGTTGAACCCCATCCCCTGTGGCATCACGAGTACGGTGTTGAACCCCACGATCTGCCCCACCTGGCTCGTGATCGTACGCTGGAGCCCCTGGCCGATGGCGATCAACGCCACCACCGCCGCCGTCCCGATGAGGATGCCGATCACGGTCAGCCACGACCGCAGTCGGCGGTGCAGGATGTTCCGTACCGCAAGGCGAAACAGGTCCCAGGTCATGCTCCCCCCTCCCGGATCAGGCCGTCCCGTAGCCTAAACGTGCGGTCGGCGGCGGCGGCGGCCTCGGGGTCATGGGTCACCAACACCACCGTCTTCCCCTGCCGGTGGAGCTCCCCGAGCAACCCGAGGATCTCCTGGCCGGTGGCCGAGTCCAGGTTGCCGGTAGGCTCATCGGCCAGGATGAGCTCCGGGTCCGCGGCCAGCGCCCGGGCGATCGCCACCCGTTGCTGCTGCCCCCCGGAAAGCTGGCCCGGACGATGGCCGAGGCGATCGTCCAGCCCCAGTCGGGTGAGGAGCTCCACCGCCCGTTCCCGACGCCGCCGCGGCGACACCCCGAGGAACAGGAGGGGGAGCTCCACGTTCTCCACCGCGGTAAGGGTGGCGACCAGGTTGAACGTCTGGAAGATGAACCCGATGTGCTGGCCGCGCAGCTCGGCCAAGCGGTTGGGCTTAAGGGCGGTCACGTCCTCGCCGTCCCATACGATCCTTCCCGCGGTTGGCCGATCAAGGAGCCCCATCAGGTGAAGAAGGGTGGACTTGCCCGAGCCGGACGGCCCCATCAGGGCGAGGAAATCCCCCTTCTCCACGGTCAGGTCCACCCCACGCAGGGCGGGCACGTCGACCTCACCCAGGCGGTAGACCTTGGTGACCCGCTCCAGGCGGATGAGGGAAGAGCTCATGGACGCCGGTACGCGGTCAGGACCATCTCGAAGGTTACCGTCCCGCCCTCGGTCACCCGGAGGAGGGGGACGAAGTACACCGGGTCGGTCAGGGCGAGGCCGACCTCCACCACCGTGTCTGGCCGGTCAGCAGTCCGGTACTCTCCGATCAGGCACCCCACCCCGGCCACGTCCGCCCGTGCCCGCGCCTGGAACACCACGCCGCCCGGCAGGGCGTAGTCCTCTCCCACCTTCAGGGCTTCCCGCCGGCGGATCAGGGTCAGGAGCGCGCTCAGGTCCACGTTGGCCCCTGCCGCCTGCATGAACACGGACGAGCCCAGAAACCCGAGCGCCTCGAGGTCGGCCGCCGTCCCCTCCGAGGCCACGCCGAGCACCACCTTGAACCGGCCGTCGGCCTTCGCCTCCACCGTCAGGGACAGCCCTTGAACGAGGCTGGGGCTGCCCCCGCGCAGGGCCCACTCCATGACCGTCACGCCCACGGGGAAGTCGGTCAGCGCGGCCTGGGCAAAGCCCACCACCCCAACGGCCAAGTACACCAAGATCCACGTGTGTCTTCTAATCACGGCCATCGCCTCCCGACGGGGGATCGTAGCGCCCGGTTGCCTCCCGGTCCACCTGAACCTCCACCCGCCCCCGGCTCAGGCGGAACAGGCCACGCTGGAGGAGGAGGTGGACCCCTACCCCGACCAAGACCACCTCCACAAACCGGTACACCACGTTGAACGCCACCGCGCTGCTCGGAGGAATGCCGAGCAGGGTGAAGATCCCAAGCCGCCCGCCATCGGTGAGGCCGAACCCCCCGGGTGTCAGCCAGAGAAACGCGTTCAGGAACATGTTTAGGGTGAAGAAGAGCGAGAGCTGAGGGAAGGTGAACAGCGCCTTCTGGGTGAAGTAGAAGAAGATCTGGGGCCGGAGGTAGTTCAAGAACACGGTG
>JACIWI010000047.1 GCA_014361055.1 Candidatus Bipolaricaulota bacterium
TACGCCTCCGCGTACAATGGTCACGATTCACAGGGATTGTACCGGAAGAAGGGGGCAATGTGGTGTACATCACATTGAAGGCGATGGTCATCCTCGCCCTGGGGTTGGCCGTCGGGGGATGCGCGTTCTTCGGCAGCCAGGAGACCCCGGTGGACTTCTGGCAGCCGGTTCTCTCCCCAAACGGAGAGTTCCTGGCGTACGTGGCCAAGGGAGCGAAGAGCTACAACCTGTTCCTCCTCAACCTCAGCACCGGCCAGGAGCGGGCGGTGGTGGAGACCGACCAGGACGTGGTCTGCCCAAGCTGGTCGCCGGACGGGACGAAGCTCGCGTACATGACGGTCCAGGAGAAGGACAACTGGGACATCTTCACCGTGGACGTCGCGACCGGGCAGGTGTTCCGGGTGACGGCGGATCCGGCGGCGGACGTCAATCCGTCCTGGACCACGACCGGGGTGATCGTGTTCAACTCCAACCGCGGGGGCAATTGGGGGGCGTACGCGGTGAACCCGGACGGGACCGGGCTCCGCAAGCTCTCGTTCGACCGGCCCCAGGACAAGGGCTGACCTGACGCGGATGCACGCCTCAGGGGTGATCCTCGCCGCCGGCCGGGGGGACCGGTTCGGCGGGGGGAGGAACAAGGTGTGGGCTGAGCTCGCTGGCCGGCCGCTGTTGCATTATCCGCTTTGGGCGTTCGCCCAGTCCGGGGCCGTAAGCGAGGTGATCGTGGTCGCCCGACCCGGGGAGGAACGGGACGTGGACACGATCGCCGGTGCGGTACCGCTTCCGGTGCGGGTGGTCCCCGGCGGGGAACGCCGCCAGGACTCGGCCCGAGCCGGGGTGGAAGCGGCGCGTGGGGAGTATGTGCTCGTCCACGACGGAGCCCGGCCGCTGGTGTCTCCGGAGCTCATCCGGCGCGTGCTCGCCGCGGCCGAGGCCCATGGGGCGGCCGTGCCCGTGCTCCCTGTCGCAGACACCGTGCGCTACGCGCGGGACGGGTACCTCGCCCCCGAACCGGTGACCCGGGACGGGCTCGTCCACATCCAGACCCCCCAGGGGGCCCGCCGCGAGCTCCTGCTCGTCGCGTACACGGAAGCGACGCTGCGGGGCCTGGACCTCCCCGACGACGCAGCGGCGCTCCTGGCGCTGGGCCAACCCGTGGCCGCGGTGCCCGGCGACCCCAAAAACCTCAAGGTGACGCGCCCCGGGGACCTCGCCCTCGCCGCGCGCCTCCTCGGGGAGTCCGACTAAGGTACCTCCCTAGCCCGCCGCCGAGGCCGTCCGGGCACTCGTAGACGCGGTGCCCTTCACCCCGAGGCGGTGGACGCCCACTCGATGTGGCAGACTCCGTGCTTGGCCATGAGGGCGCTCGGCTACTTCTCGGCCCAGGCAGGCATGGCCCGCATGTAGTGGGCGGCCCGGTCCATCGCCTGTTTGTCGGTGATCTCCGGCTGCCAGCTCTTGAGCCACTCGGCGATGCCCTTTTGGACCTCAGCCCGAGGTTTGAGCTTCCCTGCGGCGTCGGTGCAGTACGTGCAGTACCGATCCGCTGGGCCCTTGAAACCAGGCGCCGAGAGGGGCGCCCCGCACGAGGCACAGTACTCGCTCACCGCACACCCCCTTCACGCGTGCAGACACTGCCGGCCGTTCCATCCGGGAAAGACGCTCTTGCCCCCGGCCGCACAGTATACCCCCGGCAGGGAGCGGTCAGCCGAGCCGGCGCCTGAGCTCGGCCAGGAGGGCCAAGGCCTCGAGCGGGGTGAGGCGTTCCGGATCCAGGCGTCGAAGGTCGGCCAGCACCGGGTGGTCGTCTCCGCCGAACAGGGGGAGCTGTTCCCCCTGCCCACCCCGGGGCGTGGGGGCAGCCCGCTCGAGCTCGACCAGGACTCGCCCGGCCTCGCCCAGGATCGCCTCGGGCAGCCCGGCCAACTTGGCCACGTGGACCCCGTAGCTGCGCTCGGCGACTCCAGGCAACACCCGGTACAGGAACACTACTTCACCCCTCCACTCCCGGACCGCGGCATGGAGGTTCATCGCCCCCGGCACCTCCTCCGCGAGGCGGGACAGCTCTCGATAATGCGTGGCGAACAGGGTCTTACACCGCACCCGTTCCGCGAGGTACCGGGCGATGGCCCACGCCAGGGCCATCCCGTCGTGGGTGCTCGTCCCCCGGCCGAGCTCATCCAGGATCACCAGCGACCGCTCGGTGGCCCCGGCGAGGATCTCCGCCGCTTCTCGCATCTCAGCCATGAACGTGGACAGGCCCTCGGTCAGGGCATCGGACGCCCCGACCCGGGTGTAGATGCGGTCGAACACAGGGAGCTCGGCTTCTCGGGCCGGGACGAACGACCCCATCTGGGCCAACAGCGCGATCAGGGCCACCTGCCGCAAGAACACCGACTTCCCGGCCATGTTCGGCCCGGTGACCACCGCCAACCGCACCCCCTCCCCCATGTCGAGGTCGTTGGACACGAACTGGACCACCTCCTCGACCATGGGGTGGCGGCCCTCGCGGATGCGCATCGCTGCCCGATCGGTGAACCGAGGTCGGCTGTAGCCCCGGCGGTGGGCAACCTCGGCCAGCGACCGCAGGACGTCCAGCTCGGCCAGCGCCTCCCCAACCCGGGCCAGAGCCGGAATCTCTGCCCGGACCCGATCGCCGAGGAGGCGGAACAGGTCCTCCTCAGCCGCCCGCGCCTCCTCCTCGACCGCCGTCAGCCGGTCAGCGAGGGCGGCAAGCTCCCCGGATGTGAACCGCTCGCCGTCGGCACGCGACTGACGGCGGCGCCAATCCGCCGGCACCTTCCCGAGATGGGTTCGGGTGACCTCGAAATAGTAGCCGAACACCCGGTTGTACCCGACCTTAAGGCTCCCGATCCCGGTGCGGCGGCGTTCCTTCACCTCCAGGGCGGCGATCTCCTCCCGCAGCCGGCGGGCCTCGGCGCGGAGCCCATCAAGCCGGGCGTCGTATCCCTCCCGGATGACCCAACCCTGGTCTAGAGACGGGGGTGGGGCGTCCACCAGCGCCCGGCAGATCTCGTCGGCCAGCGCTGCTGGGGCCGCGCCCAGCGCTCCGGCGATGGCCGCCAGCCGCCCTGGAAGAGGATCGGCCACGCCGTGGAGCGTGGATGCCAGGCCTTGGGCGGCGTCCAGCGTCCGCCCGAGGACGGCGAGGTCGACGGGGGTGAACCCTCCTGCGCTGACCCGCCCGAGGAGGCGGGGGAGGTCGCCCGCCCGGGCCAAGGCCCGGCCCAACTCCTCCCATATCCCGGATCGGACCAGGGCGTCCACCGCGTCCAGCCGGGCCGCGATCGCCGGGAGGTCCCGGAGGGGGGCGAGGACCCATCGCCGCAGCAGCCGTCTCCCCATGGGCGTCTTCGTCCGGTCAAGGACCGACAGCAGGGTCAGGCGGCCCTCCGGCCGTAGGGGGGCGACGAGCTCCAGGGACCGCTGGGTGAAGGCGTCCAGGGCCATGGCCTCGTCGGCCGGGCGCAGGGCCGGGGCCCGTAGGTGGGCAAGCTCGCCCACGGTGTAGGCGAGGTAGGCGACCAGCGCCCCCGCAGCCCGGGCGGCGAGCGGCGCCTCCGCGAGGGCCCCCGGGAACCGTCGGTGTAGCAGGTCCAGGGAGAAGTCGCCTGCGGGGCGGGGGGTGCACGCCCCGGAGAGGCCGGCCGGAGGGGACCAGCCCTCGGGGAAGATCCATTCCTGGACCGGCAGGCGGGCCGCGAGCTGGGGGAGCTCCACCCCCCCGAGTTCCTCCGCCCAGAACTCCCCCGATGCCGCCTCCGCCCACGCCACCCCAGCCCGATCCCCCTCCGGCCAGACCGCGGCGAGGAGCGTGTCTTGGTCAGCATCCAGCACCCCCTCCTCGATCGCCGTGCCCGGGGTGAGGACCCGCACCACCTCCCGGCGGAGGAGGGCCTTACCCTTGCCCGGCCGTTCGAGCTGCGGACACAGGGCCACCTTGTACCCGCGGCGAAGGAGGCGCGCGACGTAGAGATCCGCCTTGCGCACTGGGACCCCGGCCATGGGGACACCGTCCCGGGCGGTCAACGTGATCTCCAGCTCCCGCGCCACCACCTCCGCATCCTCGAAGAACGTCTCGTAGAAGTCCCCAACCTGGAAGAACAGAATCGTCCCCGGGTAGCGGGCCTTCATGTCGTGGTACTGCCGCATCATCGGGGTCAGTTCCATGCCCGTCGAGTATACCCCTGCCGCGTTAGGACCTGGCCGCGGCTGCGCTCTGGCCCAGGACGACGGCAAGCAGGGTGGCCGGTGTCCCCTCACCGGCGGCCGGATCCCCTTTCCGCGGCGAGGAACTCCTCGCGCAGGATGGACATCACATGCACGTCGTGGTAGCGGCCGTCGCGGAAGAACGCCTGGCGTCGTGTGCCCTCGTGGCGGAACCCGGCCTTCTCGTAGCACCGGATGGCGCGGGCGTTGAACGCGAACACCTCCAGCTCCACCCGGTGCAGGTTGAGCTCCTGGAACGCGAACCGCAGGAGGACATGGGCAGCCTCGCTGCCGTAACCCTGTCCCCAGTACGCCTTCTCCCCAAGCACGATCCCGAACACGGCCGTCCGGTTCTTCCAGTCCACCCTGTGCAGGCCCAGGTTTCCGATGTGCACCCAACTTCCGTCCGCCCGAGCCTCGATGGCGTACAGGAACTCGTCCCGCCGCTCGAGCTGGGCCGCAAACCACCGCTCCTCCTTGGCCCGGGACATGGGCTCGTACATGAGGAGGAACTGGCGCACCTCAGGGTCGTTGAACCACCGCACGAAGGTGGGGATGTCCTCCCGCTCGATCTGGCGCAGCCGTACCCGTTCTCCGTACAGCATGGGTTCCTCCAGAAAAAGAACGGGGGC
>JACIWI010000048.1 GCA_014361055.1 Candidatus Bipolaricaulota bacterium
CCCTGGGCTTCGCCACTTTGGTGGCTTCGGCGGCGGTGGCTTTCACCGGGATCATCGGCTTCATCGGGCTGGTCTCGCCCCACATCTGCCGCATGGTCATCGGCAGCGACAACCGCTTTCTGCTTCCGGCCTCTTGTCTCGTGGGAGCAGTGCTGCTCGTCCTTTCGGATACCCTGGCCCGGACCATCATAGCGCCTACCGAACTGCCGGTAGGGATCATCACCGCCTTCATGGGTTCTCCCTTCTTCATCTACCTGCTGATCAGGAAAAGACGCCGGTGGTGGGGGTGAAAGGTAAGGATGCTGAAGCGGTTTTACGGGGAGGAGTTGAAGGGGATCTGGGTTTACCCCCAGAAGCAGGTGGAGGGGAAATGCGACTAGAAGTAAAGGGGTTGAGTTTCTCTTACAACAGCGTGCCGGCCCTGAGGGGAGTAACCTTTTCCGTTCAATCGGGGGAAGTTTTGGGAATAGTGGGGCCCAACGGGTCGGGTAAAAGCACCTTGCTGCGCTGCTTGGCCAAAGCGCTGAAGCCCCGGTTAGGAACTATTATCCTGGATGGCCGGAACCTGGCTACCCTGCGGGGCAGGGAAGTGGGGCGCCGTCTAGGCTATGTACCTCCGCCAGGTAGCGGGCAGGCCTTTCCTTGTACTGTTCTCGAAGCGGTTCTCCAGGGACGCCGGCCCCGTCTCACCTGGGGAGTGGGCCCGCGCGACCTGGAGGTGGCGGCCAGGGCCTTGGCGTGCCTGGGGCTTATCGAATTGGCCGAGCGGCAGTTAAACGAGCTTTCCAGCGGCCAGCGGCAGAAAGTGTTTATCGCTCGCGCCCTGGCTCAGGAGCCGGAGGTATTCCTGCTCGACGAGCCCACGGCAACGCTCGACATCCGCTACCAGCTTGAGGCAATGGCGCTTATTCGGGGATTGGCTACGGAGAAAGGGCGGGTGGTGGTCGCGGTGCTGCACGACCTGAATTTGGCGGGCCGCTTTGCCGACCGGCTGCTGCTTCTGCACCAAGGGGAGATCTTTGCCGCCGGGAGCGCTAAGGCGGTGCTAACCCCGGAGAACCTCCGCGCCGTGTACGGCGTCGAGGCGGTGGTAACCGAGGGGCCGTGGGGAGTGCAGGTGACGGCGGTGGCGCCGGTGGGCGGGTTCGGGGCGGTGGAGGAGGCCGCGGTTTGCGCGGTTGGTCGAGGATGAAGGGGGGAAGGGAGGTCATTCTGGAGAGATGCTCTGCGGCAACCGCTCGGGCACCCCTGCTGGAGCTGCCGGACCCGTTTGCCCGCATTGCCCCCTCAGAGGCAGCACTTGCAGTTTGCCGGGTAGTGAAACGTTACGGCCGGGTTACCGCCGTGGAGGGGGTGAGCTTTGCTGTCCGGCGGGGGGAGATCTTCGGGCTTTTGGGACCGAACGGGGCCGGCAAGACTACGCTCGTCCGGATGCTCACCACGCTCACACGACCCACGGTAGGGGAACTCTTTGTGGGCGGGGAAAGCGTGTCCAAAAACCCGGTGGCGGTAAAGAAGCTCATCGGCGCGGTGCCCCAGGTGAACAACCTGGAACGGGAGCTGACGGGTCGGGAAAACCTGGTGCTCCACGCGCTTCTTCACCGGATGCCTCGGAGGGACCGCGAGCGGCGGATCACAGAACTCCTGGAGTATGTAGGTTTGGCTCACCGAGCAGACGACCGGGTGCAAGACTATTCCGGCGGGATGGCCCGGCGGCTTCTCATCGCGCGGGCGCTTTTGCATCAGCCATCCATTCTTTTCCTTGATGAGCCGACGATCGGGCTCGATCCGCAGACGCGGCGCAAAATCTGGGACCTGATTCAGGCGCTCAACCGCGAGGGGGTGACGGTTTTCCTCACCACTCACTACATCGAGGAGGCGGAGAGCCTCTGTCACCGCGTCGGGATCATCGACCATGGGAAGCTGATCGTGCTGGGGACACCGCGGGAACTCAAAGAGCGGCTGGGCGCCTTCTGCGTGGAGTTTTTTGGCGGGGAGGGGACGCGCCGGGTTTTCTTCCCAACGCGCCAGGACGCCAAGGCCTATGCCAGCACCCTGAGCGGGGACATCACCGTCCGGCGCACGAATCTCGAGGACGTCTTCGTGGAACTCACCGGGCGCGAAATCCAGGGAGGGTAGATGAGGAGCGTGATTACGGGGTCCGCTGTAAGAGAAAAGGTCTGGCTTCAAAAGCTCTATCCCTCGTGGCTGCCGCTCGTGCTTGCCATGGGGCTGGTCTGGCGCCGGCGCTGGTGGCGGTTCCTGGTCGGGGGGTTGAACCGGCCGCTTATTTTCCTGGCGCTCTTTGCCTGGAATCTGAAGCATACCGCCGGCGGAGTAGAGTACCTTCAGTTCCTTTTGCCAGGACTGGTAGTGATGGCTGCGGTTACGGCAAGTTATACCGACCTCGTCAACTGGTTTACTATTCGACGCACCGTTTACCGGGTTCTGGACGAGTACCTCCTGGCACCCGTTTCCACCGCTTCCCTGCTTGCGGGCCATGTCCTGGCCGGGGGAGGAAAGGGCCTGGTAGTGGCCCTCGTGGTTTACTTCGGAGGATGGGCGGTAGCAGGACACTTTTCCTTTCCGCTCCTTTTCGCGGTCCAACTGGCTGTCGTCTGTCTTCTTTTCGCCTCCCTGGCCGTAGCCGTGGCGATGATTGCCGGGGGCGACCGGGACGTCTTGATGTTCACCAATCTTGTGGTCTTCCCGATGACTTTCTTCTGCGGCACTTTCTTTCCGGTAGAGAGGCTGCCCGGGGCATTGGCCAAACTCAGCTGGTTCCTGCCGCTCACCGCCGGGACGTACAACCTGCGCGGGCTGGCACTTACGGGTGTTCCCCATTGGAATTGGTTCGGGCAGAGCCTTGGTTGGCTGGCGGGCTTTTACCTTGTGGCCTACCTGCTCTTAAACTGGAGGCGGCAGGACTGATGCGGGCGCTGTTTTTCGGCTGGCACCCGATTGTCTGGGAGGAAATGGTTTACTGGCGACGCAGGTTCTGGCTTTACCTGGTTACATACACGCTTTCTCCCCTCATTTTTCTCCTGACGTTCGGTTTTGGCGTGGGGCAGCGGTTGAAGATGCTCATGCCCGGCGGAATGAGTTATCTCGAGTTCCTGGTACCGGGTGTTGTGGCACTGGCGGTCTTCAACAACGGGGTCACCTCGGTCACCGTGCGCATGTTTTACAACCGCCTGCACTTCAAGAGCTTCGAGGCTTACCGGCTGGCGCCCATTAGCGATGTTGCCGTCTGGCTGGGGTATACCGTCTCCGGGGCCCTGCGGGGCCTCCTGGCTGGAAGCATCGTCCTCGGCCTGGCGCTTCTGCTCGTCCCGGGTTTTCGGGCCGCGCCCGCCGGCCTCGCCTGGCTTGCGGCCGTGGCCTTTGCCTGCGGCGCCTTCGGGGTGTTTCTTGGTCTCTGCCTCCGCTCTTTCGATGACCAGACAGTGGTCAGCGAGTTCATCATCGTTCCGATGACTTTCCTCTGCGGCACGCTCATCCCGCTCGAGCGGCTCCCCGGAATCCTGCAGCACCTGGTCTGGCTTCTGCCGCTCACACCGGCGACGCAGGTGCTGCGGGCCGGGCTTGCCGGCGGGCCGGTGCCCTGGCCGGCGGTAGGCTTGCTCGCCGGCTGGACGGGGCTCTTCCTTGGGCTTGGGATGTGGCGGCTCGGCCGCCGTGAGGACTGAGAACCTTGTGGGGTGGTAGCGATGAGCAGGTTCCTTCTTCTCAGCACCATTGACAATACCCGAGAACTCAGGGAAGCGCTGGCAGAGATTAGGGCCGAGTACGGAGAAATCCTTTCTGTCAAGAAAATCTATTTCTCCGACTGGGAGCGGGGGAGGATTGATCCGGTAGAGGTGGAAGAAGCGGCAAGAAGTTCTCGGGTTATCCTCGTGGACATCCGCGGGCAGACGGAATTCACGGACCATCTCCGGGAGTTGGTGATCGGGAGCGCCGCCACGGTGGTGGTTCTGGTGGGCGGCAGCCGCGACATTCTTTCCCTCACCCGGATGGGTTCTTTTTCCGGGGCCGATCTTCCCCGTGGAGAGGGGCGCTTTGACATCGAAGCATACCTTAGGGCGAAGAAGTTCATGGAGCTCACCAAGAGGCTGGGATCGATTCTGCCTGTGGGCAAGCTCAAGCACATGCGCAACTGGCTGGTGGCCTGCGAGTACTACGCCGAGGGCGGCAAGCAGAACCTCAAGAACCTGTTTCTCTTCCTCTTGCGGGAGTACTGCGGAGCCAGGGTGAAGGCGGGGCCGCCCCAAAGAAGGCCAGATTATGGCATCTGGTGGCCTCCTGATCGTTACTTTGCCGACCTGAAGGCTTTTAAGACTTCTGTAGGGTGGGATGAGGGCAAGCCTGCCGTGGGCGTTTTCTTCTACGGCGGCATGCACTTTGCCGACTGCGCGCCGGTGGTGGAAGCGCTGGTGGAGGAATTGCGCGGCGAGGTCAACCTTATCCCCGTTTTTTCTAAGGTGGAGCACAACCTGGCGGCTATGCGAGCCTTTTTCTTTGACGAAGGGCATCCGGTAGTTGACCTTGTGGTTAACCTGCAGTACTTCCGGTTGCACGGTGGGCCTTACGGCGGAACGCCCGAACCAACCTACCGGTTGCTGTCCGAACTCGGCGTCCCGGTGTTGACAGGGTTTCGGTCTTACACGACGGAAATAGGGGAATGGCAAAGAGAGAACCGCCTGAATCCTCTAGAAATCACCCTCGGTGTTATGTTACCGGAGCTGGATGGGTGCATAGAGCCGGTTTACGTGGGGGGACTCGAGTTCCTCGGAAAAGATGAGGTGTTGGGCGGGGAAATAAAGGAAGTCCAGGCCCTGCCCGAAGGAATAGAGAGGCTTTGTGGCCGGGTTCGCAAGTGGCTTTGGCTGCGGAGCAAGCCCAACGCCGAGAAGAGGCTGGCTATTCTTCTTTACGACTATCCCCCGGGAGAAGCTCGCCTGGGCTGCGCCGGTTATCTCGATGCCCTGGAAAGCCTGCGGGTCTTTCTCGAAAGGCTTGCGGCCGCCGGGTACCGGGTGGAAATTCCGGCGGGGGACTTGGGGGAATTTCTCTTATCCTGCGGCGTGGTGAACGCGCCTGAGTGGCAGGTAGCTCCTCCCGGAATAGCGGTGGATGCGGAGCTCTACCACCGGTGGTACGAGGAACTCCCGCCGGATTTGCGGGCCGAGATCGAAAGGCACTGGGGAGAACCGCCGGGAACCGTAATGGCCAGGCATGACGAGATTCTGATTCCGGGCGTGGTGGCAGGCAACGTTTTCATCGGCGTGCAGCCGTCGCGCGGTGTTCACGAGAATCCCGATAAAGCCTATCACGACAAGGGGTTGCCGCCTCACCACCAGTACCTCTGTTTTTACTGGTGGTTACAAAAAGAATTTCGGGCGGACTGCATCATCCACTGGGGAATGCACGGCACCCTGGAGTTCACCAAGGGCAAGGAGGTTCCGGTGTCGCGCCGGTGTTTCCCGGATATCCTGGTCGGCGACGTTCCCCACCTCTACTATTACTGGGTAGGGAATCCCTCGGAATCCACCATCGCCAAGCGGAGGAGCTACGCGGTGACGGTTTCCCATGCCTCGCCGCCGGTAATTGCCGCCGATCTTTACGGCGAGTACTTAGAGCTGGAGGAACTGCTGGCAGAGTACCGGAAAGCCGAGGGCCGGGACAAGGAGACC
>JACIWI010000049.1 GCA_014361055.1 Candidatus Bipolaricaulota bacterium
CGGGCCCCGTCTCGATGTGGAGGGGAGGACGGTGACCCCCGGCCTGGTGGATCCCCACACCCACGCCGTGTTCGCTGGGTCGCGCCTCCCGGAGTTCCTGGCCCGGGCTCGCGGCGAGCGGTACACCGGGGAGGGGATCCTGACCACGGTCGCCGCGGTGCGGGAAGCGAGCGAGCTCGAGCTCGCCCAGCTCGCCCGGCCGCGGCTCCTCAGGATGCTCGCCTTGGGCACCACCACGGTCGAGGTGAAGTCCGGCTACGGCCTTTCCACCGAGGACGAGCTCAAGATGCTGCGGGCCGTGCGGCGCCTCGGGGAGGAGCTTTCCCTGACCCTGGTGCCCACGTTCATGGGCGCCCACGCCTTCCCCCCGGACATGCCGCGGGAGGCCTACCTCCAGGGGCTGATCGAGGACATGATCCCCCGGGTGGCGGCACAGGGTCTCGCCCAGTTCTGCGATGTGTTCTGCGACCGCGGGTTCTACACGGTGGACGAAGCGAGGGCGATTCTCTCTGCGGCAAGGGCCGCTGGGCTTGGGCTCAAGGTCCACGCCGACGAGCTTGCCCCGGTGGGGGCGGCGGAGCTGGCCGGAGAGCTTGCAGCGGTCTCGGCCGACCACCTGCTCCACGTGTCCCCGGCGGGGATCCGAGCCCTGGCCCGGGCCGGCACGGTGGCGGTGCTCCTTCCGGCCACCGCGTTCGTCCTGGACGAGCCCTATCCCCCGGCCCGGGACTTGCTCGCCGCCGGGGTCCCGGTGGCCCTGGGCACCGACTTCAACCCAGGGTCGTGTCCGGTGGCGTCCATGCCCCTGGTCATGGCGTTGAGCGTGCTGCGCCTGGGGATGTCCCCGGAGGAGACCTTGGCTGCAGCCACCCTCAACGCCGCCGCCGCGCTGGGCCTGGCCGACCGCGTTGGATCGCTGGAGGTCGGAAAACACGGGGACCTCGTGGTCTGGGACGTGGACACGTTCGCGGAGATTCCGTACTGGATCGGCCATCATCTCGTCCACGCCGTGGTGCAGCGGGGGAGGCAGGTATGGCAGGGGTTCGCGTCCTGGCCTACGCCAAGCTGAACCTAGTCCTCCGGGTGGTGGGCCGGCGGGCGGACGGCTACCACCTCCTCCAGTCCCTGATGGTGGCGGTGGACCTGGCGGACGAAGTTGAGCTCACGCGTGGTGGCCAGGGCGTCGAGCTCTCTGCGCCGACGGACATCGGCCCGCCCGAAGGGAACCTGGCGTTCCGTGCGGCCCGGGCCCTCCTTGGCCACCGGGACGTTGGCGTGCGGATCGCCCTGCGCAAGCGGATCCCTACCGGGGCGGGCCTCGGCGGGGGGAGCGCCGATGCCGCGGCGGTGCTCGCCGGGCTGAACGAGCTCCTGAGTCTCGGGCACTCTCCAGCGGAGCTCCAGGCGGTGGGGGTGCGCATCGGCGCCGATGTCCCGTTTTTCCTCGGCCCCAGCCCGGCTTGGGTGGAGGGGATCGGGGATCGGGTAACCCCGGTGGAGGTGGAGCTCCCCGGGGCGTTCGTCATCGTCGTTCCCCGGTTCGGCTGTCCCACCGCCGACGTGTACCGGACGTTCGATACCCTCAGGCTCCCGTTTGCCCCCCCCGCACCGCCGCCGAAGGAGCTTGCCGCGTTCCCAAACGACCTGTGGCCGGCGGCGACGCGCCTCAGACCGGAGCTCGTTCGCCTCCGCGCGACGTTGGCGGAGATCTCCAGCCGTGGCGTGGGCATGACCGGGTCCGGGTCGGCCCTGTTCGTCGCGTTCCCGTCCCGGGAGGAGGCGCACGCGGCGCGGGAGGAGGTGGAGGCCAAGGTAGACGGAACCCTGTTCGTTGCGGTTCCGGTGCCCCGGGGGTACAACATTCAGCGATGAGGATCGCCATCGACGGGCCGGCGGCGGCCGGGAAGACCACGATCGCCCGGCGGCTGGCGGCGGAGTTGGGGTTTCTCTTCGTGCCCACTGGGGCCATGTACCGGGCGGCGGCCCTCGCCCGCCGCCGCGGCTTGTCCCTCGAGGCCACGGACATCGCCGTGGCCGCGGATGGGCGGATCCTGCTCGCTGGGGAGGACGTGACCGACCTCCTCGGGAGCCCGGAGCTGGACGACCTTTCATCCCAGGTGGCGGTGGACAGCCGTGTCCGGCGGCGTCTTGTGGCCATCCAGCGCCGCATCGCCGAAGGACAGGACGTGGTCATGGAGGGGCGGGACATCGGCACGGTGGTGCTGCCGGACGCGGAACTCAAGGTCTATCTCTGGGCCACGCCGGAAGAACGGGCCCGGCGGCGGATGCGGGACCAGGGCGGGGAATTCGCGGACGTGCTGGCGGCCATCCGCCGCCGGGATGAGCGGGATTCCACCCGGGCCAACTCCCCCCTCCGCCCGGCCCCGGACGCGGTGGTGATCGACACCACCGACAAGTCCCCGGACCAGGTGCTGGCCGTGGTCCGCAGGCTCGTGGAGGAACGCCGTGCGCACGTGGGTCGCTGATCGGGTGCGGGATGTGCTGTACGGGCTTTCGGTGCTCATCGCGTGGCCGGTGGTGGCCGGGTTGTTCCGCCTTTCGGTGCGCGGACGGCGCAACCTGCGGGCGCAGGGGATCCTCGTCGCCCCCCACCGTTCGTATTGGGACATCGTCATCCTGTGCGTGGCCTGTGGTCCGTTCCGCCGGATCACGTTCCTCGCCCGGCGGGGGCTCCTGCGCAACCCCCTGTTCGCCCCGTTCGTGTGGGGGTTCGCTACCGTGATCGACCGGGAGGCATTCGGCCGGGACGACTTTCGTCGGGCCCTGCATTCCGCGCATCGGGCGCGGCTCCTGGGGATGTTCCCCGAGGGGACGACCCGCCCTGGGGCGCGGCCCAAGCCGGGCGCCATCCGGTTCGCCGAGCTCCTCGGCCGGCCGCTCATCCCGGTGAACGTCGTCCCGCGGGGGCCGTACCCACCTCGTTACCCGTTCGGCTTTCCACGGATCGAGGTCCGCATCGGCCTCCCCATCACTGTCCACGAGTTGGCCGGTGATCTTCCCCCTGACCTGCCCCGACCGGAACGTCATCGCCTCCTCGCCGACCGGTTGATGGCCCATATCCAGGCGCTGTGATTTGAGCGGCCGCTCGGGCCGGGATATGATCGCACAGTTTACCCAGCCGGGGTTCGCTATCGGAGCGTGTGGTTCGCGGGCCCGAAAACGGGGAAACCTAACACGAGGTGGTTGAGAATGGCGGAGTGGATCAAGATGGAGGACGCGCTCGACGAGAGCGACGTGCGGCTCTTCAGCCGTGGCGATACGGTGCGGGGGCGGGTGGTGCAGGAGACCGAGGGCGAGGTCTTAGTGGACATTGGCTACAAATCCGAGGCCTTGTTGCCCAAGCGGGAGATCGCCCCGTGCCGGGAGGCGATGCGGCCAGGGGAGGAGATCGAGGTCCTCATCACCTACATTGACGAGGAGAACGGGACCGTCTACATCTCCGAGCGCCAGGCCTACTTCGCCAAGCGCTACGCGGAGCTGGAGAAGGCGTACCGCACGGGCGCGTCGGTCAAGGGTACCATCTACGAGGAGGTGGCGGGGGCCGGATATCAGGTGAGCCTGGGCGGGATTCGTGCGTTTCTGCCTGCATCCCACTTGGGGAAGGGCGTGTCCACCAAGTTCGAACGCCTCAAAGGCAAGGATTTTGAGTTCAAGATCATCGAGTTCTCTCGGCGGAACCGGAACATCGTCGTCTCCCGCCGGGAGTTCCTGAAACAGCTTGAGGAGAAGGAGAAGGACGAGCTGTTCGCCTCGCTGACCCCGGGCAAGGTGGTGGAGGGCACGGTCAAGAGCGTGGTCGAATTCGGTGTGTTCGTCGATGTTGGCGGCCACGACGGCCTTGTCCATCGCACCGAGATCTGCTGGAAGGACATCCCCGTCCCCCCGCCGGACAAGTTCAAGCCCGGGCAGAAGATTCAGGTGATGGTCCTGGAAGCCGATCGGGAGGAGGAGCGCATTTCTTTGTCCATCAAGCGATTGCGGCCCGACCCGTGGGAGGGGATCGCCGCCCGCTATCCGGCGGGGACGAAGGTCACAGGCAAGGTGGTGTCGGTCACCGACTTCGGGGCGTTTGTGGAGCTCGAGGAGGACGTGGAGGGCCTGGTGCACATCTCCGAGCTCTCCTGGACCACCCCCAAGCACCCCAAGGAGGTGGTGACCGAGGGCGACGCGGTGGAGGTCGTGGTCCTGTCGGTGGACGAGGAGCGCAAACGGATCAGCCTCTCCCTGCGCCGGGCCCTCCCCGACCCATGGGAGGACGTGGAGCACCGCTACCCACGGGGAGCGCTGGTGGAGGGCAAGGTCACCAACACCACCGATTTCGGGGCGTTCGTGGAGCTGGAGGAGGGGGTAGAAGGCCTGATCCACATCTCCGAGCTCTCCTGGCAGCGGGTGGCCCATCCCCAGGAGGTCCTCCAGCCCGGGCAGACGGTGCGGGCGATCGTGCTCAAGGTGGACCAGGCAGAGCGGAGGATCAGCCTGTCCCTGCGGGCCCTCCAGCAGGACCCGTGGGAGGAGTTCCTCGAGCAGTACTCGGTGGGGTCCATCGTGTCCGGTCCGGTGACCCAGATCAAGGACTTCGGCGCGTTTGTGCGCATCACCCCGGCGGTGGAGGGGCTGGTGCACGTGTCGGAGATCTCCGAGGAGCGCATCGCCAGCCCGTCCGAGGTGCTGCGGCTGGGCCAAGAGATCACGGCCAAGATCATCGGCATCAACGAGGCCAAGCGGCAGGTGCGGCTATCGATCAAGAAGCTCTCGGAAGATATCGCCGAGGCGGAGAAAGACCGGTTTATGTCCAGTCAGCTGGGGCGGGAGACGATCACCCTGCGGGAGCGCCTGAAGGGCCTGGCTGCGGAGACGGAAGAGGAGGGGTAACGTCCTCGACCAAGACCACGGCCACGGCAAGCGCGGCCGTGTGCGAGATCGTGAGGGGATAGTCGCGGCCCCGCCAACGCAGACGGGGCCGTCCGTTTTCCCTGACAACCTCCATCTCCCGGAACGGGACGGGATGATCCATGGCCTTGCGGAATGCCTCCTTGGCCGCGAACCGGGCCGCCAGGCGCTGGAAGCGAACGGAGGGGCAGGCGGCCAAGGCGTAGGCGAGCTCGCGGGGCGTGAACAGGCGTTCCAGGGCCCGCTTCCCCCGCCGGAGGGCAAGGTCCCGGATCCGCGCCACCTCCACCAGGTCGACCCCTACGTAGGCCATGGCACGATCCGCGCCCGCTCCGCGGCGACGATCGCCTCCACCCGGGCCACGGCGGCGGCGAGGTCGTCGTTGACCACCAGGTAGTGAAACGCCGGGATGAGCTTGACCTCCTCGTTGGCGATGGCCAGGCGGGCCTGGAGGATGTCGGGGGACTCCGTGCCCCGGGCCCGGATGCGGCGGATGAGCTCGTCCCGGGTCGGGGGGACCATGAACACCAGCACCACCGGATGGGAAAGGCCAGCGTTGAGGATGGCGAGCGCCCCCCGCACCTCCACGTTCAGCACCACGTCCTGCCCGAGGGCGAGGCGATCCACCACCTCGCTCCGCGGGGTGCCGTAGCGGTGGCCTTGGTAGGTGGTCCACTCCAGGAGCTTCCCCTCAGCGACCAGCCGGTCGAACGCGGCCTCGGACACGAAGTAGTAGTCGCGGCCGTCCACCTCGTCCGGCCGCTTGGGGCGAGTGGTGGCGGACACGGAGAACGCGAGCTTGGGATCGCGCCGGAGGAGCGCGGCGATGACCGAGGACTTCCCGGCTCCCGAAGGGCCGGTGATCACGAACGCGATCCCCCGCTCCCCCTGCACACCCCATCCGCGAGGAAGAAACTCGTTCATTCCACGTTCCTCGCCTGTTCCCGGATCCGTTCCACGGCAAGGTGCATCTCCAGGGCCACCTGGGAGAGGTCGGCGGAGTGGGCCTTGGCTGCGAGCGTGGTCGCCTCCCGTCCGATCTCCTGGGCGAGGAACTCCAGCTCCCGCCCCACCGGCCGATCGAGGTCCAAAAGTTCCCTCAGCCGGTGGAGATGGGTCTGGAGGCGGTCGAGCTCCTCGCGCACATCGGTCCGCTCCGCCCACAGGACGAGCTCGGTCGCCACCCGCGTTGGGTCGGCCTCCACCTTGAGCTGCGCGAGCCGCTGGCGCAGCCGGTCCTCGGCTGCGCGCAGGCTTTCCGCGGCCAGGCGTTGGGCGTCCTCGGTCAGGCGGTGGAGGAGACTGGCCTCCCGGGCCAGGGCGGTCCGGAGGTGCTCCCCTTCCCCGGCCCGGGCGGCGTGCACGGCGTGGATGGCCTGGTCGAGCGCCGCCGCCAGCGCCGGCCACAGTTGTTCTTCGTCCGGGGGCCGCTCCTGGAAGGCGCCGAGCTGGAGCAGGTGGTCCAAGCGCGGCGGGTCCGTGAGGCCCAGTTCCTCCCCGAGGCGGGTGAGGTCGGCCAGGTACCGCCGGGCGGCGGCGAGCTCCAGGTGTTTGGGCCGGGCCTCCCCCTGGTGTTCCCACTTCACATAGAGCTCCAGCGCCCCACGGGCGAACCGGTCCCGCAGGCGCTCCTCGCAGCGCTGGACGAGGAGAGGGAGGTCCGCGAGGCCCCGCACCCGCACCTCGAGGAAACGATGGTTCAGGCTGCGCAGGTCCACCTGGACAGCATAGCCGTTCTGCGTCGCCTGGGCGCGGCCGAACCCGGTCATGCTACGCAACGTCGTCCACCCGTTGGAACAGCACCGCCGCGTACCCCACCACCTGGTCCAGGTGTCCGGCGACCTCGCCCGAGGTCCGGTAGGCGAGGAGCTTGGTCCCGAGGAGGCCGAGCTCCCGGCAGGCGGCGAGGAGGAGGGCGATCGCTCCCACCCCGCAGATCGTGATGTGCTGGCGGGCCACCTCGTCCAGGAACCCCGGGAGGTCCAGGTTCAGGATGTGGGTGAGCGCCCGCCGGTCCTTCTTGCGTGCCACCTCGTCCGGCTCGTAGTGGGTGAAGTCGGTGGACGCGATCAGGGCCACCGGCCGCCCGGCCAGGACCTGGGCCAGCTCTGTCCCGGCAGCGCGGGCCTGAGCCAGGTCCAGGTGCTGGACCACCACCGGGACAAGGGGCACCGCCCCGAACAGGTGCTGCAGGAACGGGAGCTGCACCTCCACCGAGTGCTCGTCGTGGAAGGGGAGGTCGGTCCGGTCAGCCCCGGTGCCATCGGCGATCGCCCCGGCGAGCTCCTCCTCTACCGGGACCGTCCCGAGCGGGGTCTCCCACGTCCCGGGCCCTCCGACGGCAATCGCTCCCCCGAGGCCGGTGTGGTTGGTGCCCAGGATGACCACCGCTTCCGGCCGGCCAAGCCGCCACAGGGCGCTGAACCCGGTTGCGGCCACCGCTCCCGAGTAGCGGTACCCGGCGTGGGGGAGGATCAGCCCCACCGGGCCGGTGAGGCCTTCCCCTGGCGGGCCCAACGCCTCTCGCGGGCCTTGGAAGCAGGCCTCGATCTCCGCCGTAAGCCGCGGAGGATCGGCAGGATAAAACGTCCCGGCTGCGCACGCCCAACGCCACCCCATCACCGCATTGTACCAAGGGTGCAAATGGGAACGCAAAACTTGATCCCATGCCAGGGGAGGGCTAGAATCGAACGCCCCTGGGAGATCGGCTAACGGTAGGCCGGCAGGCTCTGGACCTGCTAGTGGGGGTTCGAATCCCTCTCTCCCAGCCACCGTTCCAATTTCTTCTCCAGGGGAACAAGCACCCAAGCCGCCTTGTTCTCCGCTTCCAGGGCAAGGTCCCGCCGGACTCCGGCGATGTCGCGCAGGTAATCGTGATCCTCGATGTAGAGGGCGTTGGCGTCCACGTTGTCCAGGGCGGCAGAGCACGCTGCCCACGCCAGCCGGGCTGCGGCGGCGAGGTCGCTCTGGGCGCTCTTCGGGCACGCCGCAGCCACTTCCCCAACCAGGGACAGAACGTCCACGGCCTTTCTCGCCGTGTCCAGGGGCACGGCGGCCGCTTGCTTGAGGGCGGTTTGCACCGCGGCGCGGCGCCGTTCCTGTTCTTCTGAGGTCCCGCGCGGCAGGCCCAACGCGGCAGCCACGGCGCCGTAGGCAGCCACGTCGGCATCGGCCAAGTCCAGGAACCCCGCCACCAGTGCCTTCGCCCGTTCGTGGAGCGCGGCCAACGCGGTGGAGGCCACGGGGTCCTCGGCCCGACGGTGGGCGAGGCCGATCACCATCTGGGCCAGGGCCGCGGCCAGCGCCCCGGCCACGGCTGCCGCCGCCCCCCCGCCCGGGGTGGGGTCGCTCGACCCCAACGCCACTAGAAATTCCTCCACCCGTATCGCCCTGAGGGAACGCTCCGTCATTTGTGGGTGCTCCTTTCCCGTGCCGCTGCCCGAGCCGCGCGCACGGTGTGGGCTAAGAGCAGGGCCACCGTCACCGGCCCTACCCCACCCGGGACCGGGGTGATCGCGCCGGCCACCGCCCGCACCCCGGCGAAGTCCACGTCCCCGGTTACCCCGTCCGGGGCGGCGTTGATCCCGATGTCGATCACCGTAGCCCCTGGCTTGACCATGTCCGCGGTGATCAGCCGTGGTCGCCCTGCGGCCACGCACAGCAGATCCGCCCGGCGTGTGATCGTGGCGAGGTCCGCTGTAGCGCGCCGGCATAAGATGACGGGGGTTGCGCCCTCCCGGAGGAGCAGGACGGCCAGGGGCAGGCCGACCCGCCCGGCGCCGACCACCACCGCCTCGCGGCCGGAGACCTCGATCCCGTAGGCGAGGAGGATCTCCATCGCCGCCTCAGCCGTGGCGGGGAGGAAGACGTCGTCGCGGGCCTGGAGGTCGTGGTAGGTGGCTCTCCCTGCCCCGCCGGCGAGGAGGGCCCCCAAGTTCTTGGGGTGGACCCCGTCCACGTCCTTCTCCGGGGGCACGGCCAACGCCAAGGAGAGCGGATCCGGGCTGAGCGGCAGGGGCTCGATGGGGAGCACCCCGTGCACGTGCGCGGCGGCGCTGCACTCCCGGATCGCCTGCAGCCCATGCTCCGGCAGGGCATCCGGGGGGAGCTCCACCTCTACCACTGCGATCCCCACCTTCTCTGCCGTCCGGCGGATGGAGCCCGCGTATGCGGCCGCTGCTTTGTCCCCGCCGCTCCTCACCACGGCCATGGTGGGCGTCACCCCGTGGGCCCGCAGCCCGGCTATGTCGCGGACGATCCGGGCCCGGATGGCCTCGGCCACGGATGCTCCGGACAGGACCCGCGCCCCGTGTTCCGTCGACCTTGTGTTCATCGTCTCCCTGACTATACACTGCTCGGACGGATTTGGAGGTGGCTTGGTGGACTGCGACTTGGCGATCGCGCGGAGCGTAAAGCTCAAGAAGATCTGGGATGTGGCGGCCATGGTGGGTTTGAGCCGGGACGAGCTCGAGCTCTATGGCGACCACAAGGCCAAGGTCAAGCTCGACGCCCTTGCCCGGCGGGCGGATGCGCCGCTCGGGAAGTACGTGGTGGTGACCGGGATCACCCCGACCCCGCTCGGGGAAGGGAAGACGGTGACCGCGATCGGCCTCGCCCAGGCCTTGTGGCGGTTGGGGAAGACGTCGGTGGTGTGTCTGCGCCAGCCGTCGCTCGGGCCGGTGTTCGGGATCAAGGGCGGCGCCGCCGGCGGCGGCCGCTCCCAGATCCTGCCCATGGAGGACCTCAACCTCCACCTCACCGGCGACTTCCATGCCGTGTCCATCGCCCACAACCTGGCGTGCGCGTTCCTCGACAACCACCTCTATCGGGGCAACGCCCTGGACATCGACCCCGAGGAGGTCGTGCTCCGCCGGGTCGTGGACCTGTGCGATCGGTGGGCTCTGGAGGACGTGATCGTGGGCCTCGCCGGCTACGTGCGCCGAACCGGGTTCGACATCACCCCGACCTCGGAGCTGATGGCCATCCTCGCCCTGACCGATGGGCTAGCCGACATGCGGGCGCGCATCGGACGGATGGTGGTGGCGTTCGCCCGGGATGGCCGACCGGTGACGTGCGAGGACCTCAGGGCAGCTGGGGCGATGGCCGCCCTGTTGCGGGACGCGATCAAGCCGAACCTCCTCCAGACCCTGGAGGGGACGCCGGCGTTCATCCACGCCGGGCCGTTCGCCAACATCGCCCACGGGAACTCCTCGGTGCTCGCCGACCAGATCGCCCTGCGGCTCGCCGACTACGTGGTCACCGAGGCCGGGTTTGGCTCGGACATCGGCATGGAAAAGTTCATGAACATCAAGTGCCGGGCGTCCGGGCTCCGCCCGGACGCGGTGGTGCTGGTAGCCACCATACGTGCG
>JACIWI010000005.1 GCA_014361055.1 Candidatus Bipolaricaulota bacterium
GGTCCCCAGGGCCCGCAGCCACTCTTCTTTGCGCTCGGAGATCCGGGAGAGGGCGGCCTGGCCGGCCTCGGTCAGCGACCACACCGTCTTGTGGTCCTCATCCCGCCCTTGGATGAGGCCTTGGTCGGAGAGGAGCTGGAGCAAGGGGTAGATGGAGCCCGGGGAGGGGCGCCACCCGATCCGCTCCTCCACGGCCTTCATGACCTCGTAGCCGCTCCGTTCCCGCTCCGAGAGGACCCGGAGCACCCAGTACTTGAGCATCCCGCGTGCGAACATCCTTCCTCCTTCGGTTCCGATATATCGGACCCGATTATAGTTCGGGAAGCTCCTTGGTCAAGCGTGCCGAAACTTAGCTTGCCCTGTCCCGTTCCGCGATCAAGGCGCGCAGTGTGGGGAGGGCTGCTTCCATCGCCTCCTCCCCGGCCCGGATCCCCTCGGCCGCGCGCAGGTAGCTCACCCCGGCAGAAGGCAGCTTGGGCCGGATTAAGAGATCCGCTGGCCACAAGGTGAGCTTGAGGCGCAGGATCTCCTGTTCGAAGATGGCCACCGCTTGATTGACGATGCTGTAGATCCCAGGAAGAGGACGTTCGTCTTCCGGCCGCTCCCGGAACACCTCTTCGAGAAGCCCGACCAGGCTCCCGGGGATCCAAGTGCGGCTCTTGAGCTCCTCCCCAAGGCGGAGAGCGAGCCGGCCCCAGGTGCGGCGCCGCTCCGGGGTGGTGGGCCGGGGGGCGGGGACGATGTCCACCCCGATCACGATCTCCGCCCCGAGCTCCCGGCAAACCCGCACCGGCAGAGGCTCCACGAGGCCTCCGTCCACGAGGAGCCGCCCCTGCCACCGAACCGGGTAGAAGATCCCCGGGATGGAGACCGAGGCCCGCAGGGCATCCACAAGCGGCCCTTCCCTGAGCACGACCATCTCCCCGGTGTCGATGTCGCACGCCACCGCCGCGAACGGGATGGGAAGCTCCTCGATCCTAACGTCCCCCAGCACGGAGCGCAGGTACTTCCTGAGCTCGCCCCCTGAACTCAGCCCAGCCCGGGGAAACGTGGGGAGGAAACTACGGACCACCTTCGGCAGGTCGGTGTTCAGCCACTCCTGTTCGATCCGTTCCACAGACACCCCTGCAGCGTAGGCCCCGCCCACCATGGCCCCGATGCTGGAGCCGGCCACCGCGGAGATCTTGATCCCCTCTCGCTCGAGCACCTTGAGGACGCCCACGTGGGCCGATCCCCTCGCCCCACCGGAGGCGAGCGCCAGCCCGATCTTCGTTCCCTCAACGCAAGTTCGGTTCCGCTCCGCCATGTTCGATCTTCCCTTTGCCAAACCCATCGACGCCCTGCCGGCCCAGGTACAGGAGGCCCAAGACCACGATGGACAGCGAGGCGACCCTCTGGACAAGGGCGAACGCCAGAGCTCCATCGATCGGCAGGCCCATGATCCCGAAGATGCCGGCATAGGCACCCTCCGCGATCCCCACAGCTCCCGGGGTCAGCCAGGAAAAAAGGGAGAACATGGTGCTGAGAGTGAAGAAAAGGGCGAGCTCTTCGAGCGAGAGGATTCGACCGTAGGCGAAGGCAAAAAAGATGAACGGAGCTAGCGCATTGAGCCAAACCGAAAGGGTAATGAAACCGGCAGCGTTGGCAACTGCTCCCCGGCGGCCGGAAAGGGCTTTTCGGAGATCACCCTCGATCTTAAAAAGGGTCCGATTCCCCCACTCCAGGAACGCCCAGCGGGGAAGGAAACGGCGGACGAGGGCCAGGCACGACGAGGCCCAGGGCGTCCGTCGGGTAACCCCCACAAGCGTGGCACCCACCATGAGTACGGCTGCCCCGGCGAAGGAGAGAACCCCCTGGTGGAGGACAGGGGGGAGCCCGCTCCGCAGCCCCACTACGCCAGCCCCAACCAACAGA
Organism: Candidatus Bipolaricaulota bacterium; assembly: GCA_014361055.1. Lineage (GTDB taxonomy): Bacteria > Bipolaricaulota > Bipolaricaulia > Bipolaricaulales > Bipolaricaulaceae > JACIWI01. Next base: position 1,915 of record JACIWI010000005.1, read on the forward strand.
GCTGCCACCGTTGCCGCGAAGAGCACCTTCTCGAGAACAATCGTGGCCATGATTTCATGTCCTTGTGCCGAAAATCTCCTGGAAGCCAGAAGCACGCGCACGGGCTCGCCCGCGAGGTAGCATGATGGGATCAGGTATCCCAACGCATACCCCCCGGACATGATTCCGAAGGCGGAGGAGAACGAAGAACGTACCCCGTGGGCTCGGAGCAGTGCCCTCCATCCTTCCACCCCGCAGGAGAAACCGAGCCCGAAGTTGAGAAGGAGCGCAGCGATGCCCGTCGCCCCCAAGGCCCCCATCCGGGCGAGGATGGCCACGGGGCGGGCCATCCACGCCACGGCAACGATGAGGCCCACCCCGAGGGCCAGGGAGAGGAAGAGCGCTTTATTAGTCCATGCCTTTTCCGCCGCCACGTGCAGTAGTGAGGAAGCCTTCGGCATCAGAGGCCCTTTTCTCCCCGGAGTACTCGTCCCGCCAAGCGGAAACCATCCCCGATCAACGCCAATGTCCAAGGGCTCAGCGGCCGCACCTCGCGGGCAGAGGTCAACACCACGAGGTCGGGCAGATACCGAACCTTGCCCAAGCGGCGCAGTTTTGACCCAAGGAGGATGTCCTCCGAGGATGTGTAGATGTGGCCGCACCTTAGGGAGCGAAATCCGCGCGCTCTGTGAAAGGCTTCCCGTCGGACGGCAAAGTTAGCCCCCGAGAACAACGGGGCCTTCGTGCGCCAAGCCACCCTTTGTCCGACCACCACACCGGTCTCGAGAAGGGGCAACAAGTGGTTGCCCAAGGCCGAGGGCGCTGAGGATGGCTTGCCGCGGAATGGGCCGAACACCGCGATCACTTCCGGGTCTTCTTCGAACGCCCGGTGGATCCGCGCGAGCCAATCAGGGGGGACCACCGTATCCGCGTCGGTAGAGGCGATGATTCCCGCCCGCGCTGCCTGGAAACCGGCCTCCCTCGCGTAGGGAGCCCCGCGACGGGGTTCGTGGATCACCCGGGCCCCGTAGCTCCGGGCGATGGAAACAGTGGCATCTTGGGAGCCGTTGTCGACCACGATGACCTCGAAATCAGGGAAGGTCTGATGGGCCAGGCTCGCCAAACACTCCCCGATCTCGCGCTCCTCATCGAGCGCCGGCACCACTACGCTGACCTTGGGCCACCGGCTCAAGCTCAGGCACCTCATCGCCCTTCATCGCCCCCCGGAGGTACTCGCATTTCCACACCGGATCGAGAATCGCCGCGCAGGCCCGACCATATTCCCGGAGCCCTTGGACGTAGGTTGGGTCCACAAGCGCTCTCTCCGCCTCGCGGTTGATGGGCTTCGGCCGGTGTTTCTCGATGAGCGAAAGGAGGAAATCAAAATGGTCCCGGTGCGGGCAAGGCAAGATGAGGTTCTTGGTTTCCTGGGGCTTGGTCTTGTAGCCATAGCCCTTCTGCCAGCTGCGGATCTCCGCGAAGAAGGGGACCTCCATGAGGTCCATGATAGTGCCGCCCCGCTCGTAGATGTCGTAGATGTTGGCCGCGGCATAGGGGATGAACACGCACGGGGTCACGTCCCCATTCCAATTGACGTAGAAGTAGCCGGCCTGTCGCCCAGCGGCCAGGCAGCCGTGCACTGCCGTCCCGGAGTTCCAAAAGTCCATGAGGAAGACCTTTTTCTCCTTGATCACCTCCCACATCCGCCGCTGAAGCCGCAGGCGCTGTTCGGGGGTGATCATGAGGGAGAGGTCGTAGCCCTTGCCGATCGGCATGTACTGGAAGATCCAGCCGTACAGCGCCCCCTGCTCCTCGAAGTAGAACTCCACCACCTCATCGGAGAGAAGCTCGTCGCAGTTTTCGCGGGTGGCGGTCATGGAGATGCCGAACGGGACCCCTGCGGCGCGGAGGTTCCGGAAGGCGCCCATCACCTCGCCGAACACGCCCTTCCCCCGGCGCTCTTCCGTCGTCGCCATTTTCCCTTCCACCGAGATGGCCGGGGTCATGTTGCCCAATTCACTCATCCGCCTGGCGGTTTTCTCATTGATCAGGGTGCCGTTGGTGTAGACGAGGAAGTACATGTCGAGGTGCCGTCCTGCGATATCGAGGAGGTCTTTGTCATCGCTTCTGTACAGGAACGGTTCCCCGCCCGAGAGCACCACGAGACTCGCCCCCCAGAGCTCCTTCATCTCCCGCAGGATTCGGTCGAAGGCGGCGAAGCTCAGGGTTCCCGGGCGGTCCTCCGTCCCGGCGTAGCAGCCTATGCAGTTGAGGTTGCAGGCCCGGGTGGGGCTGATGGCAAGGAAGCCGGGTGGGTAGTCCCCGTATTTTTCCTTGAACGCTTCCCGGACGGGGTTCCGCCTCAGCCGGTCGCGTGCGAACTCTATGGCCCGTCGCAAACACTGGTTGGAGACCTGGCCTTCCCTCAGACTCCGGTTGAGGGAGTACATGAGCGCCCGGAGGGTGAGCCACTCGTCCCGCGCCACCCCAGGCGGGTTGTCTGTGCGCCGGAGGAACTCCCAGATGGCCCGGTCGGCCAGACGCACGACGCTCCCCCGGACCACGGGGTTGCGCACGACCCTGAGCACGGTGTTCTCGCCCGCTGGCTTCCGAACCGGAACAGCTGTTGCCATCCTTCTCACATCCTCTCTCCGCGGCTGCGTGCCGTCCCGCACCGGTGTTAGAACGAACGTTCGTTCGAGACAAAAGTGTACCCACGCCCTTCGGACGGGTCAAGGGTGGTCGGGGTCAAGCCTTGAACCGTAACCCCACTTCTCGGGAGTCAAGACCTCGTACATTGAGGCGTGGTGAGGGTGGGTTTGCTGGGGAGGCTTCAACGCCCAAGCCGGTGGGCGAGGTCAGCCCAGGTGAGCACCACCGCCACCGGACGGCCATGGGGGCAGCGGGCCGGCTCCCTCGTGGCCTTCCAGTCAGCGATCAGGGCCTCCTGCTCCTCGCGGGAGAGGGGCTCCCCGGCCTTCACCGCCGCCGCGCACGCCACCTCCCGCCACAGCTCGAGGAGCGGCGGCTCCCCCTCGAGCAGGCGCTCGGCCACCGCGGCGAGCGGCTCCTGGAACCCGAGGCGCGATTGGCGGTCGGCCAGCGGCGCCGGCCATCCTCGCAGGAGGAACGCCCGGTCCCCGAACGGCTCCAGGTGCACCCCCAGGCGCCCGAGGTCGGGGATCGCCCGCCGCAATGCCTCCGCCCGGTCGAACGGGACCTCCACCTGGACCGGGACCAGGAACTCCTGGGCCGGCATTCCCTCCCCATCCCGGTACTGCTCGAACAGAACCCGCTCGTGGGCCACATGCTGGTCCACGATCTCCAGCCCGTCCTCGGCCTCGACCACGATGAACCTCCCCTGCACCTGCCCCAGCACCCGCCACCCCCGCCCCGGGGCCGCGGCCAGGAGCGGCTTGGGAGCTTCCTCCCCGACCGCTGCGGCTGGCACAGGGGCCGGACCGGCCGGGGGCGCTCCCTCTACCGGGCCGGGGGCCACCACCCGCCCCCCCAGGGCCCGCAGCGCTGCCCGGCGGAGGAGGTCCATGACCACGTCCTCGGCCCGGAACCGGACTTCCTCCTTCTTTGGGTGCACGTTCACGTCCACCAGCTCCGGGTCCGCGTCCAGGTACAGGAAGAACGCCGGGTGCTGCCCGCGGGGAACGAACCGCCCATAGGCCTGGGCGATCCCCACCGCGAGCACCCCCGGCCGCACCGGCCGACCGGAGAGGAACAGGTGCTGGTCAACCCGCGTCGGCCGAGCGAGCTCCGGCGGCCCGAACCAGCCTTGGAGGTGGAACCCGGGCTCCCGCATCTCCACCGGGGTCAGACGGGAAGCGAAATCTCGGCCGTAGACCTGGGCGATTCGAACAAGGGAGTCCGCAGCCGGGGGGACGTCGAGCACGGCCCGGCCCTCGGAGCGCACGGCGAACGCGACCGCGGGATGGGCGAGCACGAGCCGCTTGAGGGCCGTCAAGACGCGGCGGGCCTCGGCCGGAGGGCTGTCCAGGAACTGGCGCCGGGCGGGGACGTTGAAGAAGAGATCCGCAACCTCCACCGTGGTCCCCACCGGCCGCGCCGCGGGGCGGTCCGCGGTCACCGTTCCCCCCTCCACCCGAAGTTCGTGGCCCGCCTCCGCCCCCCGCGGCCGCGACAGGAGCGTCACCCGGGCCACCGCGCAGATGGCCGCGAGCGCCTCCCCGCGGAACCCCAGGGTGCGGATGTGGCGGAGGTCCTCCTCGGTGGCGAGCTTGCTCGTGGTGTGCCGTTCGATCGCGAGGCGCAGCTCGTCCGGGGCCATGCCGTACCCGTCGTCGGCCACCCGCAGGAGGACGATCCCCCCGGCGTCCACGTCCACCGCGATCCGTTTTCCTTCCGCGTCGAGGGCGTTCTCGACGAGCTCCTTGGCCACGGAGGCCGGCCGGTCCACCACCTCCCCGGCCGCGATCTTGCGGACCACCGCCTCATCCAAACGTCGAATGGGCATCGGGAGGAAGGCTACCTTCCCTACCTGCCCCCCGCCACTTGCCGCCCCCCGCGCCCTGGGTTACCCTTGTCCAAAACCAGGCTAAAGGGGGTGAATCCGGTGTATACCGTGCCTGAATTGGTGCGGCTCCTGGGCCTCTCCACCGAAAACCAGGTCCGCAACCGGATCGAGGCGGTGCGGGACCTCCTCGCCGGGGCCATCCGCCGCGGTCCCAACAACCAGATCCTCCTCACTGAGGACGGGGTGAGCACCCTCCGCGACCTCCAAGCTTTGTGCGAAACCGGGCATACCTTGACCGATGCGGCCAATCTCTTACGCTATAAGGTTGAAACACAGGAAAAGAAGCTCATTGACATTTCGGACAAAACCGAGCAGAACCAGGATGAGCCAGGGGATGCGGGGTGGCGGGCGCTGGTGGAGCACCTGGCGGAGGACGTCCGGCGCCTGGCGGAGCGGGTGGCAGCCCTGGAGGCCATGGTTCAACGGGAGATCGGACAAGCGGCCTGGTGGGAACGGTGGCGATGAGGACAATCTGCCCGTGGCCCAAAACGGAAAGCTCGCGCAGGTGAAGGCGGCCATTGCCCGTTCGACGCGGCTGCGCACGCTGTGGACGTGCTCGAACATCACCGCCATCGACCGCCTCCGGATCAACGACCACGGCCCAACCCACGTCCGGATCGTGATGCGCATCGGGCTTAGGCTCCTTGAGCTCCTGCATGGGGCGGGGGTGAAGCTGGGGGTAGCCGACCACGGGCTTGGCTACGAGGACGCCCAGGTGGTGGTGGTGCTGGGGGCGGCCCTCCACGACGTCGGGCACGCCGTGCACCGCCAGGACCATGAGCTCTTGTCCACGATCCTCGCCCCGACGCTCCTCGACGAGCTCTTGGCCGGGATCTACGAGGAGCCGCAGCGCACGGTGATCCTGGCTGAGGTGATGCACGCGATCTGGGCCCACCGCGGATCGGTGAGGCCGCTCACCGTGGAGGCCGGGGCCCTCAGCGTGGCCGACGCGCTCGACATGGAGAAGGGCCGGGCCCGGATCCCGTTCCGGGTCGGGGAGCCGACCATTCACAGCGTGTCCGCCCTGGCCATCGACAAGGTGGAGATCCTCCCCGGCCAGGAGAAGCCCGTGCACATCCACGTGCGGATGACCAACTCCGCCGGGATCTTCCAGCTCGACAGCCTCCTCAAGGAGAAGCTCAACAACTCTGGGCTCCGGGACTACATCGAGGTGTCGGCGGAGATCCAGGGCGAGGAGAAGAAGATCATCGAGCGCTATGCCCTTGGCTGAGTGGGCCGTAGATGCCTCCCCTGGGCTTACCCCCCTCCCCCGCCACGGGAGGGGACCGGCGGCCCTCAGGGCCGTTCTTTACAAAAGGACCCTTTTGTTAAGTCGGCGCCTCCGGAAATCGTGTTCTCTACGAGGTTTGACGGAGGGGTCTATCTTTTGTAAAATCCTACACATCCAAAGTAAAGTACCGCAGGAGGGAGACGGGTGCCCCTTGAACTGACGCAGGAGGACTTCATGACCCCGGACCAGGTGCGGCGGCTCAAGGCGTTCGCCCGCCGGGCCGCAGACGAGGCCCGGCGACGCGGCCAGACCGGTCCGGTGCGGGATTGGGCCATCCTCCACGTGGCCCTGGACGCGGGCCTCCGGGTGTCCGAGATCGTTACCCTCAAGGTGGGGGATTTGCTCCTCGACCCCGGTCATTCGGCGATCATCGTCCGGCACGGCAAGGGCGGAAAAGAGCGAGGGGTGGACATCGGCCAGCCGCTGCGGGAGCACCTGCGGGAGTACCTTGCGTGGAAGGACACCGTGGGCGAGCCCACCGGACCCGGCGACCTCCTGTTCGTGTCCCCCCGCGGGGGCCCCCTCACCCGCCAAGCGGTGTACCTCATGTTCAAGCGCTACGCCCGGCTCGCGGGCCTGCCGGCCCGGTTTACCATCCACTCCTGCCGCCACACCTACGCCTCGATGCTGTACCGGGCATCGCGGTTCAACCTGCGGCTCGTCCAAAAACAGCTCGGCCACGCCTCGATCCGCACCACCCAGGTCTACGCCGACGTCCTCTCCGCCGATGCCCTGGAAGCGGTGAACGGGCTGCCCCAATGATCCGGCTCCCCTGGGCCCTCCTCCTGGCCGTGGCCGTCGCCGGCTCAGGACGGGCCCAGATCACGGTGTCCGGGGAGCTCGGCTGGCAGGGCCTGGCCGTCCCTGGGGCGGTGAACCCGCTCGCGGCCACGGTAGCGAATTGGGGCGGCGTCCCGTTCGCGGGCGAGCTCGTGGTCTGGCAGCGCATCGGCTCCGGATGGCGTGGTCAAGCGGAGCGAGAGCTGCGGGTGCCGGTGCTCCTCGCCTCCGGGGGGCGGGCCCGGCTGCGCCTGCCGTGGCCGGTGGAGCCAGGACCGCGGGCGGTGGAGCTCCGGGTGGAGGCCAATGGCCACACCGTGGCCCGGGCCGAGGTTCCAGTGCGCTTGGCAGGGGAACGGATCGCCGCGGCGGTGGCCCCCCCGCCCACACCTACTCCACCCGGCCCGCTCGTTGCGCTGAACCCGGACGACCTCCCCGATGACCCGCTCTTCCTTACCCCGTTCGCCACCGTGTACTTAGCCCCCGCGGCCTCCCTGGCGCCCAAGGCCGGCGAGGCCCTCGCCGCCTGGGCGGCGTTCCTGGGCGGCCGAATCGTGGGGCAGGACGCGCCGACGACGGTTCACACCCTGACCCCGGACGACCTCAGCGCCATCCTCCGCGGGCACCGCGCGCGGCATCCACCCCTTGCGGCACTGGCCCTGGCCACGGCCGCGTACCTGGTGGCGCTGGGGTACGCCCTGCCCTCGCTGGCCCGGGGGGAGCGGGCGTGGCCGCTGGTCGCGGTAAGCGCGGTTGCGCTCGGTTTTGCCTTGATTTACCTGAATCTGGTCGGAATGCCAGAAACCCAAATATCCATTCAGTTAACTATTCAACGATCAGACGTTGCTCGGTTTCATATGGATTTGCTTGCAGTAGGGGACCGACGGGGAGGGGTGTGGCAGGGGGAGGGGATGTGGGTGGAGGTCCTGCCGGTGGGCGGGGACTGGGCGGGGCGGGAGGTGGCGTGGACCTGGGGGGCGAACGGACCGCAGACGACGCTCTCCATCACCCCAGGCCAGGTCCGGTTCTTGTGGCGGCTGTCCCCGGCCGCGGAGTTCACGGGCGAGGCGCTCGTGGTGCGGGACGGAGGGCTGGTCCGCGCCGACGGGGAACCGATGGCCGCGGCGGACCTGACCCTGGCCCACCGCCGCCTGCTCGGGGCGGTGGGC
>JACIWI010000050.1 GCA_014361055.1 Candidatus Bipolaricaulota bacterium
GAGGTGATGCAGGACGTGGCGTTCGGCGTGGCCCCGTTCTCGCGGGCGGAGGCGGAACACCTGGTGCGGCGGATCAAGGGGTTCCCCCTCCTCCAGGGGATCCGGGGCCAGCCGCCGGTGGACGTCCCGGCCCTGGTGGAGGTGGTGGAACGGATCGGCCACCTGGCGGTGGAGTTCCCAGAGATCGTGGAGTTGGACGTGAACCCGCTCATTTGCTATCCGGACCGCGTGGTGGCGGTGGACCTGCGGCTTACCATAGCTGGGGAGGACGGATGAAGAAGCTGTACATCGCAGGGGTGGAGGAGAAGGCGGGCAAGACCGCGCTGGCGATGGGGTTGGCGCGGCGGATGAGGTGTCGGGGGATGTCCGTGGCCTACCGCAAGCCGGTGGGCTGGGCCAATGCCTACCGGCAGGGCCGGCCGTTCGACCAGGACGCGGAGGTGGCGGCGGCGGCCCTGGGCTTGGCCGAGCCGCCGGAGGCCATCGTCCCCGTGCTCGGGGGGCAGGTGCCGCGGGTGTGGCGGCCCCCGGCCGAGGCGTGGGCGCGCATCGACGCCCTGGCCACGGTGGACGCGGACGTGCTGATCCTGGAAGGGCGGGAGTGGCTGGGCAGAGGGCTTTTGTCGGGGATGTCGGACATGGCTGTGGCCGCCCGCCTGGGGGCCTCCGTCCTCCTCGTCGCCCGCTACCGGGGGGAGCCCACGGTGGACCGGGTGCTCGCCGCGGTGCGCACCGTCGCCAGCGAGGTACGGCTGGTGGGGGCGGTGCTCAACGAGGTCTCGCCGGACACCGAGCTGGAGGAGGTCCGGGGGTTCGCCGTTCCGTTCCTGGAGGAGCGGGGGGTGCCGGTGCTTGGGGTGATCCCGTTCGAGCGACAACTGCACACGGTGCGCATTCGGGAAGTGATCGACGCCCTGGGGGCGGAGGTGGTGGTGGAGGGGAACCAGGCGGCCGAGGTGGAGCGGTTCCTGGTGGGGGCGATGGGCGGAGACGCGGCCCTGCGGTACCTCCGGCGCATCCCCGGGCAACTGGCAGTGGTCACCGGCGGAGACCGTACCGACATCCAGGCCGCGGCGCTGGCTTCCCCGCGGGTGCGGGCGATCATCCTGAGCGGGGGGCTGCGCCCGGAGCGGGCGATCGTGACCCAGGCCGTGGAACGGGGGGTGACGCTGGCCGTGGCTCCCCAGGACACGATGACCGTGGCCGAGACCGCGGAACGGCTGGTTGGACGGACCCTTCAGGTAGGGGAGCCTCAGCTCGCCCTGCTCGACCGGATGGTGGCCGAGGGAGTCGAGCTGGAGCGGCTCCTCGAGCTCCTTTAGGGCAGGGCCTCCACCGCGAACGAGAGCTCAGAGGACAGGGAATGGGCGACCGAGCAGTACCGTTCCTGAGAGAGCTGGGCCGCCCGGTGCAGGTTCTCCTCGGGCACCCCCTCGGCCCGGTACGTCAGGTGGATTTTGCGCACGGCTTTGGGATGTTCCGTGGCCCGCTCCGCGGAGACCAGGATCTCCAGGCGCCTGGGGGGAGTGCGCATCTTGCCCAGGATGGACACGACGTCCATCGCCGTGCATCCGCCCAGAGCGGCGAGGAGGAGCTCGGTGGGGCGAGGGGCGGAATCCTCCCCTCCCACCTCGGGAGAGGAGTCCATGAGCACGGCGTGGCCGGACGGACCAACCGCCACGAACCGCATCTTCTCGTGCCAAACGACCTTGGCCTCCATGATCGCCTCCGAGGCGAGGTTACCCCGGCCGTGTTCGGGGTTCAACGTTTAAACAACCATTGAAATAACTGTGGGCCCAGCTATACTAACAGCAATGGACAAACCGGGGGTCCCAGAGCTGGCCAAGGCGTTCGCCGCCCTGTCGAGCCCGGAGCGATTGGCGATCGTGGGGCTCCTCCTCACCGAGGAAGGCCCCCATTGCGGGGAGATCGCCCGGGCGTTGGGGATGTCGACCTCGGCCCTGTCCTACCACCTACGGACGTTGGAGGAAGCAGGGCTGGTGCGGCGGACCCGGCAGGGGCGGAGGCACTGTATCAGCGTGACGCCGCTCGTGGCGCAGCTCCTCCGAGCCGGGATCCTTGGAAAGCTCAAGAAGGAGGGTAAGCGATGGACCATCAGGTGACCGTGTACAGCACCCCGACGTGCCCTTGGTGTCATGCGGTGAAGCGGTACCTGGATGAACGGGGCATCCCCTACACCGATATCGACGTGGCTGCGGACTACGCAGCGGCGTTGGATATGATCCGCAAGTCCGGGCAGCAAGGCGTTCCGGTGGTGGAGATCGACGGGGAGATCGTGGTCGGCTTCGACCGGGCGCGCATCGACGCCCTGCTTGGGTTAGCTTAAGCTCCCTGACGGAAGAGGATGAAGGTAAGCGAGCAAGAACTGGTGGAGGCGAGCGGGATCGAACCGCCGACCTCCGGCTTGCAAAGCCGGCGCTCTCCCAAGCTGAGCTACGCCCCCAAAGACTGAACAGCGTGAAGGGAGACCCCTTCGGCCAGTCCATGTTAGCCCAGGCGTTCAGCTCCCGTCAAGGTGCGACGTGACCCGGCGGCAAGGTGCCACCCGGCCGGGGACCGGCGACGGCTGAGCCTGTACCGGATAACCTTCCTGGGATAGACGTCAACCCAGGAGACGGCGTGACAGAAGCTGCGTCTCCCTGTGCCCGAGGCGCGCCCCGTCCCGACCCAGGCGAAGAGCAGGGTGATGAGGCAGCCCGGCCGCCTGGAGGTAGGAACGGGGCTTCATAAGCTCAGGGGAATTGGGGTCTCTAGCGAACAGATCTGGATTTCGTTCCCCAGAAGGCACAGATCGCTTCCAGGACCAGCTTGGCCGCGCAGACCGCGGACACACCGGAGGGGTCGAACGGGGGGGCCAGCTCCACGAGGTCCATCCCCATCACCCGAAATCGGGAGAGCTCGCGCCAGATCGCGATCACCTCGTGGTAGGAGAGCCCGCCGGGCTCGGGGTTGGTCACCCCCGGGCACAGGGAGGGGTCAAGCGCGTCCAGATCTAGGGTCAGCCATACCGGGAGCTTGGGATCGAGGCGCACGCCGATCTCGTCGGGTCGGGCGAAGAACGGTTCGTCCGCTTCTCCCCCGAAGAACGAGCGCGTCCCCACGATGACGAGCCGCGTTGCGACCTCGCTCACCCGCCGGAGCACGGTGGCGTGGCAGATCTGCTCCCCCAAGTACGCGTCGCGCAGGTCGGAATGGGCGTCCAGGGCCACGACCTGGACCGGGCCTCGACAGGCCGCCGCCCGCACCGCAGGCAGGGCTACGGTGTGCTCCCCGCCCAGGACCACCGGGGCCTTGTCGGCTCTTAGGATCCGCCCTACCTCAGCCTCCGCGTTCTCCAGTACCTTTAGCAGCGGGCCGTGGGTGTCCACGTCCCCCAGGTCGCAGACCCCTACCTGGGCCAGATCGCACCGGAACAACGCTGAATAGGATTCAACGGAGTCGGAGACGGCTCGGATCGCGGTCGGGGCTTGCGCAGGGCCACCGCGGAAGGAAACGGTGCGCTCGAGGGGCACCCCGAGGATGGCCACCCGGGCCTGGGAGAACGGGGTGTCGGCGGCGAGGAACCGCAGGAACCCGGTCACCCCTCGCCCCCCAGGGCGCGTGAGACCAACTCCTCCACGAACCGGGGGAGGACGAACGCCGCCCGGTGGAGGTCCGGGGTGTAGTAGCGGGTGGTGAGCCCGCGGCTCGCGTATCGCTCATGGACCGCGGCCTCCTCCGCCCGCCAGTCGCGGTCCCCGGCGATGGCGTACGCCCACATGCCGGAGGGGTAGAGCGGCACAAACCCGAGGTACGCCCCCACGTGGGGGAAGAGGCGGCCCAGCTCGCGGAGCAGGTGCTCCAGCTCCTCCGGCCAGTAGAACGGGGTCCCCGCCTGGAGGGCGATCACCCCGCCCAGGCGCAGCGCCCGCCGACACGCGGCCAGGAACTCCGCTTGAAACAGGGCCTTCCCCGGACCGATGGGATCGGTGGAATCCACCAGGATCACGTCGTACGTGTCCGGGTGCTCGGGAAGGAACGTCTCGCCCGGGGAGACGACGATCCGGACTCGCGGATCGTCGAACGACCCGTAGTGGACGCTCGGGAGGTGCTCCCGGGACGCGTCGATCACCGCTTGATCGATTTCCACCAGCACGGCCTCCTTCACCGTGCGATGCCGGAGCGCCTCCCGCAGGGCGCCGCCGTCGCCGCCTCCCACGATGAGTACGCGCTCCGGGGCCTCGTGGACGAGCATCGCGGGGTGGACCAGCATCTCGTGATAAAAAGGCTCGTCGCGCTCGGAGAGCATGAACTTCCCGTCCAGGGCCATCACCCGGCCGTGATCACGGGTCACGGCCAGCTCAAGCGCCTGGTACGGCGACCTCCGGCGGACGAGCCAGCGCTCCACGTGCAGGCACAGCCGTGCGCCTGCCGTCTGCTGTTCGCATAACCAGTCTTCCCCGCGTCGTCTTCCCGCACTCATAACTGGATCCCCCGCTTGATCTCCAGCAGGCTAGTCCGCTGGGGACGGAAGAGCTCGCAAAAGACCTCCACCGCGGCCTCGGGGAGCACCTTCTCCCCGCAGGTGAACACGTCCAGGGCGACGTAGCCGAGCTCCGGCCACGTGTGCACGGAGATGTGGGATTCGGCGATCACCGCCACTCCGGACACCCCATGTGGGTTGAACGTGTGGACCTGGACGTCCACCAGGGTGGCCTTGGCCCGATCTACCGCCCGGCGCAGGGCCTTTCGGATCTCCTCCGGCTCGTTGGTATTGCGTTCGCACTCCCATAACTCGACCACGAGCTGCCTCCCGAGCTCTTTCATCTTTCACCTCCTCCCCGGGGTAGATTTGGCCAAACATTTAGCCCATTTGGTGTTCCCAAACGGGCTTGGCCATATCCCGGACGCCGTGACCTGGGTCACGGGCCAATTTTAGAAGAAAAGGCACGCCGCGACCACACCGCCACACCGCACCACCCGGTGCTCGGCTGCGGCCACGTGCACCTCCTCAAGCTCAAGGTTGCGCACCCGAAACGCCTCGGCGACCTTCACCCGCACCGCCTCCTCCACCTCGGCCCGGGATCGCCCGGTGGCCTCCATGATCACCCCGAACCCGTTCTTGGCACGGCCCGCGGCCACCGCCGCGGCCAGCGTCTCTCCGGCCGTGCTGGACGTGCGGGCGGCGTAGACCACGAGCACGAACGCCCCCGGCGGGAGCTTGGGGGCTGCCTTCTCCAGCACCACGTGGGGGGGCATGATGCTCGACACCTTGATCAGGTTGAGATCCCCGATCCCCGCCGCGAGCAGGGCGCCATCGAACGCGTTCAGCTCGGTAGCCCCCTCGGCCGCCCCGGACACAAGACACGCGCGGTCGATGCCGTCCCCGATCATGTCGTTGCCGCCTCCTCATCGTTGAAGATGTCCCCCGTGTAGCGCGGGTTCTCCACCCTCGCCGCCTCCACCAGCTCCACCCGGATCAAGGCCGACCGGTACCAGGGCTCGTCCCGCCCTGGGACCCGTTTCACCGGGAGCCGGTCCCAGGCACGCATCGCGTCGATGTACGGCCAGTTCACGTATGTATGAAAATCGTCCACGACGTCGGTCAACACCCCTCCCGCGGCGAGGAGCTCCCGCTGGATGTCCCGCCACTTGGCGAGGGATGCCTCGTACCGGGTGAGCCCGAGGTACCCGACGCACCCCGGCCCCCGCAGGGCGGCGAGCCCTCGCCCCGCGAACGCGAGGAACCCGCGTAGGCTCTCGGTGGGGTCACAGAAGAACGTGTCGAACCGGCCGCACAGCTCCTCGGGTAACGGTTCCCGTAGGTCGTGTTGGCGGGCGTCGACGGCGAGCCCCTCGGCGCGGGCGGCCTCGGCGACGAAGTTCACGATCCGCGGGTCGATGTCCAGCACCACCACCCGTCGGGGGGCCCGGGTGAGGGCGGCAGCGATGGACACGAGGTCGTCGTCCCCGAGCACCAGGAGGTCCTTCCCCGCGAGATCCCCCTTTGCCCACATGAACGCGACCCGGGCGATGGTGCTGTCCTCGGTCACGTAGCCCTGGTCGAACTCTTGGGATGCCTCCGGCCGGCCGCGGGCGATGCGATGGAACGCGGCCGCCACCTCCCGAAGGGGGCTTAGTTCCACACCCCGTCCGCCGCAGCGGGGGCACTTGAGCTCCCGGACCGCGGCGATCGCGAGCTTGCGGCACGCCTGGTCCCCGGCCGGGGTCAGCCGGACGCGCCCATTGGCCCACGTTACCCAGCCGATCTCGGCCAGGGCGTGCAAGCCTTGGCAGGTGGCCATCATCGGCACCGGGGCCAGGTCCACGATCCGCCAGATGTCCTCCGAGGCTTGAAGCGCGGCGAGAATCCGCTCCAGGTCCCGAGCGGTAATGGCAAGCCCGCTTTCGCGGCGTACCCGATCGGCCAGTGCGGCGAGCGTCATGTCCACGTTCTGATCTCCCTCTTCAGGCTGGAAGATACCGAACGAGGTCGAAAAGCGCTACACCACAAGGAGTTCCTCCTTGGGGAAGCCGGACAGGATCTCGCAGCCGTCGGCGTGCACCGCCACCAGGTCCTCGATGCGGATCCCGAACCGGCCGGGCAGGTACACACCGGGCTCTACCGTGACCACATGGCCAGCGGCGAGGACGTCGTCCGAGGTTGGGGCCAGACGCGGCGCCTCGTGGACCTCCAGGCCGACCCCGTGGCCGAGGCCATGGCCGAACCTGTCCCCGTACCCCCCGGCTTCGATCACCGCCCGGGCGGCCCGGTCCGCGTCCTGGCCGGACACCCCGGCCTGGACCGCCTCCAGCCCGGCCCGGTTGGCGGCGAGCACCAGGCGGTACAGGTCGCGCAGCTCCCGGCTGGCGTGTCCCAACGCCACGACCCGGGTGAGGTCGGAACAGTACCCGTCCAGGCGTACCCCGATGTCCAGGAGGACGATGTCTCCACCCTCGAGCCTCCGCTCCCCGGCCCGGTGGTGGGGCATCGCGCTCGCTGGCCCGCTGGCCACGATGAGGTCGAACGCGACGTCGTCGGCCCCATGACGGCGGTACCAGATCTCCAGCTCCAGGGCCACGTCCCGCTCGGTCAGGCCCGGCTTGAGCTGCCCGAGCATCCATCGCAGGCCCTCATCGGTGAGGCGGGCGGCGGCGGCGATCCGCTCGATCTCCTCCGGGGACTTCACCCGGCGCAGCCCCTCCACGAGCCCGTTTGCGGGCACGAACTCCATGCCTTCCCCGAGCCGGCAAAGCTCCCGGTAGGTGTACAGGCTCGTGCCGTAGGTGCCGATGCCGATCTTCCGGAGGTCAAGGGCGCTCAGGCGCTCGACGAGCCATGGGAGCCAACGCCCCTTCGCCTCCTCCACCGGGAGCCCACGGACCTGGTGTTGCGCCTGCTCCGTGTACCGGGAGTCGGTGGCCAATACCGACTCCTTGGCGAGGATCAGGATGCCAAACGAGCCGGTGAACCCGGAAAGGTAGCGCAGGTTTGGGCTCTCCGAGCCCTCCAGATTGATGACCAGGAAGGCATCGAGCCCTCTTCCCCGTACCTCCTCCCAGAGGCGCGCCCGTCGCCGTGCGTAGTCCATCCGACCTCCTTCACGACCGTGGCCGCTGTACCTCGTGCAGCGGCCCATTCTAGTCTGTGGGCGTTTGTGTTGTCAAAGTCCTGATCCCGTACGTATAATCCGGATCATCATGACCTTGGACGAGGTGCGGCGGCGGGTGGAGGCGGCGCGGGCGGAGTGGGCGCAGGCGAGCGTCGAGGTGCGGGACCTCGCGGCGCTGGAGGCGCTGCGGGTGCGGTTCCTCGGGCGGAAGGGCGTGCTCACCCGGCTGTTCGACGGCCTGCGCGCCCTTCCGCCTGCGGAGCGGGCCGAGGCCGGCAAGCTCCTCAACGTGCTCAAGGCCGAGATCACCGCCGCCCTCCAGGCGCGCAAGGGGGAGCTTGCGGCCCGGGCGCTTGCCGAGCAAGCGGCTGCGGAACGGTACGACTTTACCCTGCCTGGGCGGTGGCGTCCCCTTGGCCATCTCCACCCCCTGACCCAGGTGCGGCGGGAGATCGAGGAGGTCTTCCTACGCCTGGGGTTCGATGTGGCCACCGGGCCCGAGGTGGAGACAGACTACTACAACTTCGAGGCCCTGGCCATACCGGCAGACCATCCGGCCCGAGACGACTGGGATTCTTTCTACATCGACGATACCCGTCTCCTCCGGACCCACACCTCGCCGGTGCAGATCCGGGTCATGAAGTCGAGGAAACCACCGGTGCGCATCATCTGTCCCGGCCGCTGCTACCGCCGGGACAACCCCGATGCTACCCACTCCCCGGTGTTCCACCAGGTGGAGCTCCTGTGGGTGGAGCAGGGCCTGACGATGGCCCACCTGAAGTGGGTGATCGGGGAGTTCGTGCGGGCGTTCTTCGGCCCCGGCTATGAGATGCGCATCTCCGCCGATTTCTTCCCGTTCACCGAGCCCTCGGCCCAGGTCCACATCCGCAAGCGTCCGGGGAAGTGGCTGGAGATCATGGGGGCGGGGATGGTGGACCCGGCGGTGCTCTCTGAGGTCGGGTACGACCCGGAGGAGGTCACCGGTTTCGCGTTCGGCCTGGGGGTGGAACGGATGGCGATGCTTCGCTACGGGGTGGACGACATCCGCCTCTTCTACCAGAACGACCTTCGGTTCTTATCGCAATTCTAGCTCGGGGCGCGGAAGACGAGGCACGCGTTCTGGCCGCCGAACCCGAACGAGTTGGACAGGACCACCTTCACGTTGGCCGGCCGCGGCTCCCCAGGAACGTAATCGAGATCACATTCGGGGTCGCGGACCCGCCAGGTCACGGTGGCCGGAAGCAACCCTGTGAGGAACGGGAAGATCGCCGCCGCCGCCTCCGCCGCCCCCGCCGCCCCGAGGAGGTGCCCGATCTGGGACTTGGTGGAGCTCACCGGCACCTGGTACGCCCGCTCCCCGAGGAGGGCCTTGATCGCCACCGTCTCCGCCCGGTCGTTGAGCGGCGTCGAAGTCCCATGGGCGTTGATGTAGTCCACCTCGTCCGGGGAGAGCCCGGCCGAGGCCACGGCTTCGGCCATCGCCTGCCGCGCCCCCTCCCCGTCCTCCGGAGGGGCAGTGATGTGGTACGCGTCTGAACTCTGGCCGAACCCGGCCAGCTCCGCCAGGGGTTCCGCCCCCCGCTTCCGGGCATGGGCCTCCGACTCGAGGAGCAGGACCGCCGCCCCCTCCCCGAGCACGAACCCATCCCGCCGGGCGTCGAACGGCCGCGACGCTACCGCGGGATCGGGCGAGCGGGTAAGGGCTCCCATCCGGTCGAATGCCGCCAACACCAGGGGTAGGATCACCGCCTCCGCCCCCCCGGCCAGGGCCCAGTCCAAGGCCCCCTCGCGGATCCATCCCCACGCGATCCCCAGGGCGTGGGCCCCAGACGCACACGCTGTGACCACCCCCAAGCTCGGGCCGCGGATCCCGAGCTCGATGGACACTTCCGCTGCCGGGGCGTTGGGCATCATCACCGGCACCAGGAACGGCGACACCCGCTCCGCCCCCCGCTCCAGCATCGCGCGGTGATTGTCCACCAGCGCCTCCAACGCCCCAATGGCGCTGCCGATGACCACCGCCCCGCGCCCGGTGGGTTGGGGCACGAACCGGCCGTCCTCCAGGGCCAGCCGGGCCGCGGCTACCGCCATCTGCGATACCCGGCCCATCCGCCGGGCGCGCCGGGGGGACATGAACGCCACCGGATCGAACCCGTCCACCGGGGCGGCCACCTGGGCCCCGATCCCGGAGAGGTCCAGGTCTTGATCGATCCGGCGAACGGCAACCCGGCCCTCGGTGAGGCCTTGGAAGAACGCGTCCCGCCCCACCCCGAATGGGGTGACGAGCCCGAGCCCGGTCACCACCACCTTAGCCATCGGCCTCCGCTCGGTCGGCGAGCACGGTCACGCCCTCCCGGCTGACGTACAGCGTCCCGGCCTTGACGTGAAACGTGCGTGTTCCTTCGGGAGTGATCACCCGCACCGGGGAGTCCGAGAGCGTAAACGCGGCCCGGGCATGCCCGGGGAGCACCCCAAACCACCCTTCCGGGCTGCGGGCATACACGCCCTCGGCCTTCCCGGAGAAGGCCACGCGCTCACAGGCGATGATCCGGCACTCCATGGATACGGGAATATAGCCGTGGAACGCGCCCTGCGCCAGGCGCGTTTCCCCAGGCCAGGGGCAAGGCAGGCTTTTCCAAGCTGCTTTTCCCAAGGCCATGAGGGCTTCTTAGGGGCGCTAGCGGCGCAGTTGCGCCTCGCGGAATCCCCTTACCAGCGCCTCTCCCCTCTCCAAATCCGTTTCCTCCACGCGCAGCCGGGCCAGGGCGGGCAGGGGGAGGCGGGCGATCGCCCCCAGGGTGCGCCACACGCGGGGTGAGACGGCCTCGCCGCTGCCCCCGCACGGGCGGCACAGGAGTCCACCCCGCTCCGGGGACCAGGTCAGGCCGTCTTGGGCCCCGCAGGACAGGCACCCATCGAGGTGGGGACGATGGCCGGCCACGGCCAGGAGCCGCAGCACGTAGCCCAGGGCCAGCACCCGCGGCGGGTGCCCTGCGTCCAGGGCGGTGAGGAATTCCACGGTCAGGCGGTGCACCCGTTCGTCCGGAGCCTCCGTGGGGATGAGCGCGAGCGCCCATTCGATCCCCCCCAAGGCGGTGGTTGCCCGGTCGAGGTCGGAGCGGATGCCGGGGAAGGTGCGCACCAGCTCCACTTCCTTCAGGAGATGGAGCCCGGACCGGCGCCGGTAGTAAATGATCTTCACCACGTTGAGCACGTCTAGGGCCGCCCCGGCCGCCTGCTCCATGCGCCGCGCCCCCTTGGCGAGGAGGTCGAGGCGGCCGTGGTTTGGGGTGAGGACGACCGCGATGCGGTCGGTCTCCGCGTGATCCTGGGTGCGAAGGACGATCCCCTCATCCCGAGCAAGCTGAGCCACCTCGATCACCTTGGCTCGTTCTCGCCGGACTCGCCCATTGCGGTGACCTTGAGTCGTGCTTGTCCGGCTGTGGCGTTCGGCGGACGCGGGGTCAATCTGGTGCCCCGGCGACGATCTGGACGCTTTTTGAGGCCCCGATCCGGTTTGCCCCGGCCTCGATCATGCGTACCGCCGTTTCGTAATCGCGGATCCCGCCGGCAGCTTTGACCCCCATCTTCTCCCCTACCGTCCGCCGCAGCAGGGCCACGTCCTCGACGGTGGCCCCACCAGGGCCGAACCCGGTGGACGTCTTCACGAAGTCCGCCCCCGCTGCTTTGGCCAGGATCGCCCCGGCCACTTTCTGGTCGTTCGAGAGGAAGCAGCACTCCAAAATGACCTTGAGCACCACCGGCCGCGGGGCCTTGGCGATCGCCTCCCGCACCGCGCGGATGTCGGCGATCACCCGCTGGTAGTCGCCGTCCTTGAGCGCGGCCACATCGATCACCATATCCACCTCGTCGGCGCCGTCGTCCACCGCCGCCTTGGCCTCGAGCGCCTTGACCTCGGGCTTGTGCTGGCCGTGGGGGAACCCGATTGTGGTGCACACGTAGATCCCCTTGTCTCGCACGAGGCCCTTGGCCAGGGCCACGTGGCCGGGTGTGACGCACACCGCATAGAACCGGTGGCGGATGGCCTCCTCGCACGCCCGTTCTACCGCCGCCCGGTCCGTCTCCGGCCCAAGCACGGTGTGATCGATCAGCCTCGCCAGCTCTGCTTTCCTCACGAGCGCCTCCTAGAGTTGCCAGGCCCAGCTGGCCACGGTGAACCGATGAAGCCGGGCCAGGTCCATTTCCACTCCCAACCCCGTCCCCTGGGGCACCCGGATGAACCCGCGCTCCAAGTGGAACGGGGGGACGGCGAGGTCCTGATAGTAGTAACGGTCGGTGGCGGAGATGTCGTGGGGGAGGGTAAACCCCGGGAGCGCAGCCAGGGCCACGTTTAAGGCCCGGCCGATCCCGGTTTCCAGCATCCCGCCGCACCATAAGGGCACGCCCCGCCCCTGGGCGAGGTCATGGACCGCCAGGGCCGCGGAGAGCCCTCCCAGGCGGCCCTGTTTGACGTTGATGATCCGGCACGCTCCGATCTCGAGCGCCTCCCATGCTCGATGGGGTGAGCTCAGGGACTCGTCGAGGCAGATCGGGGTGGACAGGGTCCGGGCAAGCCGCGCGTGCCCCACCAGGTCGTCGTAAGGGAGCGGCTGCTCCACCATCAACAGGTCGAAACGATCCAGTTTCCGCAGGTGGTTTGCGTCATCCAAGGTGTAGGCGGCGTTGGCGTCCACGGACAAGGGAAGGTCTGGAAACCGCTCCCGCACCGCGGCCACCGGCTCCACGTCCCACCCCGGCTTCACCTTGAGCTTCACCCGCTGGTAGCCTTGCTCGACGAACGCCGCGACCCGCTCCACCAGAGCCGGGATGTTCGGTTGGATGCCCACGCTCACCCCGGCCGGGACTTCGGTTCGCACGGCCCCGAGGACCTGGGCCAAGGGCTTTCCGGCGGCCTGGGCGTGGAGATCCCACAGCGCCGCCTCCAGGGCGGCCTTGGCCATGGGGTGCCCGCGGATCGGGGCGAGGACGGCGGCCAGCTCCCGGGGGTGGTCAAACGCCCGGCCCCGCACGAGGGGCAGGGCGAAGTCCCCGATCACGTGCCGGGCCGTGTCCACCGTCTCCGCGGAGTACCACGGGCCGGCGCCGGCCACGCACTCCCCCCACCCGATGAGCCCATCTGCGGTCATGGACACAAGAAGGACCCGCCGCACCCGTTCCTCCCCGAAGCTCGTCACAAATGGCTGCACCAGGGGGAGCTCCACGAGATGCAGGGAGATGCGTTCCGGTCGGATCATGGCCCCTCCAGCACCTTGGGAAGAGGGCGCCGCTCCAGGACGAGGAAGCTCCGGTCCCCTTCCCGGAACAGGGCGGTGACGAGGTACCCCTCGTCGAGGTAGCTCGTCAGGGCCCGGCGGGCCTCCAGGCGCCACTGGCGGGCCAGGTCCAGGTCCGCGTTGCGCAGCGCCTGAAGGTCAGATGGGATCTCGAACAGGAGGTTCGGCGCCGTGAGGTCGGGGCGGAACCCGAGCGGGGCCCGAACCCCCGACGGGAGGCGCTGGGTGCGGTTGATGGTCTCCACCTCCCCCAACGCCAGGTCGGGCCGCGTCTCCCGAGCGAGGTGGGTGCGGACCCGGGGCGAGGTAAGGTGCCACTGGCACAGGAACCGATCGGTGGCCAGGCCCTGGTTGCGGACGTCGCGGAGCTCACCGAAGTAGTTGGGCAGGTAACGGGTGGCCACCCCGCCGAGCTTGTTCAGGTTGAAGTGGGCGTTGCGGGACTCCAACGGGTCGAACGTCCAGGTGATGAGATCGATTTCCTGCGCGAGGACATGCTCCCGTTGGGCGCACTTGAGGCGGTACCCCACGCCCTGGTCCTGCCAGCCCGGCCGCACCGCGGCCATCAGCGAATGATGACGAAGCCGCCGGTCCTCGGTCAGGCCGACCACGGACAGCGTGAACCCTACCATCTCCCGCCCGGGACCGATCCCGTCGAACGCCCCCAGCAAGAGTCCTCCTGCCCCCACGACCATGTGCAAGAGATGGTCGGGGATCACCGCCGCGTCGGCGAACCCCCACACCTCCTTCTGCAGCCGCTCGCAGGCTCGGTACCCCGGGCCATCGTGGACCGGCTCGATCACCACGTCCGCGTTCCGCTCCATGGTTGTGGAAGTATAGCACGTGCCACGCTGTTTCTGGGGGGTGTCCCGAGGGCCGTTTCTTCCATGAGGAAGCCATGGGGGCTCTTGGGTCCGGGGCGAGACCTTGAGGAACTCATAGGATCTGAAGGGCTTCACTCCCCGGTCAGGCGGGCGATCTCCGTCTCGTCCTCGGTCCACTTGGGCCGCACCGTGACGTGAAGGGACAGGAACACCTTGCGGCCGAGGAGGGCCTCGAGTTCTAGGCGGCTCAACCTCCCGATCTCCTTGAGCTTCGCCCCCCCGCTCCCGATGACGATTGCCTTCTGGGAATCCCGGGCCACGTAGATGGTGGCGTAGATGGATACCAGGGGAGGGGCCTCCCGCTCCTCGATCCGGTCCACCACCACCGCCGTGGAGTACGGGATCTCCTGATAGGTCAACTGGAAGATCTTCTCCCGAATAAGCTCCGCCACGGTAAACTCTAGGGGTCGGTCAGTGGCCATGCCCTCGGGGAACAGCGGCTCCCCCTCCGGAAGGTGGTGGACGATCACGGCCAGGGCCCGATCAAGGCCCTTGCCCCGGGTAGAGGAGATGGGCACCAGGTCATCGAAGATGCCCAGCTTCTCGTAGGCGAGGAGGGTCTCGGGAAGGGCGTTACCCCGAGCGAGGTCCATCTTGTTCACGAGCAACACCTTCGCGCAGGGGAGGGCCTTGATCCGAGGGAGGACGGTCTCGTCGTAGGCGTCCACCTCGCCGGTGGGCTCCACCATGTACGCCACCTCGTCCACCCCGGCCAGGGCCCGGAACGCCGTGCGCAGGAGGTGGGCGGAGAGCTTGTTCACCGGCTGGTGGAGGCCTGGGGTATCCACGAACACCACCTGGGCCTCGGGGGTGGTGTAGATGCAGCGGATCCGGTTGCGGGTGGTCTGGGGGCAATCGGACACGATGACCACCTTGCGTCCCATGACGGCGTTGATGAACGTGGACTTGCCCACGTTGGCCTTGCCCACCACCGCCACCGTGCCCGCCTTATAGCCCATGCGGTCCGATCCTCCCTCGCCGGACGGCGGCGCACACCGCCTGGACGGCGTCCCCCAGGTACTGGTCCTCCCCCGGTGGTGGGACCAGCTCGGCGAGGGCGGTGTACAAGGGCCGCGTGGCCGGGGACAGGCCGTCCACCCCGGCTAGGGCCACCGCCCACCGGGCGCATACCCCTTCCAGGGCTACCTGGGCCAGAACATTTTCGGCGATGCGCAGGGCCTTCCAGGCCGAGGTCGCCCCCATCGCGTTGTGGTCCTCCTTGCCCCCGGAGGTGGGGATCGAGTCCACCGCCGCCGGGTGGGCGAGGACCCTGTTCTCCGCGGTCAGGGCAGCGGCCGTGTACTGGAGGAGCATCAACCCCGAACTGGGCCCAGGCTCCGGGGACAGAAACGGGGGCAGGCCGCGATCACGGGCGGTGAGGAGGAGATCCAGGCGCCGCTCGCAGGACGCGCCCAGCTCCGCGAGCGCCACCGCCAGCCACTCCCCGGCGAACGCCAGGATCTCCCCGTGGAAGTTGCCCCCGGACAGGGCCACCCCCGCCTCCTCCGGGAAGACGAGGGGGTTGTCGGTGGCCGCGTTCATCTCCACGCGGAGCTTCCCCTCCACCGCCCACAGCGCCTCCACCACCGGCCCCAGGAGCTGGGGCAGGCACCGCAGGGAATAGGGATCCTGGACGTCGTCCTGGTACGAGTTCACCAGAGCGCTCCCTTGGAGAAGCTCCCGCAGCCAGGCCGCCACCTGGACCTGGCCCGGGTGGGGGCGAAGGGCGTGGATCCGGGCGTCCAGGGGTTCGGTTCGTCCGCGGAGGGCCTGGAAGGCCAGGGCGGCGGTGGCCAGGCTCCCCTTGAGCGCGCGCCAGCCGTAGAGCCAGGCCAGAAACAGGAGGGACAGCATGTACGCGGTGCCGTTGAGCAATGCGAGGCCTTCCTTGGGGGCGAGCTCAGGGAGCGGGGCCAGCCCGGCCCGACGCAGCGCCTCTCCTCCGGGGAGCTCCTCGCCCCGCCACCGGGCCCGGCCCTCCCCGAGGAGCACCAGGGCGAGGTGGGCCAGGGGCACCAGGTCCCCGGACGAGCCCACCGACCCCTGTTCCGGTACCACCGGATGCACCCCGGCGTTGAGCATCCCCACCAAGAGCTCCACGATCTCAGGCCGGACCCCGGACGCCCCCTGGAGAAAGGAGTTGGCCCGGAACAGGAGCATCCCCCGCACCGCCTCGTCCGGAAGCGGTCGGCCCACCCCGACGGCATGGGAGCGGACGATGTTCACCTGCAGGCGGCCAAGATCCTCCACCGGGATGCGCACGGCGCTCAGCCCGCCGAACCCTGTGTTCACCCCGTAAACCGGTTTCCCCTGGGCGATCAACGACAGGAGGACACGGCGAGCGGCATCCACCTTGGCCAGGGCCGAACCTGCCACCGCTACCTGCTCCCCCTCGATGACCGCTTCCGCATCCGCTGGCGTCAGGTGTCCGTCGAGCTCGATCACAGCGTCTCCAGTATAGCCGGGGGGATAAACGTGGGAAAGCCCTCGGCGATCGGGTTCTTGAAGTCCGTATAATCCCCAAGGATGGATCTCCTCGTGTACGGGATCGGCGAGCTC
>JACIWI010000051.1 GCA_014361055.1 Candidatus Bipolaricaulota bacterium
ATCATCGCCCTGGTCGGGAAGTGGTTCCCCACCGGGTCCCATAAGGTGGGGGCCACGTTCGGGTGCCTCGTGCCGCGGCTAGTGACCGGGCAGTTCGACCCTACCTTCCACAAGGCAGCATGGCCGTCCACCGGGAACTACTGCCGCGGCGGAGCGTACAACGCGAGCCTTCTCGGGTGTGAATCCATCGCCATCCTCCCTGAAGGGATGTCCCGCGAACGGTTTGAATGGCTGTCCCGCATTAGCGGCGAGGTCATCGCCACCCCGGGCAGCGAGTCCAACGTGTGGGAGATCTTCCAGAAATGCAAGGAGCTCGAGCGGACCCGGGACAACGTGATGATCTTCAACCAGTTCGACGAGTTCGGGAACCACCTTTGGCACCATGCCGTCACCGGACCGGCCATGGAGGAGGTCCTGCGGGGAGAGCTGGGTCCGACGGGGCGCTACGTGGGGGTGGTGCTCACAAGCGGTTCCTCCGGCACCCTAGGGTGCGGGGACTACCTGAAGGAACGGTTCCCGGGGAGCAAGATCGCGGTGGGCGAGTCCCTCCAGTGCCCGACCCTCCTCCTGAACGGGTTCGGCAGCCACCGGATCGAGGGGATCGGGGACAAGCACGTCCCCTGGATCCACAACGTGCGCGCGACCGACGTTGTGATCGCCATCGACGACGAGGCCCCGGTGAGCCTCATCCGCCTCTTCAACGAGCCCGCGGGTCAGGAGTTCCTCCTTCACCAGGGGGTGCCGCCTGCGTTCGTGGACAAGCTCCCCCTTCTCGGGATTTCCAGCGCCGCCAACCTCCTCGGGGCGATCAAGTTCGCCAAGTACTACGAGCTCACCGAGCGGGACGTGGTATTGACCGTGTTCACCGATTCCATGGAGCTTTATCAGAGCCGGCTTTTCGAGCTCCGTACGGAGCGGGGCCCGTACTCCGAGACCCAGGCCGTGGCAGACTACCACCGCTGGCTCTTCGGGGCGACGACCGACCACATGGCCGAGCTCTCCTATTGGGATCGCCGGCGGGTCCACAACCTCAAGTACTTCACGTGGGTGGAGCAGATGGGCAAGAGCGTCGACGAGCTCCTGGCCCAGTGGTACGATTGGCCGGAGTACTGGGACCGCATCCACCGTCAGGTTGCCGAGATCGACGAGCTGATCGTTGAGTTCAACCGGATGGCCGGGCTGGAGGTGTGAGGGCGTGGAGGCAGCGTTCTTTACGCGGGTGGCGGAATGCTTGGCCGGGGGCGAGCCCGCGGTGTGGGTGGAGGTGGTGGCGGTGGAGGGGCCAGCGCCCCGCGAGCCGGGGGCGCGGATGCTCGTGTTCGCGGGTGGCCGGATCGAGGGGACGATCGGCGGTGGGGCGTTGGAAGAGCGGGCGAGGGAGGACGCGGTTGCGCTCCTCTCCTCGGGCGAACGCACCTCGCTCCGCACCTACGAGCTCCTTGACCTTGGGATGCTGTGTGGCGGGCGGACGACCGTGTTCTACGAGGTCCTCGCCCCCCGGCCGCGACTCGTCATCTTCGGGGCCGGCCATGTGGGGGCCCTCCTCGGCCGGCTGGCGGGCGAGGTGACCCCGTTTGCGGTGGAGGTCTACGACGATCGCGCGGAGCGGGCGGGTGAGCTTGCCCCTGGCGTCGTGGTCCGTCACCTGCCCGGCTATGCGCTCGTCCCCGTGCCCTCCGGACGGACCTACGCCGTCATCTGCACCGAGTCCCATGCCACCGACCTCCATGTGGCGACCCAGGTCCTGGCCGCGGAGCCGGCCCTGGCCTACGTGGGGATGCTCGGCTCCCGTCCCAAGGCCGCGGAGGTCCGCAAGCGGCTTGGGGAGGCGGGGATCCCCAAGGAGCGGGTGGAACTCCTCCGCTGCCCGGTGGGGCTCCCCATCGGCGGCAAATACCCCGGTGCCGTGGCGGTGAGCATCCTCGCCGAGCTCCTCGCGTTCCACCACGGTCGTCTTGTCGAGACAAGGGAATGCCTTAAGGAGGGCAGATCGTAGTTGCGGGTCTTGCGGACCACGTCCTTGCCCACCGCGACCAGGGCGGGCGGGCCTTCCTCATCACCGGACCCATCGGGTCGGGGAAGACCGAGACCGCCCTTCGCCTTACCGAGGGGCTGCGGGAGAGGGGACTCGCCATCGGGGGCGTGGCCTCGCCCAGGGTCCTTGTGGACCGCAAAACCGTGGGATACCGGGTGCGGGACCTCGTCTCCGGCCAAGAAACCCTCCTTTGCTCTCTCAACCCGCCCGGGATCCCCTTTCGCCGGTTCTTCTTCTCCCCCGAGGCCTTGGAGTTCGCCAACTCCCTTTTGAAAGAAGCCGCCGAAGGTGCCCAGGTGATCCTTGCGGACGAGGTCGGGCCGCTCGAGCTTGCCGGCGGCGGGTTCGCCCCTGGGATGCGGGCAGCGCTGAGCTCCCCGGCGTTCCTCGTCCTTACCGTGCGCCCGTCCCTGGTAGACGCGGTGCGGGCCTGGGCCGGACTTCCGGCCACCACCCCCGTGTGGGCACTTTCCCCGACGGAGGCCGACATCCGGCGCATGCATGGGGGATCCTAGGGTGCCCCGGGATCGGCAAGAGCTGGCGCAGGTTGAGTTCCACCGACTGGGGAGGTTCCATTGGGCTGTGATGGTCAGAAAGCCGAAGATCGATGCGGAGGTGAAGGATGAGCGCCCCCTATGACGACATCTCCGGAGAAGACCTGATGCTGCGGGATCGGCTGGCCGCGGAACGTACGGTCCTGGCTGCCGAGCGTACCTTCCTCGCCTACGTCCGTACTGCGCTAGCATTGGTCGCCGCCGGGGGGTCATTCGTGTACTTCTTGCAGTCCCCGTGGCTGACCGCCCTGGGGTGGGCCCTCGTGGCCGCGGCAGCGGCCACGTTGGTCGTGGGCAGTTGGCGGTTTTCCGTCGCCCGCAGCCGAATCGCCCGCCTCACCGCCCTTCCTCCCGAGGAGCGACCCTAGCCTCTACACATAGCTGGCCGGTCCGTCACCAGCGGGATATCCTGGGGCTCCGTGCCCGTAGGAGGCGATCATGGAACAAGAGGTGGAGGAGAAGCTGTGGGAGATCGTTGAAGAGAGCGAGATCGCTCTCTTCATCACCAACGCCGAAGGCTACCCCCGGGTGCGCCCGATGACGATCCTCGCCTACGAGGAGGAGGGCGGCGTGTGGTTCGCAACCAGCAGGTCGTCCCGTAAGGTGGAGGAGATCGCCCGGAACGCCAAGGCCACCGCGTGCTTCCTCAACCTGGAGGGCGGCGCCTACGCCCAGGTGTTCGGCGAGGCGGAGCTAGTGGAGGATCCGGAGCTTAAGAAGGAGTTCTGGGAGGAGGAGTGGAGCGACTACTGGGAAGGGCCGGACGACCCGGACTATGTCCTCCTGTACCTCCGCGGGGCGCGGGCCGAGTACTATCTCGTGGACGAGGATGAGCTGTGGGTGGTGGAGTTCTAGACCGCCCGCGGGAAGGTGATCGTGCGGGCGATGGTCCTCGATGCCCCGCGGCCGGCGGAGGAGAACCCCCTCCACCTGACCGAGCTCCCCCTCCCCACGCCGGGCCCTGGGGAGATCCGGATCCGCGTCTCCGCCTGCGGGGTCTGTCACACCGACCTCCACATCGCGGAAGGGGACCTGCCCCTGTCCAAGGCTCCCCTTGTGCTGGGCCATCAAGTTGTGGGCCAGGTCGATGTCTCGGGTCCCGGGACAGCTCGGTTCAAGGCCGGCGATCGCGTCGGGGTGGCGTGGCTTCACTTCGCATGTGGGGAGTGCCGGTACTGTCGGCGGGGTCAGGAGAACTTGTGTGAGAACGCCAAATTCACCGGCTACCACGCCGACGGCGGGTTCGCCGAGTATTTGGCCGTCCCCGAGGCATTCGCCTACCGGATTCCGGCCTCCTTCTCCGATGAGCAAGCGGCCCCCCTCCTCTGCGCGGGGATCATCGGGTACCGGGCCCTCCGGTTGAGCGGGGTTGCTGCTGGGGACCGACTTGGCCTCTACGGGTTCGGGGCTTCCGCCCATCTCGCGGTCCAGGTCGCCCGCCACCGGGGGTGTGAGGTTCACGTGTTCACCCGCACCGCGGCCCACAAAGCGCTTGCCCGGGAGCTTGGGGCAACATGGGTGGGAGAAGCACAAGATCAACCGCCTGAGCCCCTCGATGCGGCCGTGGTGTTCGCCCCAGCGGGATGGATCGTGCCCCTGGCCCTGCGGGCGGTGCGGCCAGGGGGGACCGTGGTCCTGGCGGGGATCCACATGACCCCGGTCCCGGAGATGTCGTACCACCTCATCTACGGGGAGCGGGTCCTGCGCTCGGTGGCGGGCGCCACCCGCCGGGATGGGGAGGAGTTTTTGGCCCTGGCCGGGGAAATCCGGATCCGTACCGAGGTAGAGGTGTACTCGCTCGCGGAGGCAGGTGACGTGCTCCTGCGGCTCAAGCGGCGTGAGGTCCGGGGGGCGGCGGTGCTCCGGGTGGGAGGCGGGCGATGAGGCCGCTTCGGTTGTTCAAGGGGGCCCGGCCCCACCGCCCCCTCAGCTGGGGCGATGCCGTGGTCCTCCTGGGGATCGCCGCGCTCCTCTACGCCGGGGTGCGCCTGGCGTTCTCCGCCCCGCCGGTTGTCAAGGGGCCGGCGATCTCCCTCGCCCCGACAGCCCTGCCGTGGTACGCGGTGCTGTCCGTGGGCCGGATGGCCGCCGCATACGTGCTCTCGCTCCTCTTCTCCCTCGCCTACGGGTATAAGGCCGCCCACAGCCGCCGCGCGGAGAGGGCGCTCCTGCCGCTCCTTGATGTCCTGCAGAGCGTGCCCATTCTTTCGTTCCTCCCGGTGGCCGTGTTGAGCCTGACCGCGTTCCTCCCCCAGGGGCTGGCGCTCGAACTCTCCGCGATCCTCCTCATCTTCACGAGCCAGGTCTGGAACTTGACCTTCGCCTGGTACCAGTCCTTGACCACGATCCCCAGGGAGCTCCAGGAGGCGAGCACCGTGTTCCGTTTCCACCCCTGGCTGCGGATGAGGGCCCTCGAGCTCCCGTTCGCCGCGATCAACTTGATCTGGAACAGCATGATGAGCTGGGCCGGGGGCTGGTTCTTTCTGATGGCGGCGGAGATGTTCACCGTGGGGGCGCGGGACTTCCGCCTGCCCGGGCTCGGGGCGTACCTTCACGAGGCGGCCTCCCAGGGCAACGCGGCTGCCATCGGATGGGGCCTCGGGGCCCTGGTCCTGGTGATCGTCCTCCTCGACCAACTGGCCTGGCGGCCGCTTTTGGCGTGGTCGGACCGGTTCAAGCTGGAGACGGTGGAGGGGGAGGATTCGCCTACCTCCTGGTTCTTGAACCTGGTCCAGGGTTCCCGCCTCGTCGCCTGGACGAGCCAGCGAATCGCGCACCCGCTGGGAGAACGGGTGGACGCTTGGCTCGCTCGGCGGTACCCCCCTGCCGGAGAATGGCCGATCCAGCGCACGGGCCGGCGTTGGGCGGGCTGGGCTGTGTGCGCGCTCGGCGGGGCGGGCCTGGTGTACGGCGGGTACCGGGCGGCGGCGATGCTGGCCGCCGTCCCGCCCAGCGGGTGGGGAACGATCGCCCTCGGGACGCTGGCCACCTTGGTGCGGGTGTCCGTGTCCCTGGCGGTCGCGGTGGCGTGGACGGTTCCGGTGGGGGTGGCGATTGGCACCAACCGTCGCCTGGCGAGCTGGCTCCAGCCCCTCGTGCAGATCGCGGCGTCGGTGCCGGCCACGGCCCTGTTCCCGGTGTTCGTCCTGGCGCTCGCCGGCCTCCCGGGCGGGCTCAACTTGGCCGCGGTGCTGTTCATGCTCATGGGAACCCAGTGGTACCTCCTGTTCAACGTCACCGCCGGGGCCAGCGCCATCCCCCAGGACCTCAAGAACACCGCTGCCCTGCTCGGGCTCGGGCGCTGGGCCCGCTGGCGGACCCTCGTCCTTCCTGCGCTGTTCCCGTACCTCATCACCGGGGCGATCACCGCCGGCGGCGGGGCCTGGAACGCGAGCATCGTCGCCGAGCACGTGGAGTTCGGCGGACGGGCCCTGACCACGACCGGGCTTGGGGCGGTCATCGCCGGGGCCACCGCCGCCGGCGACTACCCGCTCCTGCTGGCCGCAACGCTGGTGATGATCGTGACCGTGGTCGCGGTAAACCGCGTCCTATGGCGTCGGTTGTACCGGCTGGCTGAAGAACGGTACAAGTTGGAGTGAGTATGGGCACCATTCCCATCGTCGAGCTCAAGCGGGTGAGCCAGATCTACGGCTCTGGCAAACGCCGGTTCACGGCGATCCAGGGCGTGAACTTGCTCCTCTACGAGGGGGAGTTCGTGGCCCTGGTCGGGCCATCGGGGTGCGGGAAGAGCACCTTGCTCCGCATCATCACCGGTCTAGAGCGGCCAAGTGCGGGCCAGGTCCTGTACCGTGGGGAGCCGGTGCGGGGGGTGAACCCGAGGGCGACGATCGTGTTCCAGACCTTCGCCCTGTTCCCGTGGCTCACCGTTCAAGGGAACGTTGAGGTGGCCTTGGCCGCGCGCAGGGTGCCCGAGAAGGAGCGCGTGGCCCGGGCGCTGGACCTTCTGGACCGAGTTGGGCTGGACGGATTCGAAGGGGCCTATCCCCGCGAGCTTTCGGGGGGGATGCGCCAGAAGGTCGGATTCGCCCGGGCGATGGCGGTGGAGCCGGAGCTCCTCTGCATGGACGAGCCGTTCTCCGCCTTGGACGTCCTGAGCGGCGCCGCCCTGCGGGGAGACCTCCTCGAGCTGTGGACAAGCGGAAAGATCCCGACCAAGGCCATCCTCATGGTCACCCACAACATCGAGGAGGCCGTGGTTCTCGCCGACCGGATCGTGGTCATGGACAAAGACCCCGGCCGCATCGTGGCCGAGCTCGCGGTGGGCCTCCCCCATCCCCGCAGGCAGAAGGATCCCCGGTTCGCGGCGGTGGTGGACCAGGTGTACGCCGCCCTCGCCGGCCAGACCCAACCTGAGCACGTGGAACTGGGGAGCGCCCCGGGCGGGCCCGGCCGGCCGCGGGCCCTGCCGGACGTGACGGTGGGGGCGATCGCTGGACTGCTCGAACAGCTGGCCCAGGCCCCCGGGGGACGGGCCGACCTCTACAGGCTCTCCGAGGACCTGAAGCTCGGCTCCGATCAGCTCCTGCGGGCGACCGAGGCCGTGGAGCTCCTCGGCTTCGCCACCGTGGCCCAAGGCGACATCACCCTGACCCCGCTCGGGGAGACGTTCGCCGAGGCGGGGATCCTGGTGCGGAAGGAGATGTTCGCGTCCCGCATCCGGCGGCTGCCCATCTTCCGGTGGTTGCTCGATCTCTTGGGCGTGGCGGAGGATGGGCGGTTGCGCCGGGAGGTGGTAGAGCGGGCGCTGGAGCTGGAGTTTCCTCAAGACGTGGCCGACCGCCAAATCGAGACGATCGTGAACTGGGGCCGCTACGCCGAGGTGCTCGCCTACGATGACGCCGCGGAGGTACTGTACTTGGAGCCGGCGGGCACGTCGGCCACGGCCGCCTAGGTTCGCGCGCCTGCCGCTTGACCTCCGGCGTTTGCAGTGTATCATTTATATGCATAAGTCACATAAAGGCGAAGGGTGCATGTGCAGCGGGCAGGACCGTGACCACGAGGACCGAGAGTGCTGTCCCCAGTTCGCAGGACGGGTTCGCGGCTTTCTCCAGCCATGGATCCTCCTCCAGCTCTCTCGGGGATCGGCCCACGGCTACGAGCTCCTTGAGCGCCTGAGCGAAGGCGAGGACGTCGCGAACGCGGACCCCGGCTTCCTCTACCGCACCCTGCGCGGGTTCGAGGAGGAGGGCCTGGTCCGCTCCTCATGGGACACCGCCGGCAGCGGCCCCGCCCGCCGGGTGTACGCGATCACCGACCTCGGGCGGGAGTACCTGCACGCCTGGGCGGTGCACCTCCGCCGCACCCGGGACCGACTGAACCGGTTCCTGGCGGACTACGAAGCCCTCACGACGGGGGAAGGGGGTGAGCGGGATGTACGGGCATGAGCATCACCACCACGGTTATCACTGCTGCTGTCCGCCTCGTGGCCACCACGACGGCTGCTGCGAGGCAGGCAGCGGTTCCGGCCTGGGCTTCCACCGGCGGCTCTTGAGCCGGGAGGAGAGGGTCGCCCGGCTCGAGGCGTACCTGGCTGAGCTCCAGGCGGAGGCCAGGGCGGTGGAAGAACGGATTGCCGAGCTGCGAAGGGCTGCCTAGCACCCTCTCCGGGCGTGACGAGGGAGGGGGCCAACCCCTCCCTCCTTGCGTCCTGACAGCCGCCCTTCTCCGCGCTAACCTGTGAGCGGTATGGGTCAAGTCCAGGAATCTTCCCATAAGGCGCGTCGTCTGGCGGAAGTAGGCGGGCTGTTCCTAAAACTGGGGACCATCTCCGTGGGCGGCCCGGCGGCTCACATCGCCCTCATGGAGGAGGAGACGGTGGAGCGCCGCCGGTGGCTCACCCGGGAACAGTTCCTGGACATGGTGGCAGCCGTCAACCTCGTGCCCGGGCCGAACGCCGCGGAGATGGCCATCTGGCTTGGGCACATGCGGGCGGGTTGGGCCGGGTTTTTGGTGGGCGGGGCCGCGTTCATCCTTCCGGCGGCGTTCCTGTCAGCCCTCTTCGCCTGGGCCTACCAGCGGTACGGCGCCCTGCCCGAGCTCCAACAGGTATTTGCGTTGGGGATCCACCCTGCGGTGTTGGGGGTGATCCTCGCCGCCGCGATGCGCCTCGGCAAGGCCGCTCTGACCCATTGGTGGTGGGGGTTATGGACGGCAGGGGCCCTGGCGCTGAGCCTGGTCGGAGCGGATCCGGTGTGGATCTTGCTCGGCGCGGGCGCCGCCGCGCTGCTTTGGCGCTGGTTCCCCCGGGGCGCAGGGGGTCTGCTGGCGGTGGGCGTCCTGCCGGGGATGACGGCGTCCACAGCCGCCGGAGGCCCCGATGTGGGATCGGTGGCTCTCTTCTTTCTCAAAGTGGGGGCGCTCTTGTTTGGAAGCGGGATGATGCTCTACGCGTTCATCGAGCGCGAGGTCGTGACCCTCGGTTGGCTTACCCAGGACCAGCTCATCGACGCCGTGGCCGTGGGGCAGATGACGCCCGGGCCCGTGCTCTCCTCGGCCACGTTCATCGGCTGGCTCCTTGCCGGTCCAGGCGGGGCGGCCGTGGCCACGGCGGCCATCTTCCTGCCCTCGTTTGTGATCGTGGCCGTCCTCAGTCCAAGCCTCCCGCGCATTCGTCGCTGGCCGTGGGCGCGGGAGTTCCTGGCCGGGGTGTCGGCCGCGGTGGTAGGGGTGATCGCCGCGGTGGCCGTGCGCCTGGCGTGGGGGATGCATTGGGACGTGGGAACAGGCATCCTGTTCCCGGTTGGCCTGGGGCTGCTTCTGTTTGGGCGCTGGCCGGCCTGGGCGGTGGTGCTCGCCGGGGCCATGGTGGGGGCGGTGCGGTATCTCGCAGGGGGATAGAGGAAAACGGGGCGGCTTTGCAGCCGCCCCGTCTGGATATCACCGCAGGATGCGAGGATTGTTCCGCCGATGCTGTCGGGCGCACTTCTGACAGTAGACCGGGCGATCGGTCTTGGGCTCAAACGGCAGCTCCTCGATCTTCGCGCCGCAGTCCGCACACGTGAGTCCCAAATGACTCACGTTGT
>JACIWI010000052.1 GCA_014361055.1 Candidatus Bipolaricaulota bacterium
CCCGGCTGGAGGAAGTGGGCGTGGCCCCCGAGCTGGGTCATCCCGGCCTCAAATGAGTTCCGGGTCCTGAGCGACATGTTGTAGAACAGCATGAACAGGGTTTTGTCCTGGAGCAAACGATGCGGTTCCCCCCGGATCCACTTGCGCTTGAGATCGAGCGCCGTGTCCAGGATCGTCTCGATCTCCTCCCGATCGAACTCAAGGAGCGTGATGAAGTCCCGTCCGCGCAGATCTGTTGCCGCCATGCTCTACCTCCTTTCTCGTGATCCGTGACCCGTTATCCGTGATTCGTTGGTCATCGTGCCGATCACGGATCACGGTTCACCGGTCACGGCACCACTTGCGTGCCGGCCTGGCCCTCCAGGGCCGCCAGCGCCTGATCAAGCGAGGCGATCGCCGCCCGCTCCCCGCCTGCTTCCACGAACCGCACCGCCGCCTTCACCTTGGGCTCCATCGACCCCTTGGCGAAGTGGCCCTCGCTCAAGTACCGCTTGGCCTCAGCCGCCGTCATTCGGTCCAGGGCCCGCTCGCCCGGCTTCCCGTAGTTGAGCTTCACCTTCTCCACATCGGTGAGGATGAGGAACACGTGTGCCCCCACGTCCTCGGCCAGGCGCTCCCCAGCGAGGTCCTTGTCGATCACCGCCTCCACGCCCTTGAGCTCCCCGTCCTCTTGGACCACCGGGATCCCACCCCCGCCGGAGGCGACGACGATGGCCCGGTTCTGGACGAGGATGCGGATCGCCTCCCGCTCCACGATCGCCTTGGGGTCAGGAGAGGGCACAACCCTCCGCCAGCCCCGGCCCGCGTCCTCCACCACATGCCAGTCCTTCTCGTCCCGCAGGAGTTTGGCCTCGTCTTCCCTGTAGAACGGGCCCACGGGCTTGGTGGGATTCTGGAACGCCGGGTCGGCCTTGTCCACCAGGACCTGGGTGACCACGGTCGCCACCGGGATGTCCCCCCGGCCCCGCCGATCGAGGATGTTGTGCAGGGCCTGCTGGATCATGTACCCGATCAGGCCCTGGGACTCCGCCCCGCAGGCGTCCATCGGCATCGGCGGGACGACGTGCTTGGCGGCGTCGTGCTGGAGGAGGATGTTCCCCACCTGGGGGCCGTTGCCGTGGGTGACGACGAGCCGCCACTTCCCGGAGAGGACCATGTCCGCAAGCTGTTCGCAGGTGTGGTACACGTTCGCAAGCTGCTCCTCGAACGTCCCCTTTTGTCCCCGTTGGAGGATCGCGTTCCCGCCCAGCGCCACCACCACCGTCTTCTTCTCCATCGTTTCCCGTCCCTCCCTTGGAGCGTCGTGCTCGAGATGTAGCTAGTTCGGCTCCTCGCCTTGGACGAGCCGCCACATCCGCTGCCAGTGGTTGCGCATCGCCGCCCCGGCCTGGGCCGGCCGCTGGGCTCGGACCGCCTGGGCTATTTCGGCGTGGAGCGAGGCGACCTCGGCAATGCTCCCTTCATCCTTCAGGTAGTACTCGCGGGTGAACTCTCGGTACAGGTGCTGGTCCATGGTGTTGATGAGGGGAACCAGCACCGCAGCCAGCAGGTTGTTCTGGGCGGCCTCGACCAGCGCCAGGTGGAACCGCTTGTCGGTGTCGAAGTACTCGGTGAACCGATCTAAACTGGTGAGGCCGGCGAGCTCGTGGGCCAGGCTTTCAAGCTTGTCCACGTGGGTTTCGCTCCGCTTGCGGGCGGCGAGCTCCGCCACCGGCGGCTCCAGCACCGTGCGCGCCTCCATGATCTCGAGACAGCTCGCCTCGTTCTCCAGGATGAACAGGGCCTCCAGGGCCATGGACTCACTGGGGTGCTTCACGAAGTTGCCAATGCCAGGGCGGGCCTCGATCAGCCCCACCGCGGCCAGGGCGGAGAGCGCCTCCCGCACGGTGGGGCGGCTGACCCCCATCTGCTGGGCGAGCTCGGCCTCGGACGGGAGCTTCCCTTCCACCGGGAATGCCCCGTTCTTGATCGCCTGCAGGATCTGCTCGGCGACCGCCGTCGAGGCCTTCGTCGGCTTGACCTTGCGGAACTCCATACCCTTGTCAACCTGCCAGACAACATGGTAGCATTATCGCTGGGCAGGGTCAACTCGAGGCCCAGGTCTTGAGCGGAAGGGGTTGAGGAGAACGCATGATCGACTTGACGGTAAACGAGAAGGGGCGCCAGCGCGCCGTGGAGCAGGCCAGGAAGCGGGGGATCATCATTCCCACCTTCGCCCAGATGAAGGACCCCAACAAGGTTCCGGTCAAGATCCGCGACGAGCTCCGCGGGATCGGGCTCTGGGACCTCCACCCGCGAAACCTGTTTCGCATCACCTGGAAGAACGAGCCCGTCCCTCATGGAGGAGGGTTCGGCCGGGTCAACTACCTGGAGATGCCTCGCGCGCTCACCGGCGTCCGGGCACGGATCATCGCCCTGGTCGTGAAGTGGTTCCCCACCGGGTCCCATAAGGTGGGGGCCACGTTCGGGTGCCTCGTGC
>JACIWI010000053.1 GCA_014361055.1 Candidatus Bipolaricaulota bacterium
GGTGACTGGAGCCACAGGCCAAATTGGATCGGAGCTCACCTTGGCCCTTCGGGACAGGTACGGAAGGGAGCAGGTAGTGGCGGCGGGCCACAGGCGGGCTCCACCGGAGCCGCTGCGCTCGTCCGGGCCGTTCGTGGCCCTGGACGTGACCGATCGGGCGCAGGTGGAGCGGGTGGTGAGGGAGCACGAGATCAACGTGGTGTACCACCTGGCCGCCATCCTCTCCGCCACCGGGGAACGGGACCCCCAGCTGGCTTGGCGCATCAACGTGGAGGGGCTATACAACGTGCTCGAGGTGGCCCGGACCCAGGGAATTACCCAGGTGTTCTTCCCCAGCTCCATCGCCGTGTTCGGGCCCAAGACCCCCCGCGACCACACCCCCCAGGACACGGTGCTCTCCCCCACCACCATGTACGGGGTGACCAAGGTGGCCGGGGAGCTCCTGTGCGAGTACTACGCGCGCCGCTATCGCCTGGACGTGCGGGGACTCCGGTACCCCGGCATCATCTCCAGCGAGACCCCGCCCGGAGGGGGGACCACCGACTACGCGGTGGAGATGTTCTATGCGGCGGTGAAGGGTGAGCCTTACACGTGCTTTGTGCACGAGGACACGGTCCTGCCCATGATGTACATGCCCGACTGCCTCAAGGCCACCCTTATGCTCATGGAGGCTGATCCGGCGCGGCTGCGTTTTCGGATCTACAACGTGACAGGGACGAGTTTTTCCGCCGCTGAACTCGCTGAAGAGATAAAGAAACGCGTTCCGGGTTTCCGGGTGGAATACAAACCGGACTTCCGCCAGGCCATTGCCGACAGCTGGCCAAGGAGCATCGACGACTCCGCGGCCCGGGAGGACTGGGGCTGGAGGCCGCGGTACCCCCTGGCGGCGATGGTCCAAGACATGCTGGAACGGCTGCGGCGCCGGTGGGAGGAAGGGCGGCTCTAGCCGGGAAGGTAGGCCACGGCCTCGATCTCGATGCGGGCGCCCTTGGGGAGGGCGGCCACCCCGATGCAGGCCCGGGCCGGGGGAGCGAGGTCGAAGTACTCGGCGTAGGCCCGGTTCACGGCCTCGAAGTCCCTCATGTCCACGAGATAAATCGTGACCTTGACCAAGTCGCGGAAGGACCTGCCGGCCGCGGTCAAAATCTCCTTGATGTTCTCGAGGCACCGTTTCGTCTGGGCCTCGATCGGGCCGGGCAGAAGCTGGCCCGAGGCCGGGTCGAGGGGGAGCTGGCCGGATATGAACAGAAAAGACCCGGCCTGGACGGCCGGGGAATACGGACCCGCGGTGTGGAGGCCCTTGGGGACGATGGCCCGGCGGACCATGACTAGACCCAGGTCAGGCGGGCCATCTCCGCCCCATCTCCGTGGCGAGGCCCCAGTTTGAGCAGCCGTGTGTACCCCCCATCCCGCTCCCGGTACCGGGGACCGATCTCGGTGAACAGCTTGTCGGTGGCCTCTTTGTCCCGGAGCACGGAGAACGCCATCCGTTGCGCGGCCTGGTCGCCGCGCCGCGCCCACGTCACCAGCCGCTCCGCCAATGCTTGGGTGGCCCGCGCCCGGGCGGGGGTGGTGTCCACCTTGCCGTAGAGGATGAGATCCTTGGCCTGCCCGCTCAATACCGAACGACGGCGGTCGCTCCGCATGCTGAGCTTGGCTACCTTGCGCCGATGCCTCACCTAAACCTCCTTCTCCGAGCGAAGCGCGTGGCCGAGCTCACTCAACCGCTTTTCCACCCGGGCCAGGGTCTTCTCCCCAAACCCGTGGATGTCGTAGAGCTCCTCCCGGGTCCGGGCGAGGAGGTCGCCCAGGGTGATCACCCCTTCTTCACGCAAGAGGTTGCAGGCCCGCACTTCAAACCCGAGTTCGACGAGTGGGCGGAGGAGTTCCTCGGGAACCGCCTTGGCCGCCGCCTCCTCCGCGGCCGCCTTCACGCCCACCAGGAGCGAAAAGTGCTTGCTCAGGATGTCCACCGCCTGCTGCACCGCGTCTTGAGGGGAGATCGTTCCGTTGGTCCATACCTCGAGCACCAGCCGTTCGTAGCCGGACCGCCCGCCGACCCGGGTCTCCTCCACGGTAAAGTTGACCCGCTCGACGGGGGAGAAATCGGCGTCCACCGGGATGAGGGACAGCGGCGCATCCTCCCGCTTGTTGTCCTCAGCCGGCCGAAATCCCCGCCCCGTCTCTACCTCCATCTCCAGCTCGAGCCTCCCCCCCTTGTCCAGGGTGGCGATGCAGTGATCCGGGTTGACGATCTCCACCCCAGCCGGGGTCTCGATGTCCCGCGCGTGAACCTCCCGTGGCCCCTCCACGTTGAGGTAGAGGCGATGCAGGGCCTCGTCCCGAGTACGGATGGCCAGCCCCTTCAGGTTCAACGTGATGGTGAGGATGTCCTCCCGTACGCCCTCGATGGTGTCGTACTCATGGAAGTGCCCAGGGAACAGGACCCGCACCACCGCCGCCCCGGGGATGGACGACAAGAGGACCCGGCGGAGGCTGTTGCCGAGGGTGGTGGCATAGCCCCGCTCCAACGGGGCCACCACCAACCGCCCGTAGTGGTCGGTGTGCTCCGTCCACGTCACCGATTCCGGATAGACGAACGTCGGCATTATCTTGAGTAGAACTCGACGATCAAGCTGGTGTCGATGGACTGGTCCAGCTCTTCCAGGTTCGGCTCGGCCGCCACTTGGATCCGCAGCCCCTCCAGATCCCGGGTCAGCCAACTGGGGACGGGACGACGCTCGGCTGCGGCCTTGACCAGCTCCCGCAGCTTGTCCCGGGACTCCGCCTTGACCTCAACGATATCCCCTTCTCGGACAAGGTAGGAGGGGATGTTGGTGGGCCGACCGTTCACCGCGAAGTGACCATGGCTCACGAGCTGGCGGGCCTGGTCACGGGACGGGGCGAACCCGGTGCGGTACACCACGTTGTCCAGCCGCCGCTCAAGGAACTTCAGCAGCGCCTCCCCGGTCACGCCCTTCCACTTCTTGGCCGCCTCCACGTACCGGCGGAACTGGGCCTCCCGCACCCCGTAGATCCGCTTCAGCTTCTGCTTCTCCCGGATGCGGAGGGCGTAAGGCGTGGCCCGGCGGCGGAACCGCCCGTGCTGGCCGGGCGCCTGCGGTCGCCGGCCGATCGGACACTTCCCGGTATAACAACGATCTCCCCGAAGGAAGAGCTTCACGCCCTCCCGTCGGCACACCTTGCATTTGGGCCCTACATACCTACCCATACCGTGCGGCCTCCTAGCTATGGCTCACCGGGGTCACGTTCTTGACCTCTTCCACTTGGATGCCAGAGGAGCGCAACGTCTGGACCACCGCTTGGCGCCCCGGCCCGGTGCCGCTCACGGTCACCACCACCGAGCGGATCCCGTAGTCCTTCATGTCCCGCACCAGGGCTTGGGTGGCGAGCTGCGCCGCGTACGGGGTCCCCTTCCGAGAACCGGAGAAACCCGCAGTACCGCCCGACTGCCAGCCAATGGCGTTGCCGTTGGGTTCGGCCAAGGTGATGATCGTGTTGTTGAACGTGGAGTGGATGTGAACCCGTGCCCGGTCCAACCGGATCATCTTCTTCTTCCGCGTCGTTGTGCGTGTCCTGGCCACAGTTATTTCCTCTTCCCCGCTTTGGCCGGCCGCGGCCCCTTCCAGGTGCGGGCGTTGGACTGGGTCTTCTGGCCCCGCACCGGGAGGCCGACCTTGTGGCGAATGCCCCGGTAGCACCCGATGTCGATCAGGCGCTGGATGTCGTTACGCACCTGGCGCCGCAGATCGCCCTCCACCACGTACGCCTCGACCTCGCGGCGCAAGGCGGTGACCTCCTGCTCGGTGAGGTCCATGACCTTGGTGTTTGGGTCGACCCCCGTGCGCTGCAGGATCTGTCGCGCCCGCGATGGCCCGATCCCGTAGATGTAGGTCAGCGCCACCTCGATCCTCTTCTTCGCCGGAAGGTTAATCCCTGCTATCCTCGCCATACACCTACCCTTGCCGTTGCTTGTGCTTCGGGTTGCGGCACACAACCCACAGGCGGCCGTGGCGACGGATGACCCGGCACTTGTCGCATATCTTCTTCACCGAGCTGCGGACCTTCATCCTCGCCTCCTTACGTCTCCCGATACACGATCCGTCCTCGGGTGAGGTCGTACGGGGAAAACTCCACCACTACCCGATCTCCGACCACCACCCGGATGAAGTGCTTGCGCATCCGTCCCGAGGTCACGCACAACGACTCGTGCCCGTTGTCCAAGCGCACCCGGTACATGGAGTCGGGTAACACCTCGAGCACTTCGCCCCGGGCGCGGATCACGTCCTTCTTCGACAAATCGCCTCCCAAATCCCCCCCGTCAACACCCTCGGGCCGCCGGCGGTGACCGCCACCATCTCCTCACAATGGGCGGCCCAGGAACCGCTGGCCGTCACCACCGTCCACCCATCGTCCAGCTTCCGCACCGGGAGGTCGTCCCCTTTGACCATCGGTTCCGGACATAATACCATCCCCTCTCGGAGCACCGCTCCCCCGCCTGAGGCGAAGAAGTTTGGAATCTGTGGGTCTTCCCACAACTGTTGCCCGATCCCATGCCCGACGTACTCCCGCACCACATAAAAGCCATGGCGGTGCACGTGCTCCTCGATGGCCCGGGACAAATCCGAAACTCGGTTTCCAAGTGTAGCCGCCCGAATCGCGGCCTGCAAGGCCCCTCGGGCCACATCAACCAGCCGCTCCGCGTCCGGCGAAATCCGCCCAACCCCCACCGTCACCGCGGCGTCCGCGTAGTACCCAGCCCGCCGCAGGCCCAGGTCGAGCGAGATCACGTCCCCTTCCTCAAGCACCCGCCGGTCAGAGGGGATCCCATGCACGACCTCCTCGTTCACCGAGGTGCAGAGGGCGGCCGGGTACCTGCGCCCGGTCTCCAGGTCCACCCGCCCGATGAACGCCGGCTCCGCCCCGGCAGCCCGAATCCGCCGCTCCGCCAGCCGGTTCAACTCCCC
The DNA here is from genome assembly GCA_014361055.1 of Candidatus Bipolaricaulota bacterium. GTDB lineage: Bacteria > Bipolaricaulota > Bipolaricaulia > Bipolaricaulales > Bipolaricaulaceae > JACIWI01. The sequence goes on from JACIWI010000053.1 coordinate 4,989, forward strand.
GGTGGTGACCCCCGGCTCCACCCGCAGCGCCACCTCCACCAGGATCTCCGCCAGGAGCTGGGCATTCTCCTCCACCACGGCCAGTTCCCGCTCCGTCTTGAGGGCAATCATCCTTGGATCTTCGCGAGAACATCGGCGAACACGGCCTCGGGCGGGCGACCGGCGTCCACCCGGACCAGCAGCCCTTGCCGCGCGTAATGGTCCACGAGCGGAGCGGAGTCGCGCTCGTAGACCTCGAATCGCCGGGCGATCACGTCCGGGCGGTCGTCCGGCCGCTGCACGAGGTCCCCCCCACAGCGGTCGCACTGCCCCGCCACCTGGGGCGGCTGGGTGATCAGGTTGTACACCGCCCCGCAGCTCGCGCAGACCCGACGGCTCGATAGCCTCCGCACCACCTCGTCCTTGGCGATGGCCAGGAACACCACCACGTCCACCGGGGCGAACGCGGCGAGCCCCTTGGCCTGGGCCAGGGTGCGGGGGAATCCGTCGAACAGGACCCCGCGCCGGCCGTCCACCCGCTCCCGGACCATGGCCAGGATGACCTCGTCCGGGACGAGTTCACCGCGGGACATGTACCCTTGAGCAAGCCGCCCCAGTTCCGTGCCCCGGGCCACCTCGTCCCGCAGCACGTCGCCGGTGGAGAGATGGAGGAGCCCGAGCTCCTGGCTCAAGCGGGCCGCGAGCGTTCCCTTCCCCGCCCCAGGGGGCCCTAAGAGGACCACGTTCCTCACCGGCCCCTCCTCCCGAGGAACGCCGCGCCCTTCACGAGCGACTCGTACTGGCGCATCACCAGGTGCGCCTCGATCTGCATGATCGTGTCGATGCCCACCCCGACCAGGATCAGAAGCGACGTGCCGCCGATCCAGAACGAGCGGATCCCGGACAGCGCCTGGAAGATGTAGGGGAGCACAGCGATCCCCGCGAGGAACAGCGCCCCCACCAGGAGGAGGCGCCCGGTCACGTCCGACAGGTACTCGGCCGTGGGTGCCCCCGGGCGAACCCCGGGGACGAACCCGCCCGCCTCGCGCAGGTTCTTGCTGATTTCGTTGGGGTCGAACACCAGCGTCGAGTAGAAGTAGGTGAAGAAGATGATCAGGGTCACGTACGCGAGCAGGTAGGGGAGGCTTCCCGGGGCCACGTAGTTCTGGAGCCACTGCAGGTTCGGGATCCAGGTGGCGATCGAGCTCGGCAGGGTCAAGATCGCCGAGGCGAAGATGATGGGGATCACGCCCCCTTGGTTCACCCGTAGCGGCAGATGGGTGGTGTGTCCGCCGTACACGCGCCGGCCGGCAGTGCGCTTCGCGTACTGGATCGTGATCTTACGTTGCCCCTGCTGGACGACCACGGTAAGGGCGATCACCGCCACGAACACCACGATCAGCCCGATCGCCCACAGCGGGTGCACCGTCCCGGCCGAGATCTCGAGATACGTCTGTTGGATCTCCGCCGGGAGCCGGGCGACGATCCCGGCGAGGATTAGCATGGAAATACCGTTCCCCACGCCATTCTCCGTGATCCGTTCCCCCACCCACATCAGGAAGATGGACCCGGCGGTGAGGGCGATGATCGAGGTCAGGAAGAACCCGGCCGTCGGTTGGGCCAGACCATAACGGATCACGAGGAAGCTCATGGCGTACGCCTCCACGAGCGCCAACGCCACCGTGCCCCACCGCGTGTACTGGGTGAGTTTCCGTTGCCCCTCGCGGCCCTCCTCCTGGAGCTTCTTGAGGCGCGGGAACACCGGGATGAGGAGGGACAGGATGATCGAGGCGTTGATGTAGGGGATCACCCCCATCGCGAACAGGGAGAACTGCTGCAGCGCCCCGCCGGTGAACAGGTTGATGAACTGGAAAAGGCCGGCCCCGAACGCGCCCGACAACACCTCGCCGAGCTGCCTCGTGTCCACCCCCGGCACCGGGATGTGCACGCCAAGCCGAAACACGAGGAGCATCCCCAGCGTGTACAGGATGCGCTTCCGCAGCTCCTCGATCGCGAACACCTGCTGGATACGGCCGAGCACGCTAGACCTCCTCCACCTGGCCCCCGGCGGCGAGGATCTTATCCCGCGCCGCCCGGCTGAACCGGTGCGCCTTCACCACGAGCGCCTTGGTGAGCTCTCCCCTTCCGAGGACCTTGATCCCGCATCGGGGATCCTTGACCAGGCCCCGGGCAACGAGGGCTTCGGGGGTCACCTCGTCGCTTGCCGAGAAGTGGGCGTCTAGGTCGCCGATGTTGACCACCGCGTACTCCACCCGCGTAGGGTTGCTGAACCCCCGCTTCGGGAAACGCATCCAGAACGGGGTTTGCCCACCCTCGAACGCCGGCCGCACGGTCACCCCCGACCGGGACTTCTGCCCCTTCGTGCCCCGGCCCGATTCGTGCCCGCCGTGGCCGGAGCTGTAGCCGCGGCCGACCCGTTTTCGCCGGCGCTTGCTCCCCGGAGCTGGACGCAGGTTATCTACGTCAAGCATCGCTTGCCTCCACGATCTCCTCGAGCTTCTTCCCCCGCCGGGCGGCCACCATCTCCGCGCTCTCCAGTTGGGCCAGCCCATCCAACGTAGCCCGAGCCAGGTTGAGGGGGTTCGTGGACTTGAGGGCCTTGGTGAGCACGTCCCGAATGCCGGCCAACCGGCACACCGCGCCCACCGTGCGCCCGGCGATGACCCCGGTGCCCGGATAAGCCGGCCGCAGAAGCACCTTGGCTGCGCCGAACTCGCCGATCACCTCATGGGGAATGGTCCCGTTCTGCACGGGCACTTCCAGCATGCGCTTGGCCGCGTCGCGGATCGCCTGCTGCACCGCCTGGGGGATCTCCACCGACTTCCCCACCCCGACCCCGACGTGCCCGGCGCTATCCCCAACCACCACCACCACCCGGAACCGCAGCCTTTTGCCGCCCTTGGTGACCTTGCCCACGCGACGGATGTCGATGACCTCGTTTGCAAGTTGCTCCAGGAAGTTGCCCGTCAAAATAGAAGTCCCTCCTCTCGCGCCGCTTCCGCCAGGGCCCGCACCTGGCCGTGGTAGGGATAGCCGGAACGGTCGAACACCACCCGCTCGATCCCCCGCTCCCGGGCCCGCTGGGCGATCAACTGCCCCACCCGCCGGGCCGCGTCCACGTTAGCTGAGGCGACCTGGCCTCGGATCTCCGGCGACAGCGTGGATGCGGCGGTGAGCGCCCGGCCATGGACGTCGTCCACGATCTGGGCGTAGATGTGGCGCAGGCTTTTGTACACGCACAGCCGGGGCCGCTCCGGGGTCCCGACCACCCGGCGGCGGATCCGCGCCCGCCGCTTGAGCCGTTTCGCATTACGTCCCAAACCGGCCATAACCGTCATCCTTTGGCTCCAAGTTTACCCGCTTTGCGTACGATCGCCTCGCCCCGGTAGCGGATTCCCGTGCCCCGATAGGGCTCCGGCGGCCGAAACGCGCGGATGTTCGCGGCTACCTGGCCCACCAGCCGCCTGTCGATCCCCCGGACTACGATCCGCGCCGGGTCGGGCACCTCGAGCTCGATCCCGGGGGGGATCTCAAACCGGATGGGGTGTGAATAGCCGAGCTCCATGAGCAGGGCCTTCCCCTCCAGGCGGGCGCGGTACCCCAAACCCTGAATCTCCAATTCCTTCTGCCACTTCTGCGTGACCCCCTGCACCATGTTGGCGATGAGGGCCCGGTACAGGCCGTGCCGGGCCCGGAACGGGGCCCGCTCCCCCTTCCGCTCCACCCGGACCTCGCCATTTTCGACCACGACGGTCACGTACTCCGGCTCGTAGGGGCAGGTGAGCGTCCCGTGAGGCCCGTGCACCACCACCTGATCGGCGTGGACCTCCACCCGCACCCCGTCCGGGAGGCGGATCGGCTTCTTGCCAACCTTGGACATCTCCGTTCACCTCACCATATCTCGCACAGGAGCTCCCCGCCGATGCGGCGCTCCCGGGCCTCGCGGCCGGTCATGACCCCTTGAGAGGTGGAGAGGATGGCCATGCCCAAGCCGTCCCGGGTGTTGGGGATCTCCCCTGCCCCCACGTACACCCGCCGCGAGGGGCCACTCACCCGGCGCAGCCCGCGGATGGCGGGCCGGCGAAGGCGGGTCCCCTGCTGGAGGTACTTGAGGCGCAGGCGCAGCACCGGATAGCTCTCCCCCGGTTCCACCTCGTACGCCTCGATGTACCCCTCCTCCTTGAGGATCCGGGCGATGGCTTCCTTCAGCTGGGAAGAGGGCAACGCCACCTCGTCCGCCGACCGGGCGAGGGCGTTGCGGATCCGGGTGAGCATATCGGCGATGGGGTCGGTTACGGTCACGGTCCCTCCTTCACCACGCGGCCTTCTTCACGCCGGGGATCTCCCCATCCAAGGCCAGCTTACGAAAACACATGCGACACAAGCCGAAGTCCCGGATGTACCCGCGTGGTCGGCCGCACAGCCGACAGCGGTTGTGAGCGCGACCCGGGAACCTGGGCGACCGTTGCGACTTCACGATGAGCGACTTCCTCGCCATCTTGCCTCCTAGCTTTTGCGGAATGGACACCCGAGCGCGGCCAGCAGGTGGTACGCCTCGCGGTCGGTGTGGGCCGTGGTGACGATGGTGATGTCCATGCCCTGCACGCGCACCACATCGTCGTAGGATACCTCCGGGAACACCAGTTGCTCGGTGATCCCCACCGAGAAGTTCCCCCGCCCGTCGAACGAATCGGGGGACACCCCTTTGAAGTCCCGGATCCCCGGCAGGGCCACGTGGAAGAGCTTGGCCAAGAACTCGTACGCCCGTACCCCCCGCAGCGTGACCATGCACCCGATGGCGTCGCCCTCGCGGATCTTGAAGTCGGAGATCGACCGCTTGGCCCGGGTCACCACCGGTTTCTGACCGGTGATCTGGGCCAGGTTCTTCATCGCCCCCTCCAGCACCTTGGGGTCGTCGTGCTTGCCCACGCCCATGTTCACCACGACCTTCTCCACCCGGGGCACCTGCATCACGTTACGGTACCCAAGCTCCTTCATGAGTCGGGGCACGATCTCCGTCCGGTATCGTTCGTAGAGGAGCATGGCCTTACGCAAACGTGGCCCCGCACTGTCTGCACTTGCGGAGCTTTTGACCTTCCGCCACGGCCACGCCCAGCCGGGTGGGCACACCGCACTCGGGGCAGATGACCTTCACGTTGGACACATGGATGGGGGCCTCGCGCTTGATGATCCCGGGCTCCCGCATGGTCTGGGTTGGGCGCTGGTGCTTGGTCACGATGTTGACCCCCTCCACCAACACCCGCTCCCGGTCGGGGAAGACCTGGAGCACCTTGCCGATCTTGCCGCGGTCGTCCCCGCTCGTCACCTTCACCCGGTCCCCCTTCCTCACCTTTCGCATGGGACCTCCTATACCACCTCCGGGGCCAGGGAGATGATGCGCATCATCCCCCGATCCCGGAGCTCCCGCGCCACCGGCCCGAACACCCGGGTCCCGACGGGCTGCATGTTCTTGTCCACCAACACCACCGCGTTGTCGTCGAAGCGCAGGGTGCTGCCGTCGGCCCGGCGGAACGCCTGCCGCGTGCGCACCACCACCCCCCGCACCAAGTCTCCCTTCACGAAGTCCGAGGTAGGGATGCGCTTCTTCACCGAGGCCACCACGATGTCGCCGATCTCCGCCCGGCGTTTTTTTCCGAGCACGTTGATGCACTTCACCTCTTTGACCCCGGTGTTGTCCGCAACCACCAGCTTCGTCTCCGGCAAGATCATGGCTACCCTTCCACGCGGCGCACGACTTCCACCAGCCGCCACCGCTTGAGCCGCGACAGAGGCCGAGTCTCCTCGATCCTCACCCAGTCCCCAACCCGCGCCTGGCGTGCCTCGTCGTGCACGTAGTACTTGGTGCGGTGGCGCACCCGCTTGTGGTAGAGAGGGTCCTCCACAAGCCGTTCCTCAACCACCACGATCGTCTTCTGCATCCGATCGCTGATCACACGGCCAATCCGCTGCTTACGCATCGTGCTCCTCCCGCGCCCGCAACACGGTCAGGGCCCGGGCGACGTCCCGTTTGGTCTTCTCGATCTCCGCCGTATTCTGGAGCTGCCCCGAGGCGAGCTGAAACCGGAGGTTGAGGAGCTTCCTCTTCCAGTCCCGCACCCGATGGCGCAGCTCGTCGTCGGACAGTTCCCTCATCTCCTGGGCCTTCATCGCTCGCCTCCCAACTGGAACCGCGCCCGCAGCTGCGTGGGGATGGGGAGCTTGCCCGCCACCCGGCGGTGGATCTCCTTGGCCTCGTCCTCGGACACGCCGGCGAACTCGAACATGATCCGCCCCGGCTTCACCACCGCCACCCAATCCTCCACGTTCCCTTTTCCCTTTCCCATCCGCGACTCGGCCGCCTTCTTGGTGTAGGGCTTGTCGGGGAAGATCCGGACCCACACCTTTCCCCGGTGGGTGGCTCGGGCCAGGGCGGTGCGCACGGCCTCGATCTGTTCGCTCGTGATCCACGCCGGGCTCAGGGCCTGGATCCCAAAGTCCCCGAACGCGACCTCGTGGCCACGGGTGGCCCGGCCCTTCATCCGGCCGCGGTGTTGCTTACGGTACTTGGTGCGTTTTGGGAAGAGAAGCGGCATCTACTTCACCTCCGCCTCGGCGTGCTCCCCAAGGGTCCACACCTCGCCGCGGAACACCCACGCCTTGACCCCGATCACGCCGTACTTCGTCCACGCTTCAGCAAGGCCATAGTCCACGTCCGCCCGCAGGGTATGGAGCGGCACCCGGCCTTCCTTCATCTCCACCGTCCGCGCGATCTCCGCCCCCCCGAGCCGCCCGGACACCCGGATCTTCACCCCTTGGGCCCCGGCCGCCATCACCCGGCGGATCGTCTCCTTCATCGCCCGATAGGGGTTGATCCGGTTCTCGATCTGGAAGGCCACGTCCTGGGCCACCAGCGGGGCCTCGAGCTCGGCCCGCTCCACCTCCATGACCCCGATCCGGACCTCGCGCCCGAACAGGCGCGACAGCTCCTCCTGCAACGCGGTGATCTCCGCCCCTCCGCGGCCGATGATGATCCCCGGGCGCGCGGCGCGGATGGTCAGGGTGACCCGGCCTTCGGTGGCCCGCTCGATCAGGACCTCGGCAATCCCCGCTCCCCGGTACGCGCGGTGAATGCGCAGCCGAAGCCGGCGATCCTCCTCCACGTACTCGGGGACATTGGCGTCGGGGGCAAACCAATTGGAGCGCCACTTCCTAAGGACCCCGATGCGGAACCCCACTGGGTGCGTCTTGTGCCCCATCAGTCCTCCTTCTCGCCGACCACGACGGTGATGTGGCTGAGCCTCCGCCGGATGACGTCGGCCCGCCCAAATGCTCGCGGGTTCAGGCGCTTCATGCGCGGCCCCTCGTCCACGAACGCCCGCACCACCCACAACCGGTCCGGGTCCATGTCGAAGTTGTGCTGGGCGTTGGCTACCGCCGAGTTCAGCGCCTTGCGGATGATCCGCCCCGCCTTCATCGGGGAGAAGGCCAGGATCCGCTGGGCCTCCGCCACCGGTTTGCCCCGGATCTCGTCGATCACCAAACGCGCCTTAAGCGGGGAAACTCGAACAAACCGCACCTTGGCTACCGCTTCCCTCATCGCGCCACCTCGATCACTTGGGGACCACGGCCTTCTTCTTCACGCCGCCGTGGCCGCGGAAAGTCCGGGTCGGGGCGAATTCCCCGAGGCGATGCCCGATCATCGCCTCGGTGATGCGCACCGGCACGTGGATCCGGCCGTTGTGGACGCGAATCGTCAACCCCACCATCTCCGGGGTGATCATCGAACTCCGCGACCAGGTTAGAATCTCGCTCAGCTCGCCCCGCCTGAACCGCTCGATTGCGCGCAGGAGCTTGGGATGTACAAAAGGGCCTTTCTTCTCGGACCGCGCCATGTCACTTCCTCCTCTTGAGGATGAGGGCGTCGCTCCCCTTTTTGTGCTTGCGGGTACGGTGGCCGCCCTTGGCCAGCTTGCCCCACGGGGTCTTGGGTGGGCGGCCCTCGCCGGTGCGGCCTTCACCGCCGCCATGCGGGTGGTCGTCCGCGCCCATCGCCACCCCCCGCACGTGGGGGCGCCGGCCAAGGTTCCTCACCCGGCCCGCCTTGCCATGGCGCACGTTCTTGTGGTCGGGGTTGCTGACCCGGCCCACAGTGGCCATGCAGTCCAGGCTGAACACGCGCACCTCCCCCGAGGGGAGGCGCAGGATGGCCCGGTCCTCCTCTTTCCCCAGGACCTGGGCCACCGTCCCCGCCGCCCGCGCCACCTTGCCCCCCGACCTAGGGCGCAGCTCCACGTTGTGCACGAATGTCCCGGCCGGGATCTTTCTCAAGGGCAACGCATTCCCGGGCTTGGGCTCCGCGTTCTCCCCTGCCTCCACCACGTCGCCAACCCGCAGCTCGAGCGGGGTCAAGATGTACCGCTTCTCCCCGTCCGCATAGTGGAGGAGGGTGATCCACGCCGACCGGTTCGGGTCGTACTCCACCGAGGCCACCTTGGCCGGAATGCCCTGCTTCTCCCGGGCGAAGTCGATCAGGCGGTACCGGCGCTTGTGCCCGCTGCCGCGGTGGCGGGAAGTGACCCGCCCCTGGTTGTTCCGCCCCACCGCCCGGTCCAGGGGGGCAAGCAACGCCTTCTCCGGCTTGTCCCGGGTGAGCTCGGAGAAGTCGGGGAGGATGGCGTGGCGCTGCCCCGGCGTAACCGGCTTCATCTTCTTGAGACCCATCTCATCACCCCACGATGTCGATCTTGTGCCCGGGGGCGAGTTGCACCACCGCTCGCTTCTCGCCCTTGGTCCGGCCATGCCGCCGGTCCATGCGCGTCCGCCGTGGCTTGCCCTGGCGGGCCATCGTCCACACCCGCTCCACCTTGACCCCGAACAACTCCTCCACCGCGTGGCGGACCTCCGTCTTGCCCGCGTCCGGATGGACCTCGAACGTGTACTTGCCAGCCTCCCTCAGCCGCCACGTCTTCTCGGACAGAATCGGTCGGAGGAGGATGTCCTCCGGCAGGAGCCTCCCGTCAGCCATCGCCGAGCCTCCTTGCCAATGCCTGGACGGCGCCCGTGGTGAGGAGCATCCCCTGATGGAGGAGCACCGTGTACGGGGTCAGGGCATCGGCCCGCACACAGGCCACCCCGGGGATGTTCGTAAACGACCGCACCACCCGCATCTCGTACTCCTCAGGGGAGACCACGACGAGGGTCTTCTCCGGGCAGGAGAGCTTCCCCAGCACGGCCACCGCGTCCTTGGTCCGCGGCCGCTCGAACCCGAGCCGATCGATCACCCACACCGCCCCTTCCCGATAGCGGGCGGACAGGGCCGAGACGAGCGCCTTCCGCCGCATCCGCTTGGTCAACTTCAGCTCCC
>JACIWI010000054.1 GCA_014361055.1 Candidatus Bipolaricaulota bacterium
GGGATTCCGGTTTGAGGCGACGGTCCCCCCAGAGGCCCTGCCCCAGACGTACGTGGACGCGGCCCGGCGCGGGATCGAGGGAGCGCTGGCGGCGAGCCCGGTGGGGGGGTTCCCGGTGACCGACCTTCGGGCGGTGCTCATCGGCGGCAAGTTCCATCCCGTGGATTCGTCGGAGATGGCGTTCGAGGCGTGCGGGACCCAAGCGTTGCGGAGGGCGCTCGAGAAAGGCGGGGTGCTCCTCTTGGAACCCATCGCCGAGGGGGATATAATCACGCCCAGCGAGTACCTGGGAGAGGTAGTTTCGGATCTGGGTCGCCGGAGGGGCGAAATCCGGTCCATTCAAACCCGCGGGGTGGTGGAGGTGGTTCAATGTGCCATCCCGCTGGTGGAGACCTTCGGGTACGCTACCCAATTGCGGTCGCTGACGCAGGGACGGGCGGTTCATACCCTTCGGGTGACCCGTTACGATGTGGTGCCGACGGAGATCGCCCGAGAGGTGCTAAGGAGTCGAGGGTACGATGGCTAGGGACAAGATCCGGATTCGGTTGCAGAGTTACGACCATGAGCTGGTGGACGCCGCCGTGCGCAAGATCGTGGAGTCGGCGAAGGCGACCCGGGCCAAGGTCAGCGGTCCCATTCCGCTTCCCACCGAGCGCCGCCTGTACACGGTGCTCCGCTCGCCGCACGTGGACAAACGGTCCATGGAGCACTTCGAGCGCAAGGTCCACCGCCGCCTGATCGACATCAAGGAGCCCACCGCGGCCACGATCAACGCGCTCATGGAGGTCGAGCTCCCAACCGGTATCGACATCGAGATCAAACTGTAAGGGGCAGGCCATGGCCTTGGAGCTGATCGGCAAGAAAGTGGGCATGACCCAGTGGTTCGATGGAGAGGGGCGTTCCGTTCCGGCCACTGTGGTGCTGGTGGAACCGGCGGTGGTGGTGCAGGTCAAGGCCCCGGAGGGCGATGGGTATGCGGCCCTCCAGCTGGGCGCGGGCGCGGTGGAGGAGCGGAAGGTCACGAAGCCCGTGCTCGGCCACTTCCGCCGGGCCGGCGTTTCCCCGCGGCGGCACCTGTTTGAGGTGCGGGTGGGTGATCCTGGCGCGTTCTCCGTGGGGCAAGAGTTCGGGGTCGACGTGTTCGCCCCCGGGGAACGGGTGGACGTGACCGGGGTCTCCAAGGGGCGGGGCTTCCAGGGGACGATCAAGCGCTGGGGGTTCAGCTCCCGTCCGAAGTCCCACGGCCACAAGTGGATCCGGCGCCCCGGCACCGCCGGCCCTACCGGGTTCCGCAAGGTGATCAAGGGCAAGAAGTACCCCGGCCATTATGGGGCGGACCGGATCACGGTGCAGAACCTCGAGGTGCTGAAGGTGGACGTGGAGCGGAGGCTCCTCGTTCTTCGCGGTTCCGTGCCCGGGCCACGGACAGGGCTTCTCAGGATAAGGAAGCGCGATGCCTAACGCCAAGCTCTATCGGTTCGACGATCTGGATGCCGGCCCCACTGAGGTGGAACTCCCGGCGGCCCTGTTCGGGGCCCCGGTGTCCACCGACCTCCTGTACAGGGCGGTCCGGGTACACCTCCTGAACCAGCGCCAGGGCACGGCGTCCACCAAGACCCGAGGGGAGGTTTCGGGAGGGGGACGGAAGCCGTGGCCCCAGAAGC
>JACIWI010000055.1 GCA_014361055.1 Candidatus Bipolaricaulota bacterium
GCCCGTGCCTGCGCCTGGTCTCGTGCCACGCGGTGCACCTTGCGTTCCCCGCGCCCGCCGTGGCCGAAGGAGCGGTGGCCCAAGCACTGAGCCTCCTCTATGGGGTGGGCCCGGTGCGGGAGGAGGGCTTCCGCGCTTCTGGCGTGCGCACCCTCGCCGATCTCGTCCCTCACCCCCGGCACGGGGCGGAGGCCCGGCGGTGGCTTGCGGCCCTGGCCGGACGGGATCTCCCCACCCTGTATCGGGGCATCTGCCGGTGGTACTCCGCGTCCCACACGCTCCTCCTCCACCTCCTCGCCCTGGCCGGCCCGGAAGAACTCGTGTTCCTCGACCTCGAGTCCCTGGGCCTTTCTGGCCTCCCCACGTTCCTCGCCGGGGTGGGCCGCCTGGACGGCGAAGGCCTCCGTGTCCACCAGTACCTGGCCCGGTCGCTTGGCGAGGAGCCGGCCATCCTGTGGGCGCTCCTCACCGAGCTCCCCGCCCGGCCGTTCGTCGTCTCCTATAACGGCAAGGCCCACGATTGGAACCACCTTCAGGCGCGGCTTGCCTACCACGGCCTCACCCCCCTGCCGGAGGCGGCGCACCTCGATCTCCTGTTCTTCGCCCGCCGGCGGTGGGGCCGGGACCTCGCGGACTGTTCGCTCGCCCAGGTGGAGCGGGCCGTGCTCGGGTTCTCCCGCGCGGTGGACGTGCCCAGCGCGTACGTGCCCGCGTGTTATCAGGCGTACCTGCGCACCGGATCGGTCGCCCCACTCGTCCCGGTGGTCGCCCACAACCGCGAGGACGTGACCACGCTGGCCCGCCTGCTCGGGGTGCTCCTCGCGGAGGTGGCCGAAGGTGCCTGACCTCCTCTCTCAACTGGAACGGGAGCCCTGGTACCGAGGGCAGGTGATCCAGGTGGAGGAGGTCCCACCCCGGCCGGGCGTCTACGCTGATCCCCCGCCAGCCCTTCCCTCTTCGGCGCGGGCCTGGCTCGAGGATCAAGGGATTCGGCTCTTCGCCCACCAGGCCCAGGCCATGGCCCACCTCCTCGCCGGACGGGACGTGGTCCTGGCCACCGGGCCTTCGTCCGGAAAGACCCTGGCCATGGCCCTCCCGGTGGTGGCGGCGCTTGCCCAGGACCCCACGGCCACCGCCCTCCTCCTCTGCCCGATGAAGGCCCTAGCCCAGGACCAGCTTGAGAAGTGGGCCGCGCTCGCCCGGGCGCTCGGGGTGGCGGGGGCGGTGGGGGTGTACGACGGGGACACCCCGGTCCACCGCCGGCCACGGCTCCGAAGCGAGGGGCGAATCCTCCTCACCAACCCCTATGCCCTCCATCAGTACCTGGAATGGCACCACCGTTGGGCTCCGTTCCTGCGCGGGGTGCGGTTCGTGGTCGTGGACGAGGGGCACTGGTACCGGGGCGTGTTCGGGTCCGGGGTCGCCCTCCTCCTCAGGCGCCTGGAGCGGGTGCTCGGCCGCTACGGCACGACCTGGACGTACGCCCTGGCCTCGGCCACGGCCGGCGATCCCCGCCTCCTCGGGGAGAGGCTCCTCGGCCGCCCGGTGGCGGTGGTGGACGCGGACGGTTCGCCTCACGGAAGGCGCACGTGGTGGTTCTGGGACCCGGACCGCGATCCCCAGCTGTCCCCATTCCAACAGGCGGTGCGGCTCGCCGTGTTCCTGGCGCGGGAAGGCCGGCAGACGCTGGCGTTCCTGCCCTCCCGCCGGATGGCCGAAGCCCTGGCCCAAGCGGCGCGGGAGGCATGGCCAGGGCAGGCCGTGGCCGCGTACCGCGCCGGCTACCGCCCGGAGGAGCGGCGGGCGCTGGAGGGGGGCCTGCGCGACGGGACGCTGCGCCTGGTAGCCTCCACCTGTGCCCTGGAGCTGGGGGTAGACGTGGGCGGGCTGGACGCGGTGGTGCTCGTGGGCTACCCGGGGTCGGTGGCCTCGGCCCGCCAAGAGAGCGGGCGGGCCGGGCGGGGCGGGCGCGATGCCCTGGTGGTGTACATGCCCCAGGACGATCCCCTCGACCGCTACTTCCTCCATCGCCCGCGGGAGCTCGTGGACGGGGTGGCGGAGGCGCCGGTGCTCAACCCCGGCCATCGGGAGCTCGCCGTCCGCCATCTCCTGTGCGCCGCCGCTGAGCTCCCAGTGCGCCGTGAGGACCTGCCTCGCCTGGGCGCCACCGCTGAGGATGTGGCCGCCCTCGAGCAGGCGGGGCTCCTCGCCGCTACCCCGAGCGGTTGGTCGTACGCGGGCCGCGTCCGGCCAGCCGAGGCGGTGTCCCTGAACGCCCTCACCGCCCGCCAGGTGCAGCTCGTGGTGAACGGGAAGGTCCTGGAGACGTGGGACGAGCTCCGGGCGCGGCGGGAGGCGTTCCCCGGGGCGGTGGTTGCCCACCAAGGGGAGCTGTTCCGGGTGCGGGCGCTGGACCTCGACCGCGGGGTGGCCGAGGCCGAGCCGTCTCCCGACGAGCTCACCACCAAGGCCCTCGCCGTGGAGGAGGCGCGGATCCTCACCCCCCTGGCGCTCGCGCGGGATGTGGCGTTCGGCCGGATCCACGTCCGGGAGACGATCCCCGCGTACAAGGTCCTCGACCGGGGGCGGATGGTGGACATGCGTCCGCTCGATCTTCCGCCGGTGGAGTTCGAATCGGAGGGGGTGTGGCTGACCTGGGAGCGGGACGTGGTTCCCACTGCCTCCTTCTTCGGCGGGCTGCACGGGGCGGAGCACGCCCTGGTGGCGCTGGTCCCGCTTCTCGCCCGGTGCGAGCCCGGGGACGTGGGTGGGGTCGCCTCACCGCTCCACCCGGACACCGGGCGGCCCACGGTGCTCGTCTACGACGCGTTCCCCGGCGGGATCGGGATCGCCTCCATCTTGTACGCGCGGGCCCAGGAGTGGATCGGGCGCACCGCCGCCCACCTCACCGCCTGTCCGTGCCGGGACGGCTGCCCGCGGTGTGTGCTCTCCCCGCGGTGCGGGACCGGGAACCAGCCCATGGATAAGGCCGCTGCCCTCCATCTGTTGGGGCATTGGCTGCGGAAAGGGCATGGCACTCTGGGTTAGGCGCGGCCGGCACCGGTGGGAAGAGGTGCGTTTCCTCGCGCCCTATCTCCCGCCCCAATACCTGCACATTGCCCCGGCACGTCCCTCCGGCCCGGGGTGGCGCCTGTCGTGGACCGTGGGGCCGGAGTACGGAGCCGACGCGTTCCCCGAGCTCCTCGACGCGCTGCTTGCGGCGTCCCAGGCCCTCCCCGGCGAACCGAGATTGGCCCGGGTGGAGCCCACCGGCGAGCTCGTCCCCACCGAGGCCATCGCCCCGTTCCACCCTGCCGCGTTGTGGGGCTTGGGGGTGGTCCTGTGCCGCGTGCTGCGCGACCCAGCCCGCTGGCTCCTCACCCTTCACGTGGCCCGCCCCGGCCCGGGGAAGATCGTGGCCGCGGCCGTGGAACGGTACGTGGGGGGGTGGTGGCCAGTGCTCCACGCGCTACGGCGGGCCTGCTCGGGGTGAGAGGGTGGGGAGGGGCCAATGGCCCCTCCCCGTGGGCAGCGGGGCTCCCGCTAGTCGCAGTTCCCGAAACAGATGTTGACCTTGATCTGCCACCGCCCGTCCGGGCCGAGGTACCAGCAAATGCCGGGCCCGCTCGGACAGCCGCCGATGAAGAAGTGCCAGGTCCCGCCCGGATCACAGAACCAGCTGGCCCCGGGCGGGGCGGGCGTGACCCCAAAGCACGGGGGACACGGCCCGATCCCGAAGCACGGCGGGCATGGCCAGAACCCATAGCCCGGGCTAGGCAGGATCTGAACGGTCGTCCAAGCGGTAACACAACACCCACAGCCCGGCTCGGGCACGATCCCCAGGACCCGGGCCCGGCCGGCATCGACGTCCGGGCCGAGGAGGGGATAGGGCTCGGCAGGCGTGCCGGGTGAGAAACCAAGCGGGTTAGTACAGGCCACGATCTGCAACGCCTCCATCCCACCAGGCGGGGTAACCTCAAGCCGGTAGGTCGGCCGGTCGGGCAGGGTGTGGACCCCAGCGGGCACGTACGGATTCGGCGACCAGAAGTTGGGGAACAGTTGGCGCACCCGCCCCGACGGCTCGATGTCGAAGATGTACACGTAGGCCGGCTGGGACACGTAGAAGAAGATCTTCGCCTCCTCACCGATGGTGTACTGCGGCCGCTCAGTCCAGATGGACACGGAAAAGCCCGGGATGGGCGCTGGCACGATCCCCAGCGGGGATACGCCGGACTGGGCCGTCCCCAGGACCACACCGAGGACGAGCGGTACCAGGACGAGCCATTGGCGCATCGGTCATCACCTCCACCGGATATACACCGCGGCCAGGGCCCGGGTTCACCCCAGTTCGGCTGGCAAGCCCATTGGGCCACGGCTATCATCCTTTGGCCATGGCCACTACGCGTCCGGCAGGGATCGCCCACCTCACCGGGGACCGATTGCGGCGGGCTGTGGCCGCTGGAGCGCGGAAGGTCATCGCCTCCGCCGACCAATTGGACCAGATCAACGTGTTCCCGGTGGCCGACTTCGACACCGGGAAGAACTTGGCCACCACGATGTGGGCCATCCTCCAGGAACTGCGCGGGGTCCAGCGCCAGCCGGTGGCCGAGGTCTCCCAGGCCGTCGCCCAGGCCGCGCTGCACGGGGCGCGGGGGAATTCCGGGGTCATCGTGGCCCAGTTCTTCCAGGGGCTGGCCGAGGGGTTAGCGGGGAAGCTGCGGGTGGACGTGCCCGCGTTTGCCCACGCCGTGCGCCGGGCTGCGGAACGGTCGTGGGAGGCGTTGGCAACCCCGAAGGAAGGGACGATCCTGTCCGTGATCTCCGCGTTTGCCGCCCGGGTGGAAGAGCTGGCCCGGGGGATGGCCGACTTCGTGCCCCTGGTCAAGGAAGGGTTCACGGCAGCGGAGGCGGCCCTGGAACGGACCCGCGGGGCCCTCCCCGCCCTGCGCGCGGCCGGGGTGGTGGACGCGGGGGCGCTGGGGTTCGTGCGGTTCCTGCAGGGGATCATCCACTACATCGCCACCGGGCACACGGAGGAGGTCGGCCGGGCCGGGGTCACCCCCACCCCGGAGAAGGCCCAAGTCAAGTACGACCCGGCGGGGGTCGCTTTCCGCTACTGCACCGAGTGCACCGTGCGCGGGGTGGTCCTGCCCCAGGACGCGGTCAAGGAGGCGCTCTCCACCCTGGGCGACTCGGTGGTGGTGGCCGGGTCCGCAACCTTTCTCCACCTTCATGTGCACACCAACACCCCGGCCCGGGTCGTGGAGGTGGCCCGCGGCTTCGGCGAGGTGGCCGAGGAAAAGGTGGACGACATGTGGGCCCAACACACGGAGGCCGCCGGGGAGGCGGTCAAGGGGGAACTGGTCGTGGTGGTGGACACGTCGTGCGATCTCCCGGAGTTCCTCATGACCCGGTACCGGATCCCCATCGTCCCCCTGCGGGTGCGGGTGGGAGGCCAGGAGTTCAAGGACCGGATCGAGCTCACCGCCCACGGGTTCTACCAGCGGATGAAGGAGGGCGCGGACACGGGCACCTCACAACCGCCGCCCGGGGACTTCCTGGACATGTTCCGCCACCTTGGCCAGCACTACTCCGGGGTGCTGGCGGTGCTGTTGGCGAAGGACCTCTCCGGGACGTGGAGCGTGGCCGCCCAGGCCGCGGGGGAGTTGGCGCGGGAGGGGATCCGGGTCGAGGTGGTGGACTCGGGGACCCTGTCCGGGGGGCTGGCCCTGGTGACGTGGGCCACGGCCAACGGGGTCCAAGCTGGCCTCGGGCTCGCTGCGGCAGGGGCACTGGCTCGGGAGTGCTCGCGGCGGGTCCGGTTCTGGGCGGCGCTCCCAGACCTGCGGCCGCTGGCCCGTTCCGGGCGGGTGCCGTGGGCGGCGGGGTGGCTGACCGGCCGGGCCCGCCTGGGGCTGGTGGTAGCGGCCACCGGTGGCAAGATCCACCCGGTGGCCCCGGCCTTGGGCACGGGAGGACTGGTGGGGCGGCTGGCCGCCCTCGCCGGCAAGGCCATGGCGGACATGGAGCGCCCAGCGGTGATCATCCCCCATGCGATGGCCATCGGAGCCGCTGAGGCCCTGGCCGGCCGGATCGCCGAGGCTCGCCGTTCCCCGGGGCTTGAGGTGCACCTGGTGGACGCCTCCCCGGCGCTCGGCGTCCACGCCGGCCTCGGCGCGTTCGGGGTCGGGGTGCTGGACATGGGCTGGGTGGACCGGCGGATCGCGGAGCTTGGAGGCCACCCATGACCGCGGTGCCCTTCCTCGTGGTGGCGGCTCTCGGCTACCTCATCGGGGGCGTCCCCACCGCGTACCTCGCCGGCCGCCTGCGAGGGGTGGATATCCGCCAGTATGGCTCCGGCAACGTGGGCGGGACAAACGCGGTGCGCGTCCTGGGATGGAAGCTCGGCCTCCCGGTGATGGTCGTGGACGTGGCCAAGGGGTACCTCGCGGGAGCCTACCTCCCCCGCCTCCCCCTGCCCGGGACGCCCGATCCGGTGTACCTCGCGCTCACGGCCGGGCTGGCCGCGGTGCTCGGGCACGTGTTCTCCCCATACCTCCGTTTCCGCGGGGGCAAGGGGGTCGCGACGGGGGCGGGGGTGCTCCTGGCGCTTACCCCGATCCCGGTGGCCATCTGCGCCGGCCTGTTCCTCGTGTTGGCCTTGGGATCGGGAATGGTGTCCGTGGGCTCCCTCGGGGCCGCGGCCGCGCTCCCGCTCACCGTGTTCCTCCTCGGGCGCTACGCCGGGGCCACGGTTCACCTGGCGATCCAGTGGCTCACGGTAGGGTTGGCCCTGTTCGTGGTCTTCACCCACCGCAGCAACATCCGCCGGCTCCTCGCCGGCCGCGAGAACCGGTTCCGTCGGCCGTGGGGGCCGCGGTGACGGCACTGGACACGGAGGACGAACACGGTGGCCATGCCAAGCGCACTCGCCCGTTTTGTCCCCCGCCTGCCCGGGCGCTAGAATGGCGCGCTGGGGTTGTCCAGCTTGCGGACGTGGCGTTCTACGCTGAGCGGTTGTTCGTGGTGGGCTCTTAGGTGGGGGATGGGGTGAAGGTCTCCGAGAAGCGGATTGCCGAGTGGTGGGAAGCTCCGGGCATCGACGGCCGGGAGGCGTTCGACGAGGAGATCCTCTACTTGAACAGCCTCATCGACGAGGTCAAGCTCCCTCGATGGGCAATCCTGGTGCGGGATCTGATGCCGCGCTGGGGGTTTGAGCCCTGTTCCCACCGGTTTCTCGACGGCCTGGAGCAGGTCATGGCCATGATCGGCACGGCGCGGGTGTGCTCCCGGTTCGGCGGGTGCGGCGATATCCCGTTGAGCGTCCATGAGCAGCTGGAGGGGATCGGGAGCGCCCTCGTCGGCTGGGCACGGGCGGAGGGGAACGGCCAGATGGCCAGCGCGGTGGGAGGCTGGCTCGGCCCCCAGACCCCGGAGCACGCCGAGGCCGCCCAGGCGATGGGGGAGGCGGCCTTGGCGGTGGGCCATGGCCGGGCGGCGTTGGACGAGGTCCTGGAGCGTTGGGCAGAGCGGGCCCGATTCCCCCTGACCCGGGCCTTGGTAGACGGGGACGACGCCCCGCTGGCGGTGCTCCTGCGCCATGCCTGCTGTTTCAACGTGCTGGCGAACCTGGAACGCCTCGCCCAGGGGATCGGCCGGGGCGAGGTGGTACCGGTCCACGTGTGCTTGGACGCCCTGCGCCATGCCCCGGAGCTCGACCCGACCCGCCTCGTCCTCCTCCAAGGGATCACCGACGCCCTGGCCCACTGGCTCCAGGAGCTCCCGCCCCACAGCGGGTTCGAGGTCCGGGTCTACACGTTCCTTGGACCCCGGGACGAGGTCCGGCGCTGGCTTGTGGCTTCCCTGTACAAAACGCTCAAGCTGTGGCAGGTCCACCTGGATCGCCTGTTGGGCGAGAAGCACAGCTACCTCTCCCTCATCTAAGGTTGCGCCGGGGCCAGCTCTGGTTACCCTTCGGAACGTATGGGCACGTTTGTTCTCGTGCAGCACCCGTTGATCCAGGCCAAGCTGACCAAGCTGCGGGACCGGCGTACGGACCGGCTGCAGTTCAGGCTCATCCTCGAGGAGCTCACCTCGCTCATGGTGTACGAGATCACCCGCGACTTCCCGGTGCGGGAGGTGGAGGTGACGACCCCGCTGGAGGAGGCGCGCGGGGTAGAGCTGGCCCAGCCGGTGGTGCTGGTGCCCATCCTGCGGGCCGGGATCGTGATGCTGGACGGGGTATTGTCCCTGATCCCGAGCGCCCGCGTCGGGCACATCGGGCTCTACCGCGATCCGCGCACCCTCCAGCCGGTGGAGTACTTCGTGAAGCTGCCCCCGAACCTGGCCGATGCCCTGGTGATCGTGGTGGACCCGATGCTGGCCACCGGAGGGTCGGCGACGCACGCCGTGAAGTTGGTCAAGGACCGGGGAGCGAAGGACGTGCGGTTCCTGTGTCTGGTGGCCGCGCCGGAGGGGCTGCGGGCGATGCGAGAGGTGCATCCCGACGTCCCCATCTACGCCGCGGCGCTCGATCGCCAGCTCGACGAACACGGGTACATCCGCCCTGGGTTGGGAGACGCCGGGGACCGACTGTTCGGGACCTGAACGAATCAGGGGGATAAGGTGAAGCGTTGCGCGCTTGTGACCGGCGGTTCACGGGGCATCGGCGCGGCCACGGTGGTGAAGCTGGCAGCGATGGGGTACGACGTGGCCCTGACCTACCGTACCCAGCGCACCGCGGCCGAGGAAGTGGCGGCGGCGGTGCAGCGGTTGGGGCGGCGGGCGGTGGTCCTGCAAGCGGACCTCGCCGACCTCGAGCGGGCCCGGGCCGTGGTCCACGAGGCGGCGGAGGCCCTGGGCGAGCTCCACGTGCTCGTGAACAACGCGGGCTACGTGCAGCGGGTGCCGTGGGATGAGCTCTCGATCGAGGATTGGGACAGGATGCTGCGCGTGGGGTTAAGCGCCGCGTTCGTGTGCGCCCGGGCGGCCGTGCCGTACATGAACGAGGCCGGGTTCGGGCGCATCGTGAACGTGTCCTCGCTCCGCGCCCTCACCGGGGCTGCCCACGGCGTGCACTACGCCGCGGCCAAGGCGGGGCTCCTTGGCCTCACCAAGTCCCTGGCGTTGGCGTTGGCTCCGCTCGGGATCACGGTGAACGCGGTTTGTCCGGGATTCGTGGCCACCGAGATCAACCGGGAGGCCCTCGCCACGCGGGGGGAGGAGATCCGGGCCCAGATCCCCCTTCGGCGGCCAGCCGAACCGGAAGAGATCGCGGCGGTGATCGCCTTCCTGTGCTCGGACGAGGCGGGCTACATCACCGGGGAGACGGTATCCGTCAACGGCGGGATCCGCATGGACTGACATGGACCGCAAGCGTCTCGCTCTCTCCACCTTCCTTCTCCCTGGGATGGACCTCTGGCGGTGGCTCGCCCTGGCCGCCGACCTTGGCCTGGGCGGGGTGGAGCTGCGCGCCGACCCCGGCATGGCCCACGCCGACGACCTGGGGCCTGTGGACCGGCGGCGCCTGCGGGAGGCGGCCCGCGATGCCGGCCTGTGGCTCACCGTCCACGTGCCCATCTACGGGGTCAACCTGGTGAGCCCGATCCGGTCCCTCGCCGCCGCCTCCCTCGCCGAGGCCGTGGCCACGGTGGATCTGGCCGCCGACCTCGGGGCAGGCCTGGTGGTGGTCCACCCCGGCGGGATCCCCGAGGATTACGCTGCCCTGGATGGGGAGTACGAGCGGGCGTGGCGAAGGTTCATGTTTGCCCTGGCCCTCCTCGTTCCCCACGCCGGTCGCCGCGGAGTGCGGACGGCCCTGGAAAACAAGCAGCAGGGCCGGGATCGAGACCTCGTCCTCACCCTAGAGGAGCACGTGCGGGCGCTCGCACCGTTCCCGGAGCTCGGGGCGTGCCTGGATTTCGGGCACCTCCACACCGTGGGCGGGGATCCCCGGGCATTCGTCGCCGCCCTCGGGAACCGCCTGATCCACGTCCACCTTCACGACAACCACGGCCAGGGGGACGAGCACCTACCCCTGGGACATGGCGACGCCCCCTGGGCAGAGGCCCTGGCTGCGCTCTCCGACCATGGGTATACGGGATGCGTCGTCCTGGAGATCCCGGACCAGGCCGGGCTCCGGGAGAGCGCGGCGGCGGTGATCGGGGCATGAAGGCGCCCCGGTGGTACTGGGCGTTCCTCGTGGTCAACGCCGCCGTGGGGGCGGCGTCGCCGCTTCTGCCGCTCTATGCGTACCACCTTGGGGGCACCGCCGCCGACGTGGGGGCGATGTCCGCAGCGGCGAGCATGGTGAACGTGATCGGGAGCCTCCTCTGGGGGCGGTTGGCCGACGTCACCGCCCGCCGTCGGCTGTTCGTGCTCCTGAGCTTCGCCGGGTTGTCCCTGGCCTACCTCGCCCTGCCGTTCCTCCTGCGGGTGCCCCAGCTCATCCTCCTCAACGCTGGGGTCTCCCTGGTGTGGACGGCCAGCGCTACCGTGTCCATCCTCATCCTCCTTGGGAACTTCCCCCGGGCGGACTGGGAGCGGGAGATCGGACGGTTCAACGTGTACTCCGGGGTGGGGTGGACGTTGGGGTTGGCCATCGGCGCGGTGTGGACGTCGGCGTTGGTGCGGCTGGTGGGGGAGGGGTGGGGGCTCCGGTCGCTGGGGCTGGTGGTGGCCGTGCTCGCCGCGGCGGCGGCGGTGATGGCCGCCCGGGAGCTCCGGGAGCCGTCACAGCGGGTGGAGGCCCGTTCGCTCCGGCACTTGATGGTGGCGGTGGGGAATTTTCTGTACGAGCGGTTCCGCTACGGGCCCACCCATCTCCAGGACGTCCTCCGGCCAAGCCAGCTCCTGCGGTTCCTACAGGGCCGGACCGCGTTCGGGCCGGAGCTCGTGTTGTGCTACTACGGGGCCTTGCTCGCGTTCGTGGGGTTCGCCACGACGTTCGTCCCGTTCCCCATCTTCGTACGACAGGCTCTCGGGTGGTCCAACGAGCTCGTGTTCGCCCTGTACGTGGCCCACCATGGGGTGAGCGTGCTCGCGTTCGGGTGGGCGCGGCGGGCCGTGGCCAAATGGGGTCACCGCCCGGCGGCGGCGCTGGCGCTGCTCGGACGGACCGGGATCTTCATTGGGTTCGCCGTGGTCGGGGGAACGACGGCGAAGTGGATGTTGCCCATCCTGTTTGGGTTGGCCGGGGCGACGTGGTCGTTCTTCCAGCTTGCGGCCACGGCCCTGGTGTCGCGGCTGTCCCCACAAGGGCTTCAGGGACAGGGGCTGGGCCTGTACAACGCGATCGCCGGGCTGGGGAACGTGCTAGGGGCCCTGGCCGGTGGGTATCTCGCCGAGTTCGTCGGGTTCCCGGCCACGTTCCTGTGCGGGGCGGTGCTGGTGTTCCTGACCATGCCCATCCTCCTTGTAGAGGGGCGGCCAGTGTCTTGACGAGCCTCACCCTAGCCCCCGCGGGGAGCTCACAACCGCTGCGCCCTCACCAGGCTCGACGGCGAGCAACCTGGCTCCGACGGGAAATGGTGGGAAGTTGGGTCGCGGCGAGCGCCCTCGGTCCCGGAGGGAGGGTTACCCCTTCTCCTTGACGGCCACCACCGACATCCCGTTGTAGTAGCCGCAGTGAGGGCAAACCCGATGGGGAAGCCGAAACTCACGGCACTGCGGGCACTCCACCCCAGGCACCATGTACGCCCGCCAGTGGGTGCGGCGAAGCCGCACTTCCCGATGAGAACGGCGTGACTTGGGGACTGCTGCCATGACGACCTCCTTCTCGGTCACCTATTGTGCCGGGGAACGCGCCAAGATCAAGGTCACCGGCCCGTCGTTGACCAACCCCACTTCCATCTTCGCCCCGAACACGCCGCTCTGAACGGGAATCCCCTGCTCGCGCAGCAGGGCCACGAACCGGTCGTACAGGGCTGCGGCCTCCGGCCCTGGGGCCGCCTGGTCGAAGCTTGGGCGAAGGCCGTGGGTCACGTCCCCGTACAGGGTGAACTGGGACACGCACAACACCTCGCCCCTCACGTCGAGGAGCGAGCAGTTCATGCGGCCGGCGAGGTCGGGGAACACGCGGAGCCGCGGGATCTTCCCGGCCCAGAACCGGGCTTCCTCCTCGCCGTCCCCTTTGGCGAGGCCCACCAGGAGGAGAAGGCCGTGGCCGATGCGGGCCACTTCCCGCCCCTCCACGCGGACGAACGCCTCCTTGACCCGCTGGAGGACGATGCGCATCGGGGGCTACATCCCTGGGGCACGCAGGCTGCGCAGGTACGCGAGGACCTTGTGGAGGTCGTCCAGGGGAAGGTCCTGAAGGTAGGCCTCGATGTCCCGGAAAACCTGGTTCCGCTCCCGTTCCAGGCGGTTCCGCTCCCGGAACGCAGCCTCCGCCAAGCGGTGGGCGGCGTGGTTGACCTCTCGTTCCACGAAGTTGACCCGCCACCGGGGCAGCTGGGCGAGGAGGTCCAACGCCACCTGGTTCAGGTATTGAAGGTTCGGTTCCCGCACCTGGTAGAAGCCGTTGACCTGGTTGGCCACGAGCTGGTTGTCGGTGAGGAACACGGCCTCGTCCGGGGCAAGGCGGATGGCGAGGCGGATCCCCTCGATGAGGGCCTTGTACTCGGCGGCGTTGTTGGTGGTGCGACCGATGAGTTTGGACACCTGCTCGAGGACGTGGCCACGGTCGTCGGTGATGACGATCCCGATCGACGACTCACCCGGGTTACCTCGGGAGCTCCCGTCCACGTTCACAAAGATCTTTTTCATCTCCGAACATCCCCCGGCGGGGTGAAGCTATGGGCCCGGCAGGGTTTGAACCTGCGACCAACCGGTTATGAGCCGGCTGCTCTACCCCTGAGCTACGGACCCGCCTGCTCATGGTAGTCATCTCCTCTG
>JACIWI010000056.1 GCA_014361055.1 Candidatus Bipolaricaulota bacterium
ACGTACACCAACACCCCGACGCCGCTCGCCAACGCCAGGAGCACGAACACCAGGCGGACGAGGTTGGAGTCGACCCCCAGGTGGTTCCCGATCCCCCCACACACCCCGCCGAGGAGGGCATCGGACCGGCTACGGTACAGTTTTGCCATGGACACCATTTAGTGTACCACCTGGAGCCGAGCAGGGCACATGGGCGGCCTAGGACCACCGGACATGAAGGGGGTAGACTTGAGTCAACAATGGCGACGGTGGACACGCTTTCGGACCCGGCGGCGGTCCTGTGTGTTCTCTTCCTGTTGGCCGTCATCCTGTCCTTCCGGCGGCTGGGGTGGCTGGGCCGCGGGGTGTTCATGGTGGGGTTAGCGGCGTTGTATTTCCTGAGCACGCCAGTCGGGGCCGACCTGCTCCTGCGGTCGCTGGAGACTCGGTACCCACCGCTCTTCTCCGCGCCGAACGCGGACGTGGCGGCGATCGTCGTCCTCACCGGTGGCGAGGGCTGGGACGGAGGACGGCCGATTACCAGCGCCCTGTCCACTTCGTCCACCGACCGCCTGGTGGAGGCGATCCGGGTATGGCGGATGCTGGGGGAGGGTGTACCGATCCTGTTCGTGGGCGGGATCGGGGAGCCGGGAGGGCACGCAGAGGCCCCGCTCATGGCCCAAGCGGCGATCGCCCTGGGCGTCCCCCAGGAGGCGCTGTCGTGGGAGGCAGCGTCACGCAACACCTACGAGAACGCCCTGGCGGTGCGGGAAATGCTGGGAGATCACCGGTTCGTGCTCGTGACCTCAGCCGTGCACATGCCCCGGGCGATGGCGGTGTTCCAGAAGCTCGGGATGGACCCGATCCCCGCCCCTGGCGGCTACGGGACCCGCACCGGCCGCGACGCCTGGGACTACGTGCCCCGCAGCCAAAGCCTCTGGTATTCCGCCCGGGCGATCCGCGAGCACCTGGCCCTCCTGTGGTACCGCCTCCGCTACCGTTGACCGCCGTTGTCGCCGCTGGAAAAGGCCGGTAGAATGGCTGTGGTGACCTCATACATGTGTCTTGCCGTGCCAACCCGGGTGGTGGCGGTGAACGGAAACCTGGCCACTGTGAACGTACAGGGGGTCCACACTCAGGCCCGGCTGGACGCGCTGGGGGAGCCGGTGGCCATTGGGGATTACCTCCTCGTCCACGCTGGGTTCGCCATCCGCCGCCTCGACCCGGAGGATGCGCGGGAGACCCTGCGCTTGTTCGACGAGATCTTCGCCCTCCAAGCCGAGGATGGCTGAACGGGTCGCCCTCTCCCGCAAGGGGAGAACGGGAATTCGGCCCTCCCCCCGGGGAGGGGGAAAAGACTCAGCTCTTCTCCACAAGGGGGCATCGGGAGGTCGGTGTGCCGCACACGGGGTTTGAGATGAGCCCAGATCCCTTCCGGTTGCGGGACCCGCTGCGGGCACGGGCGTTCGCCGACCTCCTCGCCCGATGGACCCCGCCCCGGCCGGTGCGCATCGTCCACGTGTGCGGGACCCACGAGATCACCATCGCCCAGCACGGCCTGCGCGAGCTCCTCCCGGATGGGGTAGAGGTGTTGGAGGGCCCGGGGTGCCCGGTGTGCGTGACCTCGACCCGGGACCTGGACCGGGCGGTGAAACTGGCCGAGTCGGGGGCGATCGTGTGCACGTTCGGGGACATGACCCGCGTCCCGGGGACGCGCCGCACCCTGGCCGAGGCCCGCGCCGAAGGGGCGGACGTGCGCGTCGTCCTCTCTGCCGCCGATGCTGTGGCCATCGCCCGCAAGCACCCCGACCGGCCAGTGGTGTTCTTCGCGGTGGGGTTCGAGACCACTGCCCCCGGCACCGCCGCCGTGCTCCTCGACAGCCCGCCCGCCAACTTCTCCGTGCTTTGCACCCACAAGCTCATCCCGCCCGCCCTCAGTGCCCTCATGTCCACCCCTCCCGTGCACATCGACGCGTTCCTCGCCCCCGGGCATGTGTCCACGGTGATCGGCGCCCGCGCCTACGCCGAGGTGGCGGAGCGGTTCCACGTGCCGATCGTCGTGGGAGGGTTCGAGCCGTTGGATGTCCTGTACGCCTTGTGGCTCGCCCTGCGCGAGCTCCGGGAAGGGCGGGCCGAGGTGGAGAACGCCTATCCTCGGGCGGTGACCGCGGATGGCAACCGCCGCGCGCAGGAGCTCCTCGCCCGCGCGTTTGAACCGTGCGATGCCGTGTGGCGGGGGATCGGCACGATACCCGCCTCCGGCCTACGCATCCGCGAGGACCTGGCCCGCTGGGACGCGGAACGGCGGTTCGCGATCGAGGGCGAACCCGGGGAAGAACGCCCGCCCGGCTGCCGGTGCCCGGACGTGCTCATGGCCCGGGCCGTGCCCGCCGACTGTCCCCTGTTCCGCACCGCCTGTACCCCGCTCTCCCCAGTGGGGCCGTGCATGGTGGGGACAGAGGGGGCGTGCCACGTGTGGTACCGGTACGGAGGAAGGCCGAAGCTGTGAGCAGGCTCGAAAGCGACCGGGTGACCGCCCTCCACGGGGCAGGCGGTGAGCTGATGGGGAAGCTCCTCGCCGAGCGGATCCTGCCCCGGTTCAAGCTCAGGAGCGCCGGCCCGATCGGCCTCGATGCCCTGGACGATGGGGCGGTGCTTGAGCTTCCCCCCGGCCAGGTGGTCGTGAGCACCGACAACCACGTGGTGAAGCCGATCTTCTTCCCCGGCGGCGACATCGGCCGGCTCGCCGCGTGCGGGACGATCAACGACCTCGCGGTGATGGGGGCGCGGCCGGTGGCGATGACGATGGGGCTGATCCTGGAGGAGGGGTTCCCGTTGGCCGACCTCGACCGGATCCTGACCTCGGCGGCGGACGTGCTGGCCGAACTGGGGGTGGCCCTCGTGGCTGGGGACACCAAGGTGATGGGGAAAGGGGAGCTGGACGGAATCGCCATCAATACCACCGGGATCGGGGTCGCCGCGCACGCGATCTCCGACGCCGGCCTTCGGGTGGGGGACGCGATCTTGATCACGGGGACGATCGGCGACCACGGCATGGCCCTCCTCGCCGCTCGGGAGGGATTCGGCCTGGAGACCCGGCTTGAGAGCGACGTAGCCCCTCTGTGGCCACTGGTGGCGCAAGTCCTGCCAGTCGGCGGGATCACGGCGATGAAGGACCCCACCCGGGGCGGACTCGCCGCGGCCCTGAACGAGATGGCGAGGAAAGCCCGGGTGGGGATCGAGGTTCGCGAGGCGGACATCCCCCTTCGGCCCGAGGTCCAGGCCGTATCCGAGCTCCTCGGCATCCACCCCCTCGAGGTGGCGTGCGAGGGGCGGGCCGTGATCGGGGTCGCCCCCGACCGAGCGGACGCGGTCCTCGCCGCCCTCCGCGGCCATCCCCTCGGCCAGGATGCCCGGATCATCGGCCACGCCATCCCCGACTACCCGGGCCGGGTGATCCTGGACACCGGGATCGGGGGCCGACGGTTCCTGGAGATGCCCATCGGCGACCCGGTCCCCCGCATCTGCTGACCCCCCAGGCACGCCAGGCCATCCGAAGGCTCGCGGCGCACGCTGTGGGGAGAAGGGGGATCGGGGATAATCGAGTGCCGTGGACGATACGCGGTTTCTGGAGAAGATCCGGTCGTTCGGCGGGCCAGGCCAGCTCCC
>JACIWI010000057.1:0-16862 GCA_014361055.1 Candidatus Bipolaricaulota bacterium
ATCTCCGGGTATTGGGTGCCGGCATTCGTGCGCACGTTGACGTTTTGTGTGACCCGCACTCGGTCTCCGATGCGGAACTTGCCTGCGGCCACCGTCGCCGCGGTGCCCACCACGAGCTTCTGGGGCGGCCGGGGCTGTTGCTCCAAGATCGTCTCGACATCCTTCCACACGCTGAACTGGACCATGTAATCCCCGGCCTGGCGCACGGTGTGCGTCCAGCTCACGGTGGTTTGCTGGCCGGGGGCGAGGGGGGATGCGAGTGAAGTCTTGTACTCATCCACCTTCGCGCCCATGGCGTCCCACACCACCGCCTTGGCGATGAAGGACCGGGCCCGATTCCCGGTGTTGGTGAACGTGACGCTCAGGGTTACCGTCCCCCCGGCCTCCACCCGGGCCGGCTGGTTGGGATCGCCGGGGGAAAACGCGTCGATCCGCGCCGCCACCCGCCCGCATCCGGCGAGCGCCACCAGGATGCCCAACGCCGGGAGTACCCCGGCCACCACCTTCCCCGCCGTCCGCAGTCCGCCCTTCACGCGATCGGACATGTCTTTCGTCCTCAACTCCTGCCCCCTTCGGTCGGGACACCCGATGTCCAAGGTAATCCGCATCACAGATATGGCCAGGCGGGCGCGGCCACAAGGTCACGCGGTCCCATGAAAGGTCGCGCAGGTCACCGCCGGGAGTGCCCCGAGGGCAGGTCCGTGTTGCGCTCGTCCCCCGGTAGGGCTGTTTCGAGGCGTGGTTTACCTTGACCGCTTTCCCGAGGATGGTGGCACAGCCCTGCCCATCGTGCTGCCAAGGCCCTGCCTCAAGGAAGCCTCGCCCCGGTGGCGGTGGCGGAGAGCTGCCCGTGCTTGACCCCCTTCTGGGCGATCAGGGTGTCGGCCAGCGCTTGGACCGTAGGTCCGGGGCCGCGTACGGCGATGATCTCCAGGCAGTTCTCCTCGTCGAGGTGGATGTGCATCGCCGCGGCGACGAGGTCATGGTGATGGTGCTGGACCTCGGTCAGCCGCGCCGTAAGTTCCCGCCGGTGATGCTCGTAGACCAGGGTGATCACCCCCACCACCTCCTGATCCTCCTCCCACTCCTGGCGCACAAGGGCATCCCGGACCAGATCCCGAACCGCTTCCGAGCGGCTCCTATAGCCGCGCTTCCGGAGGAGGCGATCGAACTCTCGGAGGAGGACCTCCTCCATCGACACGCCAAAGCGGACCAGTTTCCCCATCGGCGTACTATGCCCGTTCGCGGGGCTCACGGGCAACCCGCCCGCCGTGGCGGGTCCCTCCTCCGGAGGATAAACTTGTGGGTACTGGTCAAGGGGGGGGCATCGCGCGGCCATCACCTATGGATAAGCTCATCATCCGTGGAGCGCGGGAACACAACCTGAAGGGCATCAACCTTGAGATCCCCCGGTGGAAGTTGGTCGTCATCACCGGGATCTCCGGATCGGGGAAGTCGTCGCTCGCGTTCGACACCATCTATGCCGAGGGCCAACGCCGGTACGTAGAGTCCCTGTCTGCCTACGCCCGTCAGTTCCTTGGGCTGATGCAGAAACCTGACGTGGACTTCATCGAGGGCCTGTCCCCGGCCATCTCCATTGACCAGAAGGCCCGCTCCCACAACCCGCGGTCCACGGTGGGAACCGTGACCGAGATCCACGACTACCTCCGGCTGCTGTTCGCCCGCATCGGCCGTCCCCACTGCCCGCAGTGCGGCCGGACCATCGAGCGCCAGACCGCCCAGCAGATCACGGACCAGGTCCTCTCGCTCCCCGAGGGGACGGCGGTCCAGATCATGGCCCCGGTGATCCGCGGCCGCAAAGGGGAGTACCGCCAGCTGTTCGAGGACCTGAAGCGGGAAGGATTCGTGCGGGTGCGGGTGGACGGGGTCCTCCGGACGCTCTATGAGGCGATCGAGCTCGACCGCAACAAGCGGCACGACATCGAGATCGTCCTCGACCGGATCAAGGTCTCCGACCGTAAGCGCGGCCGCATCGCCGACTCCATCGAGACCGCCCTCCGCTACGGCCAGGGGCTAGTGCTCGTGGAGGTGGTGGGCCAGGGGGAGCGCCTCTACTCCGAGCACTTCGCGTGCCCGGAGTGCGGGATCAGCCTCCCCGAGATCGAGCCCCGGCTGTTCTCGTTCAACTCTCCATACGGGGCGTGCCCGGCCTGCGACGGCCTCGGGGTGCGGATGGTGGTGGACCCGGACCTGGTCATGGACCCCCGCCGTCCGCTCAGGGACGGGGGGTTCCTCCCGTGGGCGACCACGAAGTCCCGCTGGCTGTGGGCGATCCTGGACGGGGTGTGCCGGGCCTACGACATCGACCCCAACATCCCGGTAGGCCACCTTCCCAAGGACAAGCTCGACATTCTCCTCTACGGGACGAAGGGGGAGCCGGTGGCGTTCACCTACACCACCACCTATGGCCGGACCCGGGTCTACCACCGCCCGTACGATGGCCTCATCCCATCCCTGGAGCGGGCGTACCGGGATACGACCTCGGACGAGGCCCGGGAGGAGGTAGCACAGTACATGTCGGCCCTGCCCTGCCCGGAGTGTCACGGGGCGCGTCTTCGGCCAGAGGCCCTCGCGGTGACCGTGGGCGAAAGGAACATCTGGCAAGTGGCCCAGCTTCCGGTGAAGGAGGCCCTCGCCTTCTTCACCGGCCTCGCCCTCACCGACCGGGAGGCGATGATCGCCCACCAGATCCTCAAGGAGATCAAGTCCCGCCTCCAGTTCCTGGTGGACGTGGGGCTCGATTACCTGTCCCTGGACCGGCCGGCGAACACCCTCGCCGGGGGGGAGGCCCAGCGGATCCGGCTCGCCACCCAGATCGGGTCCCAGCTCACCGGGGTCCTGTACGTGCTCGATGAGCCGTCGGTGGGCCTCCACGCCCGTGACAACCTGAGGTTGCTCGCGACCCTGAAGCGGCTGCGGGATCTGGGGAACACGGTGATCGTCGTCGAGCACGACGAAGAGACGATGCGCGAGGCCGACTTCCTCGTCGACCTCGGACCAGGGGCCGGGGTCCACGGGGGGTACGTGGTGGCCACCGGGACCCCGGACGAGGTGGCGGCGAACCCACGCTCCCTCACCGGCCAGTACCTGGCCCGAGTGCGGCGGATCCCGATCCCCCCGGCACGGCGGCGGCCGGACGGACGGTGGCTGGTGATCCGCGGGGCGCAGGAGCACAACCTGAAGGGGATCACCGTGCGGTTCCCGGTCGGTCTCTTCATCTGCATCACCGGCGTCTCCGGGTCCGGCAAGTCCACCCTGGCCGAGGAGGTCCTGTACCGGGGGCTGGCATGGCGCCTCGGGTACGTGGTGGGCAAGCCCGGAGCCCACGACGCGATCGAGGGCGTACACCACTTCGACAAGGCGATCGAGATCGACCAGTCCCCGATCGGCCGCACCCCGCGCTCGAACCCGGCCACGTACACCAAGGCGTTCGACCCGATCCGGGACGTGTTCGCCGCCACACCCGAGGCGCGGATGCGTGGCTACGAGCCGGGGCGGTTCTCGTTCAACGTCCGCGGCGGGAGGTGCGAGGCCTGCCAGGGGCAGGGCAAGGTCAAGATCGAGATGCACTTCCTCCCCGACGTGTACGTGCCGTGCGACGTGTGCCGGGGGGCCCGCTACAACAAGGAGACCCTGGCCGTGCGCTACAAGGGGCGGAACATCGCCGAGGTCCTGGACATGACCGTGGAGGAGGCGCTCGGGTTTTTCTCCGCCATCCCCTCGGTGCGGGACAAGCTCCAAACCCTGTACGATGTGGGCCTCGGCTACATCAAGCTCGGCCAACCAGCGACCGAGCTCTCCGGAGGGGAGGCGCAGCGGATCAAGCTGGCCCGTGAGCTTGGCAGGCGGGCCACCGGGCGCACGCTGTACGTGCTGGACGAGCCCACCACCGGCCTCCACCCCGAGGACGTGCGCAAGCTCCTGTCCGTGCTCCACCGCCTGGTGGACGCGGGGAACACGGTGGTGGTGATCGAGCACAACATGGACGTGATCAAGACCGCGGACTGGATCATCGACCTCGGCCCGGAAGGGGGCGAGGACGGGGGGCAGGTGATCGCGGAAGGGCCCCCGGAGGAGGTGGCCGGGATCCCCGGTTCCTACACGGGTCAGTTCCTGCGGCGGGTGCTGAACCTACAGGAGGTCGCATGAGCGGGGAGTGGGTGTGGGCAGTGGTGGCCGTGCTAGCGGTGGCATGGGTCGCGGTCCTCCTGTGGGCAACCCGACGGCGGCCGGTGGGGGACGTCCAGACCCAGGTCGCCGCCCTCGCCCAGCAGGTGGGGCAACTCAGCCAGCTCCTCCAGGGCGAGCTGCGGGGCCTTTCCGATCAGGTTGGGCGACAGCTCACGGCCACCGCCGAGCTCCTCCAGCGCCAGGAAGGGACCCTTGGGGAGCGACTGAGCGCCGTCCAGGGGGTAGTGGCCGACGTGCGGGAACGGCTCGGGGCCCTGGCGGAGACGGGGCGACGCCTCACCGATCTTGCCCAGGGCCTCACCTCCCTCCAGGAGATCCTGCGCGCCCCCAAAAGCCGGGGCGCATTTGGGGAATGGCTCCTCTCCGACCTCCTTTCTGAAGTCCTGCCCCGGGACCGGTTCCGCGAGCAGTACGCGTTCAAGGGGGGAGAGGCGGTGGACGCGGCGATCTTCCTCGAGGGGATGATCGTCCCGGTGGACGCCAAGTTCCCCCTCTCCGAGTTCGAGCGCCTCGCCGCCGCGACCACCCCTGAGGAGCGGAAGAAACACAAGCGGGCCCTTGTGCGGGACGCCCAGAAGCACGTCGACCAGATCGCCCAGAAGTACATCCGTCCCGATGAGGGCACCGCCGACTTCGCCCTCATGTACATCCCGGCGGAAGGAGTCTACCACGAGCTCCTGACCCCGGAGGGCGAGGACCAGGACTTCCTCGCCTACGCCTGGGCGCGGCGGGTGGTCCCCTGTTCCCCGAACTCGTTTTACTCCTACCTCCGGTCGGTGGCGATGGGGCTCAAGGGGCTGGCCCTGGCGCGGAACATCCAAGCCTTGTTCGGGGAGCTCAGGGGGATCGAGGACCTCCTCGGGCAGATGGCGCGAGAGCTTTCGACGCTCGGCAGTCACATCAAGAACGCGCGCGGGAAACACGAAGAGCTGGAAGGGATGCTGCGGGACGTTCAGGGACGGCTGGGGCGCCTTGCGGAGAAGAAGGAGGCAGGGTGAACGGGGTCTACGGACGGTACTTGGAGGTGGACCTTTCTTCCGGGACGATCCACGACCGCGAGATCCCGGAGCGGTGGTACGAGCTGCACCTCGGCGGGCGGGGGATCGCGGCGCGGCTCCTCCTTGAGCTCGTGCCGCCGGGCACGGACCCGCTCGGCCCGGAGAACGCGCTCGTGTTCGCTACCGGACCCTTCCAGGGGACAGGCCTTGCCGGGGCAGGCCGGCACGCGGTGATGGCGGTGTCCCCCAAGACCAGGTCCATCGCCGATTCCTACGTCGGCGGGTTCGTCGGCCACGAGCTCGGAAGGTCGGGCTACGACGGGATCATCATCCGCGGCCGGGCGGCGAAGCCGGCCTACCTCGTGATTCGTGACGGAAAGGCTGAGCTGCGGGACGCCGGGGATCTATGGGGCAGGGTCACCGGGGAGGTCGACGCGGTCCTCCAGGAGCGCCATCCCGGGGTGCGGGTGGCCGCGATCGGCCCGGCCGGGGAGGCTCTGGTCCAGATGGCCTGCATTGTCCATGACCGCAATCGCGCTGCCGGCCGGCCGGGCCTCGGAGCGGTGATGGGGGCGAAACGCCTCAAGGCCATCGCCGTGAAAGGGCACATGGAGAAACCCTTGGCCGAGCCCCGGGAGTTTGCCCGGGCCCGGGCGGCGTTTGCCAAATCCTTGCTGGAGGACCCCGGCACCGTGCGGCTCGGGGAGTACGGCACCGCCCGGGGCCTCACCTGGCTCGCGGAGATGGGGATCCTTCCTACCAAGAACTTCCAGGACGGCGTGTTCGACGACGCGGCGGCGATCGGCGGGGAGCGGATGGCGGAGACGATCCTTGTGGACCGGGATACGTGCGCTGGGTGCCCGATCCGCTGCAAGCGGGTGGTGAAGACGGAGTTCGTGGGCCGGACGGTGGACCCCCAGTACGGGGGCCCGGAGTACGAGACCCTGGCCGCGCTGGGGTCGCTGTGCCTCTGTTCCGACCTCTCCGCGATCGCCCTGGCGAACCAACTGTGCAACGCGTACGGCCTGGACACGATCTCGGCCGG
Source organism: Candidatus Bipolaricaulota bacterium (assembly GCA_014361055.1). Taxonomy (GTDB): domain Bacteria; phylum Bipolaricaulota; class Bipolaricaulia; order Bipolaricaulales; family Bipolaricaulaceae; genus JACIWI01. The sequence continues at coordinate 6,256 of JACIWI010000057.1, forward strand.
GGTGGCCGTGGCCACCCTGATGGAGGCCTCGGAGAAGGGCCTCGTCCGGGAGCGGGTGAGGTGGGGTGATGCCCGGGCTGTGGTGCAGTGGGTGGAGCGGATCGCCCGGAGGGAGGGCCTCGGCGACGCGATCGCCTCCGGCCTGGAGGGATGGGCGCGCGAGGTGGGGGCGGACTTCGTGATGACCGTGAAGGGGGTGGAGGTGCCGATGCATGAGCCGCGGGGAAAAGTGGGCCTCGGCCTCTCCTACGCCATCACCCCCCGCGGGGCGAACCACATGGAGGGGATGCACGACACGATGCTCGAAGGCGATGCCCCGACCCCGGAGCTCGGGGTGACGGAGGGCATGGACCGGTTCGCCCTCAGCGGCAAGGCTCGCCTTGCTGTCCTGTACGAAAACCTGCGCTCGTTCGTGAACTCGCTCGTCATGTGCGCGTTCACCACGAGGGAGGTGGGCCCACGCTACAACTTTCCCGAGCTTCGCGCGCTCCTTGCGCACGCCACCGGGCTGGAGATCGGGCCGGAGGAGATGGTCAAGATCGGTGAGCGAAACTACGCCCTGATGCGTCTTTACTCCGGCCTTGTTGGGCATCGGCAGGACGGCGATCGGCTGCCCTCGCGGTTTCACGAGCCGCTCCCCCGCGGGGCGTCCGCCGGGCGGCCCATCGATCCCGAGGCCTTCCAAGCCGAGGTTGCCGAGTATTACCGGCTGCGGGGCTGGGATGAGCACGGCCCGACCGACGAGCGATTGTGCGCACTCGGGCTCTCCGACCTCCCCAGGAGGGACCAGCGGTGAAGGTCGTGGCGTTCATCGGCCATCAGGGGTCCGGGAAGACGACGTTTCTCCGCAAGCTCATCCCGGTGCTCGTCGAGCGCGGCTACCGGGTGGGGACGGCCAAGCACGTCGGCCCGGAGGTGGAGCCGGACACCCCGGGCAAGGATACGTATCTCCACCGCGAGGCTGGCGCGGTGCGCGTCCTCCTTTACTCGGACGTCCACGGGGCTTTGTTCTGGGACCATGACCGGGTCCCGGTGGAGGAGGCTCTCGCGAACTACTTCGCTGACCTGGACCTGGTGCTGCTCGAGGGGTTCAAGGACTCAGCGTACCCCAAGATCGAGGTGTACCGGTCCGGGGAGCCCTTGGCCGGGCGGATCCCGGTGCTCGCGGTGATCACGGACCGGCCGGCCCGGGTGCCGGACGGTGTGTCGGTGCTCCCCCCGGACCCCGAGCTGGTGGCCGACTTCCTCGAGGCGGAGGTCGTCGAGGGTTGAGCCTCCCGTGGTCTTCTGGGGTGCCCGATCACCCGCGGCGAGCCGGGGCACCGGGTGCCTGAACCCAGGGGCACGCCAGTCTATACTCACGGGGATGCGGGTCACGGTGAAGCTGTTCGGGGAGTTTCGCGAGGCAGCGGGGCGGGAGCGGGTGGAGCTGGAGCTCCCGCCGGGGACCACCTGCAAGGAGGCCCTGCGCCAGTTGGTCGCCCAGGCGCCGTCGGTGGGCGCCCTGTTGTTCGTTGGGGATCACCTGCGGGATCACCTCCACGTGTTCTTGAACGGCCGCAACGTCGCCCACCTTCGGGGCCTGGATACCCCCCTCGCCGACGGGGACGCCTTGACCTTCTTCCCCCCCATCGGCGGGGGCTGACTTGCGCCCGCCGGTGTCCCTGGCTACCCTCAAACCAGGCCCGCGGTAAGGCCACGTGGATAAGGAGGAGCGGATGGCGGAGGTCCGGCTTAACGAGGTCACCAAGAAGTTCGGGGGGTTCACCGCGGTGGACCGCGTGACCCTGGAGGCTCAGGATGCCGAGTTCGTCGTGTTGGTGGGGCCTTCGGGCTGCGGCAAGACCACCACCCTGCGCATGGTCGCGGGCTTGGAGGAGGTCACCGCCGGGGACATCTTCATCGGAGACCGCCGGGTGAACGACGTCCCCCCTAAGGACCGGGACATCGCCATGGTGTTCCAGAACTACGCCCTGTACCCGCACATGGACGTGTACAACAACATGGCGTTCGGCCTCAAGCTCCGCAAGTTTCCGAAGAGGGAGATCGACCGTCGGGTGCGGGAGGCGGCCGAGCTCCTCGGGATCACCGACAAGCTCAAGGCCAAGCCCCGCGAGCTCTCCGGTGGCCAGCGCCAGCGGGTGGCCCTGGGCCGGGCCATCGTCCGCAACCCCAAGGTGTTCCTGTTCGACGAGCCCCTGTCCAACCTCGACGCGAAACTCCGCGTGCGCATGCGGGCCGAGCTTCAGGAGCTCCATCAACGGCTCAAGACGACCACCGTGTACGTGACCCACGACCAAGTGGAGGCGATGACGCTCGGGCAGCGGGTGGCGGTGATGAAAGACGGTTTGGTCTTGCAGTACGACGATCCCCAGACGATCTACGACCATCCGGCGAACATGTTCGTGGCCGGGTTCATCGGTTCGCCGCCCATGAACTTCCTCGAGGCCCGTCTGATGGAGGAGAACGGCCGCCTGTACGTGCAGGGCAAGGGGTTCAAGCTCCTCGTCCCGGAGGAGCGGGCCACGGACGCCGTGCGCGGCTATGTGGGCAAGGACGTGGTGTTCGGCCTTCGCCCGGAGGACATCCGGACCCCGGAGATGGTGCGGGAGCAGCAGCCGGGCCGAGCGTTCGTGGGCAAGGTGCGGGTGCGGGAGCCGCTAGGGGACGAGCTGATCGTGTACGCCGACTGCGCTGGGAACGAGGTGGTCGCCAAGCTCGACCCGCACCTGGCAATCCAACCCGGCCAAGATGTGACCTTCCTCGCGGCGATGGAGCGGATGCACCTGTTCGACAAGGAAACCGAGCAGGCGATCCGGTAATCCTGAGAACTGGGTTAGGCATACCGACGCCCGGGCGGGCGTCGGTGGTGGGGGTTCGCAATCAGACGCGCTGGGGAGAGCGGAGGCTGGCGAGCTCTTCCTTCACGACCTTGCTCAGCCGGCGGATGCCCTCCTCGATCTGGTCCACGGTGGCGCTGGAGAACGAGAGGCGCATCGTGTTCTGGCCCCGGCCGTCCACGAAGAACGGGGCCCCGATCACGTACGCTACCTTGTGTCGGAGGGCCCGTTCCAGCATGCGTTCGGTGTTCACCTCCTCAGGAAGGCGCACCCACAGGAACAGGCCCCCTTCCGGGGTCGTCCAGGAGATCCCTTCCTCGTTGGGCATGTAGCGGTTGAGGGCATCGATCATGGCGTCCCGTTTGACCCGGTAGTGGTGACAGAGGTTGCGGATGTGGCCCTTGACGTCGTACTCCTGGAGGAACCGGATCGCGATGCGCTGGGTGAGGGAAGAGGTGCAGAGATCGGTGGCCTGCTTCATGATCACCACCTTCTCCACGATGTCCCTCGCCCCGGCCAGCGCTCCCAGGCGCAGCCCAGCGGCGAGGAGCTTGGAGAACGTGAACAGCACCACCACCCGCCCCTCCTCGTCCAGGGCGGCCACCGGCGGCACCGGCTCCCCGGCGAACCTGAGCTTCCGGTACGGCATGTCCTCCACCACCACGAGGTCGGCCCGACGGGCGATCTCGAGGAGGCCGCGCCGCTTTTCCTCCGACCAGGTGATCCCGGACGGGTTTTGGAAGTCGGGCACCACGTAGATCAGCTTGGGCGGGTGCCCCTCCCGCCTCGCCCGGGCGATGGCCACCGCGAGCACATCCAGGTCCATGCCGTCGTCGTGGAGAGGGATCCCCACGAGATGCGCCTGGAACGCGCGGAACGCTTGGATCGCCCCGAGGTAGGTGGGCAACCCCACGAACACCGCATCGCCGGGGTCGATGAACGTCTTGGCCACCAGATCCAGCCCCTGCTGGGAGGCGCTGGTGATGATGAGCTGGTCCAGCGTGTAGTGCAGGCCGTCCTCGGCCAGCCAGGCGATGATCGGCTCCCGGAGGGGGCGCTTCCCTTCGGTGGTCGTGTACTGGAGGGACTTGTGGTGGTTGTTGAGGATCTCGTCGGCGGCCACCTTGGCCAGGAACTCCCGCGGGAAGGTGTCCGGGTCGGGAAGCCCTCCAGCGAAGGAAATGATGTCCGGCTGCTCCGTGAGCTTCAGGAGCTCACGGAGAACCGAGCGCCGTGCCTCCCGGGTACGCGCTGCGAACAACGGATTCATGTACCACCCCTTTTCACAGGACTAGGGTCGCGAACAACGGGAACAGCGCGTGGGCCATGTACGTGCCCAACGCTGCTCCCCCCATCACGTCGAGCGGGAAGTGCTCCCGCAGGTACACCCGCGACAGGCCGATGAGGGCGGCCACCACGTAGATGGTGGCCACGTTCGGCCAGGACGGGTACAGCCGGGCCACCAGGTAGGCCATGGCGAACGCGGCAACGGTGTGGTTGGAGGGGAACGAGGAGTTGGTCAGGAACTGGTGGTGGAAGCCCTGGCGTACGAACCGCGGACGGGGGCGAGCCACGAGCGCCTTCGCCCCCTGGGAGAGGATCAGGGTCACGATCATCGTCCCGAGGCCGATGAGGACGTTGCGGTGATCGGAGAGGCTGCCGAACAGGATCAGGACCAGGGCGAGGATCCCCCACAGGTAGCCATACCCGACATAGGTAACGGCCACGAGCAGGCCGTCCAGACGGCGCAGGACAGGGGAATTGCTGATCCCATCCAGCGCCCGCTCGTCCCAGGACAGAACCCATTCCGCCCACCCGTCCAACCGTCGGCCGATCCGGTCCAGAATGGGGAGAAACGATCCGACCACGCTCATCGCCCATTCACTTGAGCAACGGGAAGGTGAGGACCTCGCGGATGGACGGCGCGTCCACCAGCACCATCACCAACCGGTCCACCCCGATGCCGATCCCCGCCGCGGGGGGCATGCCCAGCTCGAGATCCCGGAGGAAGTCCTCGTCGATGCGTTGGGCCTCCTCGTCCCCACCCGCCCGAAGGCGTTCCTGGGCCAGGAACCGGTCCCGTTGCTCATCGGGGTCGTTGAGCTCAGAGAAGGCGTTGGCGATCTCCCGGCCGGTGATGTACAGCTCAAACCGCTCCGTCACCTCTGCCCGGCCGCGCTTCCGCTTCGCCAAGGGGGAGATGTCGATGGGGAAATCCAACACGAACGTGGGGTTCCACAGCTCCTGCTCTACCCGCGTCTCCAGCAGGTGTTCGATCACTTTCCCCTTCGGACCCTGCCGCAGGTGCTCCGGGACCTCGATCCCCCGGCGGTCGAGCTCAGCGAGGAGCTCGGGAAGCGGGCGCTCCACATCGCACCCGCTGGCCTCGGCCACGATCTCGAGAAGCGAGACGCGGCGCCATGGCCGAGAGAAATCGATCACCCGGCCTTGGTATTCTAGGCGATGGCCCCCGGCCACGGCAAGCGCGCATCGCTCGATCAGCCCTTCCGCGAGTTCCATCGCCTGTTCGTAGTCGGCATAGGCCTCGTAGGCCTCGAGGATGGTGTACTCCGGGTTGTGCTCGGTGGAGATCCCCTCGTTGCGGAAGTTCTTGCCGAGCTCGTACACCTTCTCCAGCCCGCCCACGAGGAGCCGCTTCAAGTAAAGCTCGGGGGCGATGCGCAGGTACAGGTCTCGGTCGAGCACGTTGTGGTGGGTGATGAACGGGCGGGCGGTGGCCCCGCCGGGGATTGGCTGGAGGACCGGGGTTTCCACCTCGATGAACCCATGCTCGTCGAGGAAACCCCGGATGGTGCGTAGGATCGTCGCCCGTTTGACCAGGATCGCCCGGGCTTCTTCGCTCGCGATCAGGTCCAGTGCCCGCTGGCGGTAGCGCTTCTCCACGTCCTGGAGCCCGTGCCACTTCTCCGGGAGGGGCCGCAGCGCCTTAGCGAGCAGGGTGAACCCGGCCAGGTCCACGGTGAGCTCCCCGGCCCGGGTGGTGAACACCTCCCCCTCCACCCCCACGATGTCGCCGAGGTCGAGGTCCGAGGCGAACCGTGTGTACGTGTCCGGTCCGAGGCCACCTGCGGACGCGAACAGCTGGATGCGCCCGGTGCGGTCGACGAGGTCGGCGAACGTGGCCTTCCCCATCCGGCGCAGGGCCGTGATCCGGCCGGCCAGGGACACCCGGACCCCGGTGCGGCTGTTCGGGGAGAGCTCGCCGAACCGGGTGCGGACGTCGCCCGCGGTGTGGGTGCGCTCGTATCGGTACGGGTAAGGGTCGATGCCCTCGGCCCGGAGGCGGTCGAGCTTCGCCCGCCGGGCGGCAACAAGGTCGGCTTCAACCATGCCCATCACCTCGAAGAAACCGAATTCATGCTGAGCCTGTTCACCGTTCGCCTCTCTGATCCCCAAGAAGCCCCACGGGGGTTAACCCCTCTCGATGCCGAGTACCCGGTACCGGACCCGTTTCGTTGGGGTCTGGACCACGATCGCCTTGCCCTTGCCGTGCGCCTGCAGGGCCATCCCCACCGGCGAGTCGATCCCGATCCGGTTCTGGAGGAGGTCCACCTCTGCCGGAGGGACCAGGGTGTAGGTGGCCACCGCCCCGGTCTCCACGTCCTCCAGGATGGCCCGGGTACCGATCCCCACCTCGTCGGTACGGAGCTCGTCCTCGGAGATGATGCGCGCGTTCTCGAGGAGCTCCCGCAGGGCGCGCACCTCGCCCTCGATGAACTCCTGTTCCTGTTTCAGGTAGATGTACTCCTTGTTCTCCCGGAGGTCCCCTCCGCCGTGTTCCTTGGCCTCCTTCAACCGCTCCGGGATCTCTTGGTACAGGCGGCGTTCGAGCGCCTCAAGCTCGGCCTTTTTCCGTTCGAACCCCTCTTTGGTGAGCAGGGTTTCCTTGGCCATGAACCACCTCCCGAAACTCCTCCACCAGCCTTGCGCTGAGTTCCCCTGGCCGCAACCGGGCCGCATCCGGGCGGGGCATGACCACCACGTCCAGGTGGGCGAACAGCTCCTTGTGCAGGCGAAATCCCTCCCGGATGGCGCGCTTCACGCGGTTGCGTGCCACCGCCCCCCCCAACCGTCGGCCGGCCACCACCAGCAGGCGCGGGGTGGGCTCCGCCTTCTGCAGGATGCGAAACGCGAAGAGCTTCGCTTCAACGTGTTGGCCCTCTCGAAACGCCCGCGCGATGTCCCGACGTCGGCGGAGACGGTGCTCACGCCCAAGGCTGGGACCCATGGTGAACACAAAACAGCTTATCCGCTTTCCGGTTGGGACGCAACTGGCCGCGTCTGGTCGCAAGGGGTAAGCTCCTGCCGACGATGAAGCGGACCAAGGTCGTGGCCACCCTTGGCCCGAGCTCCCAGGGCGCGGACGTGGTGGCGGCGATGATCGAGGCAGGCATGGACGTGGCCCGGATCAACGCGTCGTACGGGGATCCGGCCGATCATCGGGCCCTGGCCAGCCTCGTGCGCCAGGCGGCGACTGCCGCCGGGCGGGCGGTGGGGCTGCTCCTGGACACCCGGGGGCCCAAGGTCCGGGTGGGGTCTCTACCGGAACCCATGTCCCTTCGGGCTGGCGAGGAGGTGCTCCTCGGGGAGGGAGGCATTCCCCTCACCCATCCCGAGGTGGCCCCGGCTCTGCCCCCGGGGGCGCGGGTCCTCCTGGCGGACGGGGCCCTGGAGCTCGTGGTGCTGGGCCGGGATGGCTCGGCCGTGCGGTGCCGGGTGATCCGGGGTGGGGTCCTCCAGGCCGGCAAGGGGGTGAACATCCCTGGGGTGGCGTTGTCCCTCCCCGCCCTCACCCCGGCCGACCGGGACGCCTTGGCCCTCGCCCGGGAGATGGGGTTCGACTTCGTGGCCCTGTCGTTCGTGCAGCGGCCGGAGGATGTGGCCGAGGCCCGGCGCATCCTCGGCGAAGGCGGACCGTGGGTCCTGGCCAAGGTGGAATTGAGCGAGGCGGTGCGGCGGATGGACGAGATCGTGGCCGCCGCCGACGGGGCGATGGTCGCCCGCGGCGACCTCGGGGTGGAGATCGACCTCTACCAGGTGCCGCTCGTGCAGAAGCGGCTGGTGGACCTGTGCAACGCCCACGCCAAGCCGGTGATCGTGGCCACCCAAATGCTCAAGTCGATGATGGATGCCCCGGTCCCCACCCGGGCCGAGGTGGCGGACGTGGCAGGGGCGGTGTGGGACGGGGCGGACGCGGTGATGCTCTCCGAGGAGACGGCGGTGGGGCGGTTCCCGGTGGAGGCGGTGCGGACCATGGCCCGGGCCGCCCAGGCCGCAGAGGGCGGGGAGGTCCCGATCCGGGTGCCGGGGTTGGCGACCGAGCTCGTGGGCGAGGTGCCGGCGGCGATCGCCCATGCCGCGTGTCGGGTGGCGGCGGAGGTGGGGGCGCGGGCGATCGTGTGCGCCACCGTGTCCGGGTGGACGGCGCGGCTGGTGGCCTCGTTCCGGCCGGGCGTCCCGGTGGTGGCCACCACGCCGGACCCCTTGGTGGCTCGGCGGCTGTCGTTGGCTTGGGGGGTGTGCCCGCTGGCCATCGCCCCGGCCCGGGAGCCGGACGAGCTGATCGTGGACTCGCTCGCTGCGGCCCGGGACGCGGGGCTCGTGTCCGCCGGGGACCGGGTCGTGTTCACTGCCGGGTTTCCGTTCGGGCGGCCGGGCACGACCAACCTGGTGCGGGTGCTCGCGGCATGAACGACCAGGTCTACACACCTTCCGGCCTGAACCGGTTGGTCCGCCAGGTGTTGGAGGGGCAGTTCCCCGCGGTGTGGGTGAGGGGGGAGGTATCCCGGCCCAAGCTCGGCCCCACCGGCCACCTGTACTTTACCCTCAAGGACGCCCAGGCAGCGGTGGAGGTGGTGCAGTTCCGCGGGCTGCGTCCTCTCGCCTACATCCCCGCCGATGGGGAAGAGGTGCTCGTGTTCGGCACCCTCACCCTCTACGAGCCTCAAGGGAAGTACGAGCTGCGAGCGCGGACCGTGCACCCGGCCGGGATTGGCCTCCTCCGGCAGGAGCTGGAGGCCCTCAAGGCGCGGTTGGAGGCGGAGGGCCTGTTCGCCCTGGAGCGCAAGCGCCCGTTGCCCCCCTATCCGCGGCGGATCGGGGTGATCACGTCCCGCCGTGGCGCGGCGATCCGGGACATCGTCACCGTAGCCGCCCGCCGCTGGCCTCCCGCTGAGCTGTACGTGTTTCCGGTGCGGGTCCAGGGGGAGGGGGCGGAGTGGGAGGTGGCCCAGGCCATCGCCGACGCCGCTCTCTTCCACCGTGAGACCCCGCTGGATGTGCTCATCGTCGGCCGGGGTGGGGGGGCGGCGGAGGACCTGGCCGCGTTCAACACCGAGGCCGTGGCCCGCGCCATCTTCGCGTCCCCGGTGCCGGTGGTGTCTGCGGTGGGCCACGAGGTGGACTGGACGATCGCCGACCTCGTCGCCGACCTCAGGGCACCGACCCCATCGGCGGCGGCCGAGCTCGCCGTGCCCTCTGCCGCAGAGCTCCTGGAGCGGGTGCGCGATCGCCTGCGGCGGGCACGGGGGGCGGTGCTGGCCTCGGTGGACCGGACCGAGGCCGCGTTGCGCCGGGTCCTCGCCCGGCGCGTGTTTCGGGATCCCGTGCGTACCCTGCTCGCCCCCATGGATCGGCTGGATCAGGCCCTGCGCCGCCGGCCGCTCCGCGCCCCCGAGGTTCTGGTCGCGGACCGGAAGGAGCGGCTCATCCGGGCCATGGCGCGGCGGCCGTTCCGGGCTCCGCTCGCCCTGGTGGAGGAGCGGGAAGAGCGGCTGGACCACATCGCGGAGCGGCTATCCCTGGTGGTGCGGCCCCATCTCCTCGCGGCCCAGGCCCGGGCAGAGCGGCTGATCGCGCGGTTGGAGGGGGCGAGCCCCCTCGGTATCCTGTCGCGGGGATACTCCCTGACCCTGGGCCCGGATGGGCGCCCGCTCCGGCGGGCGGGGGAGGTCGAGCGGGGGGATGTCGTGGAGACGGTGCTTGGCCAGGGCAGGCTCCGGTCGCGGGTGGAGGAGGTGGAGGCGGGTGACCCTCGAGGAGAAGCTGGACCGGCTTGAGGCGATCGTGGCCAAGCTTGAGGAGGGCGGAGTGCCGCTCGAGGAGTCCCTCAGGCTCTTCGAGGAAGGGGTTAAGCTCGCCGCCGAGGTCAAGGCCGAGCTTGAGAGCGCGCGGACCCGCATCCTGGAGATCATGAAGGCCGCCGAGGGCGTGTTCGAGGTCCGCGAGTTCGAGCCATGACCGGAGCCCCGAGCGACCGGTGGGATGTGGGGATCGTCGGGGGGGGGCCGGCCGGGCTTGCCGCCGCCATCTACGCCCGCCGGTCTGGCCTGTCCGCGGTGATCCTGGAGCGGGCCGTCCCAGGGGGCCAGCTCCTGGAGGCCGAGCTCGTCGAGAACTATCCTGGGTTCCCCGAACCGATCCCCGGTGCCGAGCTCGCCGACCGGATGCGCCGCCAGGCAGAGCGGCTGGGGGCGGTGATCCGGATGGCCGGGGTCCACCGCCTGGTTCGGGAGAAAGGCGGGTGGGTTCTCCACACCTCGGCCGGTGAGGTTCGGGCGCGGGCGGTGATCTTGGCGATGGGGGCCCACCCCAAGGAGCTTCCGGCCAAAGGGGCGCAGGAGTTCGTGGGGCGCGGCCTTTCCTATTGCGCCCTCTGCGACGGCTACTTCTTCCGGGACAAGGTGGTGCTGGTGGTGGGGGCGGGGGATGGGGCCCTCGCCGAGGCCCTGTTCCTGGCCAAGCTTT
>JACIWI010000057.1:16872-22861 GCA_014361055.1 Candidatus Bipolaricaulota bacterium
TTGCCGTCCGCCATCCCCAGGACGATCCCCACGCGATCCGAGCCGCGGCCACGTTGCGCGAGCGGGCGCTTGCTCACCCCAAGATCCGGTTCCTGTGGAACGTGGTGGTGGAGGAAGTGCGGGGCGCCGGGCGCCTCTCCGCGGTCGTACTGCGTGACCTCGGAAGCGGGGAGGCGCGGGAGATGGCGGTGGACGGGGTGTTCGCGAAGATCGGGTATCGGCCGGACACGGAATGGCTGCGTGGGGTTGTCGGGTTGACCGAAACTGGGTATATAAAGACCGATTTGCTCCTGCGCACCGATCGGCCGGGCGTGTTCGCTGCCGGCGACGTGCGTGATCCCACGGGGCGCCACCCCCAGACGATCACCGCCGCTGCGGAGGGGGCGTTGGCCGCGTTGGCCGTGGAGGATTACCTTAAGCTTGGGGAGGCGGGAGATGACCCAGCGGTCCAGTAGACGGTACGTGAGCATCCCGGAGTTCTTTGTGCGCGCGGTTGAGCGGTACGGACACCAGGTGGCCCTGCGCATGCCCGTTTCCCGCGGGGGGATGGTCGAGTACCGCGAGATGACGTACCGCGAGCTGTGGGACCTGGCGGGGAAACTGGCGGCGTGGTTGGCCGCCCACGGGGTGGAGAAAGGCGATCGGGTAGCCCTTCTTGCCAAGCCCTCCATCGGCTGGGCGGTGGCGTTCTTCGCCGTCCAGCGGACTGGGGCGGTGGTGGTGCCGTTGGACGCTGGCCTGCAGCCGGTGGAGGTGGCCCGCCTCCTCGGCGAGGCGGAGGCCAAGATCCTGTTCTGCGCCCCGGACCGCTACCAGGAACTCCTCCCCCTGCCCCAGGAGGTGTCGTCCCTCGCGGAGGTGGTTTCGGTGGAGGTGGCCCTGGGGGCGCTGTCCCTGTGGGACGTGCTCCCCGAGGAGGAGGTGGCGATCCCCGACGTGCGGCCTGACCCCGAGGAGCTGGCCGTGCTCATGTACACCTCCGGCACCACCGGCGACTCGAAAGGCGTCATGCTCTGTCACCGCAACATCACCGCCAACATCGAGGCCATCCTCCAGGTGCTTCCGTTGGGACCCGAGGACCGTGCGGTGACCATCGTCCCGTGGTACCACATCTACGGCCTCACCGCGAGCCTGCTCGCCCCCCTGTGGGTGGGGGCCACGGTCACCTACACCGACGACTACCGGAACCTGATCGCCGTGGCCCAACGGGTTGGGGTGACGGTGCTGGTGGGGGTGCCCAAGCTGTACCACGCCCTGTGGCGCCGGCTCCAGGAGAACTTCCAGGGGAGTCCGGTGCGGCGCCTGTTGTACCGGTATGCCCCGAAGGTCCTCGGGTTCTTCCTCAAGCGCAAGCTCCTTTCCCGGGGGTTCCGGTTCTTCGTGTCCGGCGGGGCGCCGCTCGCGGCGGAGGTCGGGGCTGGGCTCAGGCGGCTTGGGCTCGGCACGATCGAGGGATACGGGCTCACCGAGACCGCTCCGGTGCTCACGTTCTCCGAGCCGTTCACCCCCCATGCTGGCACGGTGGGCCGTCCTCTGCCGGGGGTAAAGATCAAGATCGACCGTCCCGATGCCGATGGGTTTGGCGAGGTGATGGCGAAGGGTCCCAACGTGATGCTTGGCTATTACAAGAACCCCGAGCGGACCCGGGAGGTGCTGACCCCGGACGGGTGGTTCCGGACCGGGGATCTGGGGAAGCTTGACTACAACGGGCAGCTATTCCTCGCCGGCCGGAAGAAGAACGTGGTCGTGCTCGAGAGCGGGAAGAAGGTTTATCCGGAGGAAGTAGAGTGGGAGTTCCAGCGCATCCCCGAGGTGGAAGAGGTGCTGGTGTACGAGGACAAGACGCGCGGCCAGCCCACGGTGGCGGCGATGGTCTATCCGAACTGGGCGCTTCTCCGCGAGCAGGGGGTGGAGGGCCCGGAGGCAGCGCGGGCGTTCCTGTGGGAGAAGATCAGGGAAGCTCAGAAGAACTTGGCCCCCTTCAAGCGCCTGAAGGACAAGGAGTCGCTGACCATCGTCGAGAAGCCGTTTGAGAAATCAACCAAGCAGGAGATCAAGCGCCACATGTACGTCAAGCGGTAGGCGGCAGGGGTAGCAGGGGAGCAAGGTACCGTGGTGGAAGATCCATTTGTTTAGGCATGGAGACAAAGGTCAAAAGACAAGATCTGACCCCTGAGACACGGCAAAGCCGGTGAAAGCACCGGTGGGCTCCTCCCACCGCACGTCCACCCCGGTCACTTCGGCCATTGGCGGCCCGCGGTGACAGAACCGCACGAGCTCCTGGAGCTTCTCCTCTGGGCCTTCGGCCACCACCTCCACCCGCCCGTCGGGGAGGTTCCGGGCAAAGCCGGTGAGCCCCAGACGCAGGGCGAGGTCCCGGGTGTGGGCCCGGAAGAACACGCCCTGGACCCGGCCGGAGATGAAAAGGTGCACCCGCTTCATAGGAGCTCCGCCGCCCTCCTCAAAAAGGCCACCACCAGCCGGATCGTCGCCTCGAGGTCCGAAAGAAGGAGGGTGGACACCGGGGAGTGGATGTACCGGCAGGGGACGGACACCACCCCGGCTAGGGTCCCACCCCGCTCGAGGTGGATCGCCCCGGCGTCGGTCGAACCGTAGGCCGGGAGCTTGTACTGGTAGGGAATTCCGTTCTCCTCGGCCACTTTTTCCAGGAACCGCACGAGCCTGGGGTTCACGGTGATGGACCGATCGGCCAAGGTGATCGCCGGGCCCTTCCCCAGGCGCACCGGCTGCTTGGCCTCCGGGACCCCGGGCATGTCCGCCCCGATCGTCCCCTCCACAGCTAAGGCCAGCTTCGGCGCCACCCGAAAGGCCGCGGCCCGTGCCCCTCGCAGCCCGCCCTCTTCACAGGCAGCGAAGTTCACCACCAGGCGGTAGGGCAGCTTTTCCTCGGCCAGGATCCGCAGGGCCTCCGCCGCCACGAGACACCCTGCCCGGTCGTCGAACGCCTTCCCGGTCACGTACCCCTCCCGGATCCGCTGGAACGGGTAGTGGATGGTGGCCGGGTCGCCGATACGAACCCCGATCTCCTCGGCCTCCTCGCGGCTTCGGGCCCCCACGTCCACGAACAGGTCCTCGAGCGGTACCACTTTCCCCCGTTCGTCCTCGGACAGGATGTGGGGCGGGGTGGTGCCGATCACGCCGTGGACCTTGCCGCCGTCGCGGGTCTTGAGGGTGAGGCGGTGGGCGAGGAGGATGCGCTCGTCCCAGCCCCCGAGGCCGGTGAGGCGGAGGTACCCCTCTTTTTCGATCCAGCGGACCATGAACCCGACCTCGTCCATGTGCGCGTCGAGCATGACCGCATCCCCGCTGCCTCGGGAACAAGTGAGGTTGCCCAGCGGATCCACCTCGCAGGTGTCCACGTAGGGTGAGACCATGTCCCGGAGGACCTCCCGCACCTCGTCCTCGAACCCGGCCACACCAAACGCATCGGATAGGGCTTGCAGTTTCTTTTCGAGGTTCACATCGCTCCTTTCTCGGTTACGCTGTAGTTCAGGTCAGGGCCTTGTCTGCCAGCACCACGCCTTCCTCGGCGCGGCGCTCGATCTTGAACCCCCGGTGTTGGAAGATCGCGATCATCCGCACGTTGTCCGGGGTCGTCTCCGCCGTCACCCGCTTGATCCCCCACCCCTTGGCGATGTCGAGGCAGCAGTCGGTGAGAAGGCCGCCCAGGCCCTTGTTCTGCCACGGGTCGGCCACGAACACCGCGTATTCCGCGGCCACGTGGTCGGGATCGGCCACGAGACGCCCCACTCCGGCCAGCTTGCGCCGCCCGTCCTCGTCGAGCTCGGCGACGATGGCCATCTCCCGATCGTAATCGATGAAACAGTAGGGGATCGCCATCTGGTGGGTGGTCTCCTTGAAGATGTACCGGAACCGGAACCGGATCGATTCCCGGGAGGAGATGGCCAGCATCTCGTGCCAGAGGGGCTCGTCCTCCGGTTTGATCGGCCGCAGCGTGACCTGGGCCCCGTCCTTCAGGGTGACCGTTCGGGTGTAGCCCTCGGGATAGGGACGGATGGCGAGGTGAGAGTAGGGACGGGGTGGCTTGTCCAAGAGCTCCCGGTCCACCACTGCCCGGGCGTCCGCCGCCACCAGCTCGTCCGGGGCCACGATGAGGGGGTTGATGTCGAGCTCCTTGATCTCCGGGTAGTCGGCGATGAGGTAGGAGAAGCGCATGATCGTCTCGATCAGGCGGTCCAGGTCCACTCCCGGTCGGCCACGGTACCCACGGAGGAGGGGCCAGCTCCGGAGCGACTCCAGCATCCGCCGGGCCAACCGCTCGTTCAAGGGCGGGAGCCCAAGCGCGGTGTCGCGGAACACCTCCGCCGCCACCCCGCCCATCCCCACCATGATCACCGCCCCGAACGTGGGGTCGACCTTGGCCCCGAGGATCATCTCGAATCCGTGTTCCGCCCGTACCATCCGTTGTACGGTCACACCGTCGATACGGGCATCCGGGCGGCGCTCGTGCACCGTGTTCATGATCTGCTCGAACGCCTGGCGCACCCCGTCGTCGGTGCGCAGGCCGAGGACCACCCCGCCCACGTCGGTCTTGTGGGTGATGTCCGGGGACAGGACCTTGAGGACCACCGGGTAGCCGGCCTTGCGGGCAGCCGCCACTGCCTCGTCCGCGGACCGGGCGGCCTGGGGCACGGTAACCGGGATCCCGTACGCGGAGAGCAGCGCCTTCGAATCCGGTTCGGACAGGATGTCCGCCTTGGCGAGCACGGGCTTGAACCGCTTGCGGATCTTCCCCCGGTCCAAGGTGAACCGGACCGGGATGTCCCGCGGGGTCTCGTACAGGAGCTCCAGGTTGCGCCCGTAGTCCACGAGGTGCATGAACGCCCGGACGGCCTGGTCCGGGTTGGGATAGGTGGGCACACCGGCCCTGTTCAGGATGTGCACCCCCTCCCGGACCATGACCCCGCCCATCCACGCCGCCAGGATCGGCTTCGGGGCCCGGCGGGCCAGTTCCCCCACCGCTTGGGCCGTGGCCGTCGGATCGGTCATCGCCTGCGGGGTCAGGATGACCAGGGCCGCGTCCACACCCGGATCGGCGAGCACGGCCTCCAACGCCTGGACGTACCGCTCCGGCGAGGCATCCCCGAGGACATCCACCGGGTTCCCGTGGGACCAAAACGGGGGCAGAACGCTCTTAAGCTTTTCCAACGTGTCCGGGCTGAGCTCGGCGAGCTGCCCGTGGCGGGCGATGAGGGCGTCGGTGGCCATCACCCCCGGTCCCCCGGCGTTGGTGACGATGGCGAGCCTGGGACCGAGGGGAGGTCGCACCCGGGCCAAAAGCTCCGCGGAGTCGAAGATGTCCCCGATCTCGTACACCCGGACCATCCCCGCCCGCTGGAACGCCGCGTCGTACACCGCGTCCTCGCCGGCCAGGGCCCCGGTGTGGGAGCTGGCGGCCCGGGCCGACTCCGCGAACCGCCCCGCCTTGTACACCACGATCGGCTTGGTGCGAGCGAACGCGCGCGCCGCGGACATGAACTCCCGGGCGTCGCTCACGGACTCCACGTACAGGATGATGGACCGCGTCCGTTCGTCCTCGCCGAAGTAGTCGATGAGGTCGCCGAAGTCCACGTCCACCATGTTCCCGATGGACACGAAGTGCGAGAACCCGATCCCCTCCTCGAGCGCCCAGTCCAAGACCGAAGTGCACAGGGCCCCGGACTGGGAGACGAACGCCACGTGGCCATCCCCGGGCATCGCCGCGGCGAAGCTGGCGTTCATGCGGATCCCGGGCACGATGACCCCCAGGCAGTTCGGGCCAATGATCCTCATCCCGTCGAACTTTCTTGCCTCATCCCGGACCTGCTCCTCCAGTGCCCGGCCCTCCGCTCCGGCCTCCTTGAACCCGGCGGAGACGATGATGATCCCGTGGATCCCCGCCTCGCCGCATTCCCGCACGAGCCCGGGCACGGAGGAGGCGGGGGTGCAGATCACCGCGAGGTCAGGG
>JACIWI010000058.1 GCA_014361055.1 Candidatus Bipolaricaulota bacterium
CCCGGGGAGTCTCCCTCTCCCGGGGCAAGGCGGGACGCTCCGGCTCCGCCTCCAGCGGAGAGTCTCCGTCCACCAGGGAATACCCGTCCTCTTCCGGCTCCCTGGCGGACACGAGCGCGGCGAAGATGGTGTAGGGGCGGTCGCCGGGAAGCCTGCCGGTCACTATGTTGTTGAGCCCGTACCTCCGGGCCGTCCTGATGTACGCCCTCTGCCGCTCGCTCGCGGTCCCGGCGAGGAGAACTATGTGGGCCGTGGGGAAAAGGAGCGGCAGGTTCTTGAGGACGTTCGCGGCGTCCTCTCCCGGGAGGAACCGGCTGACCACCACCACGTCGGGAGGCCGGCGGTGCGGCCGGGCGAGCTCCCCGAAGCTCGTGCAGGTCTCGAACTCCCAGCCCGGGTAGAGGCCGCTCTTCTCGAGGTTTTCGCGTATCTTCTCGGCCGCGCCCTCCTCGGCGGCAATGAGGCAGAGCAAGCTCGCCACCCCCTTTCGAAAAAGACCTATGCGCCCGAACCGGCCGACTTCTTGAGCACCACCACGCGCCGGCCGCCGGCGTCCGCCACCTCGGCCGCTGCCCACCGCCGGAACAGCGCGGGCTCACGGAAAGCCCGCCGGGGGTATACGCCCACCACGGCTATCGCCCCGGGAGAGTCGAGCTCCACGGCAACACCCTCACCCAGGCAAAAGGTGGCGGGGAACCCCCGCTGAGAAACCTCGACCTCGGTCAAACGTCCGCCGCTGAACTCATAGCGCACCCCGGCCGGCCGGTCCTCCCCGGGAAAGCCGTTGTAAAGGATCAGCACGTACTCCGGCCGGTCGGCAAGAGGAGAGCCTTTCTCGGGCTTCAGGCTGCCGTCGAGCTCGAGGTTGTCTCTCAGGCTTTTCTCGAACCTCACCCTCGCCCGGTGAAAGTCGATCTCCCCCGTCTCCGGGTCGTGTGAGCTGGCCGCGGCCTTGACCGCCAGGGCCGCGGACTCCCTCAAGACGACGTCGGCAGCCGCCACGTCCTGGGAAACGGCGGCAACCCACGTCATGACAGCGAATAAGAGCACCACCAGGGGGAGCGCGACCACCACCGAGCCGCGCTCATTCGGCGACGATTTTCTGGCTGACGGCACTGCCCTCCACCCCTATCACGACCGGCTCGCCCGGGCCCTGCCCCAGGAGCACCCGGGCGGTGAAGCCGTCAAAATACTCGGGGACGAACTCGATGCGGAGCTCGACCCGGCCCGGCCAGGGAACCGGGTCCCTCCCGTCCAGCACGTCCCCGGTGATTTCGATGGTGTCCGGGTCCGCGCCGATCTCCACGAGCCTGGCGAAAAGCTCGTCCCTGTCCTCCGCCGGCAGGCCGCCCTCGACCTCCATCCTGGACAGGGCCCAGTACTTCAGGCTCTCCGCGTGCTGGTAGACGGTGAGCACGCCCCAGTACTCCACCGCCGCGAACAGGAGGAAGGCGAGGAGCGGGAGGGTGATGAGCGTCTCGATCACGGCCCACCCGGACCCGCCCCTCAGTAGCCGGACCGGACCAGCTCCCGGATCGCGCTTTCCCCCCGGCCCGCCGCGGCGAGCACCGCCTGGACGAGCCCCACGATGATGGGGATGGAGCCGAGCGCGATGACCAAGGCTCCCACCAACCATTCCACGACGTCCCCCTCTTCGGACAAGATAAACCCTCTCATATCGACGGCACCCCCTTGAACCACGTCCAGGCCAGGCACAGGACGAGCGCCGCGAAGATGACCGGCCCGCCCGGGTGCCTCACCTTCTCCCCGTGAACCGCCGCGCCCGCGTCCTTCACCCCGCCGATCTCCATGAGGGCCTCCGCCCTCATGGCCGCGAGCGCCGCCTTCAGCCTGAAGCCGTGGACCTTAAGCCGCACGAACACGGCGCTCACCGCCAGGGCCATGAAAAGGAACGCCCCGAAGAAAAGGCTCAAAGGCGACTCCAGGCACGCGGCAATGCCCAGAATGAGCTTTACGTCGCCGGGGCCCATCTTTCCCGCCAGGGTTGACACCGCCCCCACCGCGCAGGACACGAGGACGTTCGCACCAAATCCCTGCCACCCGCCGAGGGCAAAGGACCACCCCCACCCGAAGGCGATCATGGGAAAGGTGACGGTGTTCTTTATCCTGCCGGTCTTGAGGTCCGTGTACGCGGAGATCCCCGCGCCGGCGAGCGCGGCGGCAAACGGGAGATACGAGCTCCCGCTAAAAACCAAGGGACTCAATCCGGTCAATCAGCACCCCTCCCTGGCGCCGCAGCGCCGCGAGAATGCCGAAGAATATGGCCGCGCTGCCGAGGCCGATCACCGTGACCCTGACCAGGTACTCCACGAGGTCTCCCTCTTCGCCCAAAAGCAGGCTCTTCCACACGGCTTCCGGCTCCGGGTCCTCGGATCCCTCCGGGGGCCCGGGCCGCTCCCCCCTTTCTCTTTTTCAGTTTGGCAAAAAGAAAAGCCCCGGGAAGCTCCGGGGCTCCTCTGCCGGCTCGGACGCGAAACCCGCGCACGGACAGAAACTACAGGCCGGACTTCGACCTGGTGAGGTACACGGCCTTCCGGGACGCGGCCGCGACCAGCCCGGGAGCCCGATCTCCGGGCACCTCCAGCCCCACGGCCGCCGGCTCGGACCCCCCAGGGACGATGCCCTCCTTCGCCTGCGGCAGGCTCTCTCCCTGGCGCCCCACCACGTGGAGCACCCGCACGTTCTCCAGGACCACCGGGGCCTGGCCGGCGTCCTTGTTCACTATGTGGACGTTCACCGCCTGCCCGGGCAAAACCATGGCCGAGCTGGAGACGTCCACGGGGACGAACACCTCCACGTGCCCCGGCCGGGGCGCTCCTGCCGCGTCCAGCGCCTCAGCGGGGACGAACTGGCCCTTGACCAGGGAAACCGCGGCGAACTTCCCCCGGGCCTCCTCGGGCGAAGCAAGCCCCGCCCCGAGCTTCCGGGGGACCTCCACCGCCTCAAGCTTGTCGGCCGTCACCTCCTCCCCGACCGGTATGAAGGCCGTCGTCCGGGCCACCCGAACCGTGTCGCGGCTCTCCTTCCCGGCCGCGCTCACGATGAGGAGGGTGAAAATAAGGGCCAGCGCCAGGGACACGACGATACCGACTTTCCTGCTCATCACCGCTCTCCCTTCTCAAAAAGATAGCCCCTCTCCTCAGCACACCCTTCCTCAAGTCCAATCCCGTGAAGGGAAACCGCGGGACGGGCCACCCTCCCTCTTCCCAGAAAGCCCACCCCTGCCGCCGTCCTCGCCTCACCAGCTCCCGCACGGAGGCGGGCAGGGGGGCCGAAGTCTCCCAGATGAACAGGGAACCCGCGAGCTTCTGCCCGGCGAGGCTTAAGTCGCGGTCCAGGAGGCGGAGGTATTCCCCCAGGGAAAGAGAAGCTGCGGGCGCCCGCACGTGCACCTCAAAGGGCCCCGCCCCCCCCCCCCCCCAAAAACATCCCGCCC
>JACIWI010000059.1 GCA_014361055.1 Candidatus Bipolaricaulota bacterium
CGCTACACCCCAGTTCCGTAGCGTCGGGCTTCATGCCCGACGTTGAGGTCGGGGTTTATCCCCGACGAGCGATCCTCACCGCCGAGATCGGGGAGGGAGATGCCGAGCTCCGAAGGAGCTCGGTCTCTTCTGAGGGCGCCGAGGCCGCGCGGAGGGAACCCGTCGGAAGGACCCGTATCGAACCCCCATCGTCGGCCATAAAGGCCGATAACGTCGCCCATGAAGGGCGACGCTACACCCCAGACCCGTAGCGTCGGGGTTTATCACCGACGTTCGCGCGGTTCATCCCCGACGTCGGGATTCCCTTTCCCTCGACCGAGGCCGTTCATGGCAAGACCATTCTACCGCGCCATACGTCTGTCGCCCCACTCCACTCCGAGGAACGTGACGGGGATCACGGACCTCCTTCCCGTGGGGGGAGAACCTGCTCCCTGGGTCGGCAAATGGCTGCGCTATATAACCGAATTTGCGAAAGCCCATGAAGCACGCTGCGTTTTGCCTTGCGCTATGCGCGTTCAGCCTGACCGCAGCTTGTCAGCTGAGTGGACGATGGGAGAGTAGCCTGGCCATTCTCCCTGCCCCACCAGGTCCAAGCCTGGAGGAGACCACGCTGTCCTTGACCTACGCCATCGGCGGCGGTTGGAGCGTCACCAGCACCACCGAGTTCACCTCGCTCGGGCTCACCAGCCAGTCGTTCGGGTTGCTAGGGCGGTTCGGGCCCGTCATCGTCGCCGGCGAACTCGACTTCAACCCTCAGAGTACGGACACGGTGATCGTGACCTACCCCAATGGCTGCAGCCCCCAAACCGAAGCGGTGACCCTCACCGCCCCCGCCTACAAGTCGGCCTGGCTCTCCTCAACGCTCCAGTTCGCTGGGCTGGAGGTCTCCGCCGAGATGCAGCATTGGACCTTCCCATATCACACCGAGGATAACGGCGAGGATTCCGAGGGTGAATATATGTGGCCATGCTGCCCCCCCCAGACCGGGAGCTACACCTTGATCACCCTCCAGACGACCGCCCCCCCGGTGACCCTCGCCGTCCGGTTCGAGGACTGCTGCAGCGGGATCGCCTTTAAGGACGTCACCATTACCCTTTCCGACGCTTCCCTGTGCTGCGGCATCACCTACGATGCCGAGGTGGTCTTCACCAAGCTCGGGTTCGGCTACACCGAGTTCACCTTGGAGATACCGTTCTGTTGCGGGATCGCGATCGAGGCATCGGCGAAGTTCACCGTAAGCGCTAAAGCCGTGAACCTCACGCCGAAGTGGAACGGCCTCGGGCAGGCGTGCGTGGAAGTCTACGGCGATGTGCTCTGGGATGATGTGACGAGCACCTGGCTTGGCATCGCGATCTACGGTTACAAGATACGCTGCGAATTTGCCCAGTGCCGGTTCGTGGAGTTGCTGACCGCCCTCGACGTGGCCGAAGTGGAGGAGGCCCTGGATGACGAGGACCTGTTCCAGGGCGACGAATTCGAGTATGTGAAGCTCGGATTCTGCGGCCCGGGCTGTTGCGGCGGCACATACACGCTGACCGTGTCCGTCTACTTCCAACCGGCAGGGTCGTTGTTCGGGCTATCGCGGCTGAAGATGGACATGGCGATCCCGGTCCTCGCCAACTTCATCCTCACCGCATCGGTCGCGGTGGATGTGAGTGAGACGACCGGCTTCAAGATGGGCTGGATCTTCACGTTCTGATTTTGTACCCGATGACCAGGGATCCTGAAAGCAGGGGGGCCTTCTCATGCGCGCGTTGCTCCGACGTCGACCCGCGGACGTCGCCCATGAAGGGCGACAACGTCGGCCATGAAGGCCGACGCTACGGACCATCTCGGACCCCCCGCGCCCATGAAGGGCGATAACGGACCCCACCGGGCCCGCCCGCGGAGTTCATCCCCGACGCTGAGGTCTTGACAGGGGGAGGCAGGATCGCTAGAATGGCCTACGTACTGCTATCTACAGGGAGGTGATAGACGTTACGGAAGAAGGTGCGCTGTACGTGGGATGTTCGGGATCCCGAAGGAAGCTTTGTTGTGATTGGTTAGGATTTGAAAGGAGGTAGGTTCATGAAGCGGGCTCTCGCGATTGGTTTGGTTCTGTGTATGTTTGGCGTCATGGGCGCCGCGCAGCTCACATCGCTGACCGGTGACTGGTCGCTGACGTTCCGGGTCCTGCCGGGAGTGGAGCTCCGGTCGTCGGTCCTTAACCTGAAGACGACGCTCAACGGCTGGACGATCACCAGCAAGTCCACGTTTGGCGATACAGACCAGGTAGCGTCCGGAACCCAGATCGGGTTCACCGAGCAGGCGTTCGGGCTGTCGGGCGTTTTCGGGCCGTTCTCGATCACCTCCAACGTGGCGTTCAACGCCGGCGTCACTAAGGTGCGCTGTTGGGAGTGCGACGGCGCGGGGAACTGGGTCCCCACCGACTATGTCGTCATCCCGCCGGCTTACAAGTCGGCCGACTTCGCCACCTCGCTCGACTTCGCGGGGATCAAGCTCGACCTGAAGGTGGCCCACTGGGCGTATCCGTACAAGTGCCCGTGGCCGTGCACCCAGACCGGGTCGTACATGCTGTACACCGTCGGGCTGACTGTCCCCCCGGCGACGCTTGAGGTGACGTTCGAGGACTGCTGCACCGGGATCATGTTCGGCAGTGCTACCCTCACCTTGACCGACGTCGGCCTCTGCTGCGGCATCACCTACGACTTCGAGCTCTACTTCACCAAGGAGAAGGGGGTCGAGTACTTCCTGTTCGAGATCGCCGATCTCTTTGACTTCTGCTGTGGGATCTCGTTCGACTTGAGCGTGGAGTTCGGGGTGGACTACAAGATCGTCACACTGACCCCGAAGTTCGCTGGGTTCGGCGAGGGGTGTGTGACGATCTACGCCGACGTGATCGGGTGGCAGCAGTTCCAGTTCGCCGGCCTTGAAATCTACGGGTTCAAGCTCAACTGCCCGCTCGGCGATTGCAGCTTCATCGAGTTCATGACCGTGCTCGCCGAGCCGCCCGTGGATGACGCCACCTGCTCGCAGCCTTCCTGGTACGAGGGGGCCGGGTTCCGGACTAACGAGTACGAGTACATCAAGGCCAAGTTCTGCGGCCCCGGCTGCTGCGGCGGCACGTATAGCGTGACCGCGACCGCGTACTTCGCCAAGCCCGGGACTATCCAGGGCGGTCTGTTCGACCTGTCCCGGCTCATGTTCTCGGCGTCGATCCCGGTCATGAGCAACCTCAGCTTCAGCATTACCGCGGGCCTGCCGATGGACCCGGACGTCGTTGTGGCTTCGGGCCTGTCGGCCGGTCAGTTCCTGCTCGACCTCGGCTGGAAGTTCACGTTCTAACCACGGCTCGTCCGATCGCAGTCAAAGCGGACCCTGGGCCCACCAGGGTCCGCTTTTTTCCTGGAGGTGATCGGCGATGTGCAGGGTAAGGTGGGGGTTGGCGTTGCTCCTCGTCCTGGGTCTGGCCACAGGTGTCGGCCACGCGCAGACGGTCACGAAGATCCAGATGAGTAAACAGCCGGGCGGATGGGGCACCGGCCACTCGACCCCGGTGTTCTCCACCCACGACGTCTACGCCTACTGCAAGGTGGAAGCGGAGATCCCTCCCCATGGGACGTCCATGTACTACACGCTAACCTTGACCTGGTACGCCCCGGATGGGAGCGTCTACCAAACGGACTCGTGGGACTTGGAGCGTGACGCGTACTACTACAGGATATATGGCCGAGAGGGGAAGCTGGCGATCCGCGGGACGCGGGCGGCCAGCCTCGTGGGGAAATGGCGGGTGGTGGCGGCGATCCGGTTCGCCCGAGGAAGCAAGTCTGTGGAGTTCGCCATCGAGCCGGCCACATCCGTGGGGCCAGGGACCCCAACGCCTCCCTCGCCAACCCCGCTGCCACGTTCCCCCCTTCCTTCCGGGGCCACCTGGTCGCAGGTCATCGCCTGGGGCAAGCCGGCAGTGGTGTTCATCCAGGCCGATACGGGCGAGACCGACGGTCAGGGCAACAAGCTCTATTCCACCGGAAGCGGAGTGATCATCTCTCCCAACGGTTACATCCTCACCGCAGCTCATGTCATCGATGGGGCCAGCAAGATCGAGGTGCTCGTCGAGGAGTCCCGTACCTACACCGCCTCCGTGGTCAAGGTCCACCCGAAGTGGAATCCGGCGAAAGATCAAGATAACGCTGACGTGGCCATGCTCAAGATCTCGGCCACCGGGCTCAGCGCCCTCCCGTTGGGGAACTCCGACACGGTCGGCTACGACGAGGAGATCCGGGTGTTGGGTTACCCGACGGTTGGATTGGGATTCGGTTTCATCGCCGTCGCGGGCACGGTGCAGGGGCAACGTGTGACCCATGACGGGGTGTGCCTGCTCCAACATAACGCACCTGGTGACAAGGGCCATTCTGGAGGGCCGGTGATCAACCAACGGGGAGAGGTCATCGGTATCCAGGCCCGAGTCGTATCCAGCCGAGGCGGAGAAGGGGAATGGGAGATCACGCGATTCTGGATCGCGGTGAGCGTCAACACCGCCAAGGAGATCATCCCGGCTGGCGTGGCAGGACTTGGTGAGGCAACGCTATTCGTGCGGGGAGCGGTGGGACTCACGCCAGGATAATGTGAACCGGGACCTGAGGGGAACAGGCCCCGGTTCCGTCCTTTTCATGCTGGCAGCCTGTGTTATCGGCAGCCCGCTTGGCGTTCCTTGTCCTCGATGTACCAGCTCACCACCTCGTCGGGCCGCTCCCGTGGATCCACCCCAGGGGGCACGTACGTGACCGAGAAGTTGTGGCTCGGGCGGAGCGCCCCCAGGTTAACGGGCACCGAGATCCCGAACGGCACCCCAGGTGGGTTCGTCTTGCAGGCCCTCAGGAACACCAGGCGCACCGCGTCTTCAGGCCGTGCCGGCTTCGGCACGCCATCCCCGTCGGTGTCCAAGTAGAGAGACAGGCTCATCGACGTAGCCCCGGTTAGGGTGAATCTGAGATCGACCCACCCGGCCCAGACCGTTCCTTCCCAGGTCACCTGTTGGCCAGCGGACGGCGTGGTGCCGGCCGGGGTCATCCGGAAGTCCCTGAACTGCCCTCGGCTGGTCGTCGTCAGGCTCACCTGGAACCTCTTGGGCGAGGGCCAGCTCGGATCACCAGCCACGGTGATGTGCCAGTGGTCGTCGGGGTCGCCCCATACGTAGATCCCGGGGCGGTCAATGGTTGGCATCCCAGGGAGGATCGGCGGCGGCCCGACCTGGATCGTCTGGGTCTTCGTCCCCGTCGCCCCGAGGTTGTCGGTCACGGTGAGGGTCACCGTGTAAGCCCCGGCCGCCCCGTAGGCGTGGCTTACGGTGGGCCCGCTCGCGGTGCCGCCGTCCCCGAAGTTCCAAGCGTAGCTCACGATCGTCCCATCTGGGTCCGACGAGGCAGTCCCGTTGAACGTCACGCTCACCCCGGGATCGGGGTTCGTCGGGGAGAACACAAAGCTCGCGGTCGGCGGTTGGTTCGGGGCGGTCACGGTGACCGTACGCGTGGTGGTGCCCGTCGCTCCCCGGTTGTCGGTCACGGTGAGGGCCACCGTATACGTGCCGGCGGAACTGTAGCGCTTCTGGACCTGCGCCCCGGTGCCGGTGGCCCCGTCGCCGAAGTTCCAACTGTAGCCCACGATCGTCCCGTCGGGATCGGTCGACGCCCGGCCGTCGAACGTGATCCACTGGTTCACGAGCGGGTTTGAGGGTGAGAACGTAAAACTCGCCTGGGGCGGGAGGTTCGCCTGAGGCTGCACGGTGTAGGAGGCGCTCGCCTCGGCCCAAGAACCGGCCGGCACGTTGGCCGAAAGCCAGTTCCGCACCTGGGCTAGGAAGTTCGCCCCGTTCGTGGAGAGCACGGGGAACCCAGTCCCGAAGGATGTCGGGAAGTAGGGGATCGCCCGGTCGGCGGCAAAGCCAAACAGCCGCTCGGCCCCGGCCGGCTCGGTGGCGGTGATCGTGTATGCCCCCCGCGGAAGCTGGGTCGTCCCAGAGGGAAGCCCGGGGTTCTGCTCCCAGAGGTTCGGGAAGATGAGGACCGCCCGGCCGGCTGCGTCGAGCTCCACCAGGTACACGTAGGAAGCCCGGGATAGGCTCACCATGACCCGCACCGGGTCGCCCACGGTGTAGCTCGACCGGTCGAGGGCGACCGTGAAGGAAAGCGGCGGGGCGGCGGCGGTGATCGTGACCTGGCGGGTGTTGTTCCCCTCGTCGCTCTCCGCCACCTGCCCGAGGACGTCGGCCACGACGGTGAACGTCTCCGGGCTCGTGGAAAGCGGGAGCTGGAGAGCCACGGTATGGCTCATCCCCGCCCCGAGGCCGGAGATGAAGGCGTTGCGGTACCCCGAGGCCCCGGTGAGGCGCACGTAGAATGCCCCGGCCGAGGACCCGCCGGCGTTGGCCACCGTGATCTGGAACGTGATCGTCGTCCCGATGGTGGGCGCGCTCGGCGCGTACTGGACATCCTGGATCACGAGGTCCGGGAGGGGTGCCACCCCGCTCACCGAGACCTGGCGGGTGTTGTTCGCTTCGTTCGCCTCGTTCACTTGGTTGAACACGTCCGCGGTCGCGGTGAACGTCTCCGGGCTCGTGGAGAGCGGAAGGGTGAACGTGCGCGTGACCGTGGCACCAGCGGCGAGCGAGGCCACGCTCTGGTCCTGCGATGGGCCCACGCCCTGGAGCCGGACCACGAACGCCCCGGCATTGGCGCTCCCCTGGTTGCGCACCGCCACCTGGAACGT
>JACIWI010000006.1 GCA_014361055.1 Candidatus Bipolaricaulota bacterium
AGTACACGGCGCTGTTCGCCAACCCTCAGGTCCAGGCGGTGTTCGCCGACTTTGCGTCCTACAACGCCAGGCGGTCGCTGCCGGTGGTGTTCCAGGACCTGTTCTTCGCGTTTGCCAAGACGTTCGTGTTCTCCGGTCTCGTCTGGCGGCCGGTGTTCATGAACTGCGGGGTGTTCGTGCGCCGGGAGGTGTTTCAGCAGGTGGGGAAGTTCGACCCGCGCACCACGGTGGACGACTTCGACCTCGGGATCCGGATGGCCAAGCAGGGGCTGCACGCGGCGTTCGTCCTGGGGAGGCGCTGCCAGATCCAGTACGCCCTGGGGCTCCGGGACTTGTTCCGCCAGCATTGTCGGTGGTACACGGGCGGGATCAAGAAGATGTTCGAGGAGATCGGGCGCGGCGACCTCTCGTACGTCGTCCTCATGGCCGGGGTAGGGATGGTGGTGTACTTCCCCCAGATGGCCCTGATCCTGGGCGGCGCCCTGTCCAACCCGTTCTTGGTGGCCGTGGTTCTACCGGGGGCAATGAGCGCGCTCTGGGCGGCGGCGACCTTCGCCTACCTCCTCCACCGCCCGCAGAGCGGGCGTGAGGTTTTGGCCAACGTTGTCCTCGGGTTCCCCGCGGTTTACATCCTGCTCCAGGCAGCGATCGCTGTGTCCTTCTTCCGGGCGTTCACCAGCAACCACAGCTGGTACAAGGTACGGCGGGAAAGGGCGTAGGCGCGATGCCGGTCAGGATCACCGTGGTCATGCCTGTACTCAACGAGGAGCGGTTCCTCCCGGAGACCCTGGCCTGGCTCAGGCGGCAAACGTTCGCCGACTTCGAGCTCGTGGTGGTGGACAATGGGAGCACCGATCAAAGCCCCGCGATCGCCTGTCGGTTCGCGGACCGCCTGATCGTCGAGCCCCAGCGGGGGGTGGTGTTCGCCATGCACCGCGGGTTCACCGAGGCGGCCGGGGAGCTCGTCGCCTGCGCCGATGCCGACACCCTGTACCCGTCCGGTTGGCTGGCCAAGATGGTGAAGGCGCTGGACGCGGCCGGCGTGGTGGCGGTCTACGGGCCGATGGGGTTCCGGGAGAGCGGGCCGGTGAGGCGGCGCCTGGAGGTCCTGGGGTACTCCGTGCTCGCCGGACTGTCCCGGGCGTTCGGGGTCCCCTTGGCCGGGGCAGCCAACCTGGGGATGCGGAAGGACGCGTACTTCGCGGTCGGCGGGTACCCACCCCTCGCCCACCTCGCCTCCCCGGACTTTCGGCTGGCCCAGAAGCTCGCCCGGGTGGGAAGGGTTCGGTTCGTCCCCACCATGGCCTGCTACACCTCGAACCGCCGGTTCGTGCGGGAGAACCTCGTATCCGGGTTCTACCAGGGGTTTCGGTATTGGCTGGACGTGGCCCTAGGCCGGGATCGGCTCACGGATGACCAGTATTGGGAAAGAGAACAGCCACCGCGGAACACCAATGGCCGGTGAGGACCTGTCCCGGCCATCCGGGCAGCCCGTCCCGCTCTGGTGGCCCACGCGGCTCGGCAGCTTCCTCCTCGCCCCGATCCGGGAAGTGATCTGGCTGTTCTACGTCGGAGCCATCCTCCTCCTGCCGACGCTCGTCCGGTCGGAAAAGCGAGGGCAAGTCCCGCGGGGGCCGTGCCTGTTCTGCGTGACCCACGTTGGCAACTTCGACCCCCTGTTTGTGGTCCGGCAGTCCCGGCTGTGGCGGATGAAGGCCGTGTACCAGGTGGACAAACCGTACCCTCTGGTTCGGTTCCTGTACCGCTCGTTCTGGCGGTTCCGGGTCACCCAGGACCCCGGGCTGAAGCCGATCCTCAACCCACGCACGGTGGCCGAGGTCGTCCGCTACCTCCGGCGCGGCGGACGGGTGATGATCTACCCCGAGGGGTACCGGTGCTGGGAGCGACGGCTGTACCCAGGGGTGGCGGTGATCGCCCATCGGGCGGGTGTGCCCATCGTCCCAGTGGGGATCGAGAACGGGTACACCCTCCGTCCGGAGCGGGAGACGGAACCGCTGTTCCGGGTGGTGCGCCAAGTGATCCGTGACTACCGGCGGCTGGGCCGGGTGACCGTGCACTTCGGCGGCCCGATCTTCCCCGACCCTTCCCGGGCGGAGGCGGAGGACGTGCCACGGCTGATGCGGGCGGTGGAGACGGCCTTTCAGGACTTCTACCGGCGGTTCTATGGCCTCCCCGGCCCGGTGTGGGCTCCCCCGGATGTGAGGTGGCCCTAACCCTACCCGGACAGGAACTGCAGCACGGCTTGGAGCTGGGCATCCCGGTTCGCCGGGGTGAGGCGGAGATAATGATCCACCCCATGGCGGATGCAGTAGGCCAGGGGGTGGTTGGACGCCCGGTGCACGGTGACCAGGAGGTTCCTCGCCTCGGACAGAGCCTGCCCCACCGCGGCCACGAACCGCGGGGAATGGAGCTCCATCGGCCCCACCTCGTCCACCACCACCAGTTCCGCCGCGTGGATCGCGCGTTCGATCGCCGCCGCCCCGATCTCCTCGAGGTCGCACAGGTTGAGCCGGTACCGCCCGAACTCGGGGCCGTCCGCGAGGTGGATGTGGGCAAGCACCCCCTCCCGGCCGGTGGCGAGGTCGCGCAGGCTGAACCCCACCCGCCGGCCGCACTTCCGGATCTCTCGGGTCACCATGCCTCCACAGGAAAGCGACACCCGCTCCACCACCCGCAGGACAAACGTTGTCTTGCCCACCCCAGGCTGGCCGGTGACGGCGATCCTCATCAGGACTGTCCTCCCGTGTGAAGATTGTACCCGAGCGTGACCCAGGCGTTCCCCCCAAGGTGTCAGGGACTCAAACGGGTGACGTTCGAGGCCGGACGGCGTACCTTTAGGCCCATGATCGCGGACATCCTCCTGCCCACGTTCCTCCTGGTAGGGGTGGGCTATCTCGTAGGCCGGTTTGCCCGGGTGCCGGCGCAGCCGCTCGCCCAGCTCGCGTTCTGGGTCCTGTCGCCGGCGCTCATCTTCGAGTCCCTGCGCACGGCCCAGCTTCCGGCGGCCCACGCCGTGCTTGTGGCCGCGTTCACCGTGGCCCACTACCTTGGGATGTTCGCCCTATCCATCCCGGTGCGACGACGGTGGTTCCCCGGCGATCCGGGTGCCCAAGCCGCGGCCTCGCTGGTGCTCACGTTCGGGAACTGCGGCAACCTCGGCCTCCCGATCCTGCTGTTCGCGTACGGGCAACCTGGGGTGGATGTGGGGGTGGTGTTCCTGGCCACGAACACCGTGCTCCTGACCACGCTGGGGGTGGGCCTCGCCACCTGGGAGGGGAGCTTCCGGTGGCGCCGCGTGGTGCTGGGCCTCCTGCGGGTGCCGTGGCCGTATGCGGTGGCGGCGGCCGCCGTCGCCCGCCTTGCCGGCGGGCTGCCCCTCCCGTTGGCCCGGGCCACCGGCCTCCTCGCCGAAGGGGCGATTCCGTTGTTCTTGGTCCTCCTTGGGGTGGAGCTCGCCCACGTGCGCCCGACCCAGGTGGCGGGGCCGGCGCTGGCGTTAGGGGGACTCCGCCTCCTCGGCGGGGGGCTCCTCGCCTGGGGGCTGGCGTGGGCGTTCGGGACGTCCGGCACGCTGCGGGCAAGCCTCGTCGTGGAGGGGAGCATGCCCACAGCGGTGAACAGCTTCCTCCTCGCCCTCCAGTACGACCGCCGTCCGGACCTGGCCGCGTCCGCCCTTCTCCTTTCCACCCTCCTTTCGGTGGGGACCATCTCCCTGACCCTGTTCCTCCTCGAGGTGGTCGGCTAGACTCGGGACGACATGGCTAAGGTTGTGATCACCACTTCCATGTTCCCCGAGGCGGTGGAGCGGCTGCGCGCTGCCGGCCATGCGGTGGCGGTCCACGACGGGCCGCTTGCACCCGACGCCCGGCGGTCCCTGGCCGCGGACGCCCTCATCTGCCCCCTCTCCGACCGCGTGGATGCGGAGCTCCTTGAGGCCGCGCCCACGCTGCGGGTGGTGGCCAACCTCGGGGTGGGGGTGGACAACATCGACCTCGCCGCCGCCACCGCCCGCAGGATCCTGGTGACGAACACCCCCGACGTGCTCACCGAAGCCACCGCCGATCTCGGATGGGCCTTGCTCCTTGCGGCCGCGCGCCGCATCGTGGAGGCGGACCAGGACCTGCGTCGGCACGGGTTCCCCGGCTGGACGTTCATCCCGCCCCACCTCGGGGTGGACGTGTACGGGCGCACCCTAGGGGTGGTGGGCTTCGGCCGCATCGGCCAAGCCATGGCCCGCCGGGACAAGGGCTTCGCCATGGAGGTCCTGTGCTTCTCCCGGACCCGCAGGCCGGAAGCGGAGGGAGCCCTGGGCGTCCGCCATACCTCCCTGGACGAGCTCCTGCGCGAAAGCGACTTCGTGGTCCTGTGCGTCCCGTTGACCCGGGAAACCCACCACCTCATCGGCGAACGGGAGCTCGCCCTCATGAAGAGCACTGCCATCCTGGTGAACATCGCCCGCGGCCCGGTGGTGGACGAGAGGGCCCTCGTGCGGGCGCTCAACGCGGGACGGCTCCGCGCGGCGGGGCTGGACGTGTTCGAAGAAGAGCCGCGGGTCCATCCCGACCTGATCGGGATGCCGAACGTGGTCCTTACTCCCCACATCGGCTCCGCAACGGAGGCCACCCGACGCAAGATGGCCGAGCTCGCGGTGGACGGGGTGCTGGACGTGCTCGCGGGGCGGCGGCCCAAGCACCTGGTGAACCCGGAGGCGTGGCCGGGGAAGCGAAACCGAAAGCGGGGGCACGGTGTAGAATCGTGCGGAGGTGGTACAGGATGAAGAGGGCGCTCGCGTTGTCGATGGCGGCTCTGGCCGTGACCGGCGGACTGGCACTGGCTCAGTGTGGCTGTCCTCCCCCCGCCGGGCCGTGCTGCTACACGGCGTTCTGGGCAGGAGAGGAGGTCCATTTCCAGCTGGTCCTGCCGTTCGGCATGTTCTGTTGCTGCCAGGAGCGGCCGGGGATCGTGGGCTGGCGGGTGGAGACGATGGCCGGGACGCTCGTGTACCACGTGGCATTCCCCGAGCCCAAGGACCCCACATCGCTCACGATGGTGTGGGACCAGAAGGACCAGGCCGGGGACCCGGTGGCCCCGGGGTACTACAAGCTGGTCGTGACCACCGTGTTCGGAGAGCACGAGGCCTACGTGAGGATCGCGGAGAGGCCGAGTTGTTGTTTCCTCTGGTGGTGGCCGTGGTCCCGACCGTGTGGGGCCATGTTGTGCCGGCCGTACATCAAGGTGTTCCGGGCCCCGGCTTGCCCCTCCGGCTGTTCGTTCACCCTGTTCCTGGGTTCCGGGAGCTAGCCGGCATTGCCCGAGCTTCCCGACCTCGAGGTCCTGCGGGATAACCTCACCCTCCGGATCGTCGGCCGCACGATCCGGGGGGTGGAGGTGTACCGGACCGGCCTCGTCCGCACCGGCCCGGACAGCATAGCGGTGGAGGGGCGGACGTTCTCCCAGATCGGGCGTCGGGGGAAACACCTGATCTTCTCGTTCCACGGTGGCCCTCACCTCATCGTGCACCTCATGCGTTGGGGGTGGCTATGGCACGGGCCTGCGTCCTACCCACCCAGCCGGGCCACGATCCTCCGCCTTGCCCTGGACGACGGGTTCGACCTGCGGCTGATCGAGCCCGGCGGCCAGCCGCTGGCCGCGGCGTGGGTGGTCCCCGATCCCGCGACCGCCGAGCCGCTGCGGAAGCTCGGGGTGGAGCCGCTGTCGGACGCGTTCACCTGGGACGCGTTCCGGGCCCTGCTCGCCGGCAGGCGCCGCCCCCTGAAGAAGGTCCTCACCGATCAGCACCTCATCGCTGGCATCGGCAATGCCTACGCCGACGAGGTCCTGTTCGCGGCCAAACTCTCCCCGGTCCGTTACGCCCACACCTTGACCGAAGGCGAACAGGAACGCCTGTGGCAGGCGATCCCGGAGGCGCTGCGTTGGGCGATCGCCGAGATCAAAAAACGGGTTGGGGATGGTCTATTCGACAAGGAGGTACGGGACTTCCTGTACGTGCACGGTCGGGCGGGGAACCCGTGTCGGGTTTGTGGCACGCCGGTGGGGGAGATCCTGTTCGACGATCAGCGGACGGACTTCTGCCCCCGTTGCCAAGGGGTGAACCAGCCCATGCGTGGGGCCTGAGGACGTGGTCCTCGCCCTGTTCCTTGCCTTTCTGTACGCAGTTGGGACGGCCGTGGTCTTGCCCAGCCCCACCGAGGCCGTGCTCGCCGCGGCGAAGGTGGCCCCGCCATGGGCGGTGATCGCGGTGGCCACCCTGGGCAGGATGGCCGGGAGTTACCTCGTGTTCTTCCTCGGGGACCGGGTGAAGCGGCTGCCGCGGGTGGAGGTGTGGCGGCGGGAGACCCGGTGGGGCCAGTGGTGGCTGGCGATCGGGGAACGATGGGTGAACCGGTTCGGCGTCCCGGCCCTGTTCCTCCTGCTCCTCATCCCCGGGTTCCCCGACACCGTGGCGATGTACCTTCTCGCCGCGGTCGGCCGGAGGCCGCTCGCGTTCGCCCTTGCCGCCTCCGGCGCGTCCGCGGTCCGCCTGGCGTTCGTCCAGGCCGGGATCTGGCTGGCGACGCGCGGCTAGGCCTGGCGGTGACGAAGATGGACCACGTCGCCGGCGCGCACCGTGCGCTGTCCAGCCCGCGTCTGCACGATCAGCGCCCCGTCCGCCGCGAGGTCCACGGCCACCCCCTCCACCGTGTTCTCGCCCATGGTCACCCGCACCCATTGCCCCAGGGTGCAATTGCGCCGCCGCCAAGCGCGGCCTACCGCCTCGGGAGGCGCGCTCGCCCACATCTCCAGGGCCCACAAGAGCTCGGCGAGGAGCTCGGCCCGGTCCACCGGACGGAATTCAGCGAGCCCGGCCGCTCCCAGGGGGAGGCCGTCCGGCTCCACATTGAGTCCAACCCCGAGATAGACCGCCTGGGCTCCGCCGTCCTGGATCTCGGCCTCCACGAGCACGCCGGCGAGCTTGCGGCCGTCCGGGGCGAGGAGGTCGTTGGGCCACTTGAGGCCACCCAATTGGCACGCATCGACCAGCGCCACCCCAGCCGCGAGCGAAAGGAGGGGAAGCGGCTGCACGGGCCGCAGAAGGACGGAGAAGTACAGCCCGCCTCCGGGACTGACCCATGCCCGTCCCCGTCGCCCCCGGCCCGCCGTCTGTCGCTCCGCCAACACCACTGCCCCCTCCGGGGCGCCAGCCCTCGCCCACTGCCGCAGGGCATCCTGGGTGCTTCCCACCGCGCCGAGGTACCGGTAGGGGCGGCCGAACCGGCCTCGGAGACGTGGCAGAACGACCTGCGGCAGCAGGTCCGGCAGACGCGGGCGATGTCCCAGACCACCCGCCCGTTCATCGTCCCCCCACACCGAGGTCACAGGCCGGAGTCTACGCGGAACAGAGCATCCACGGGGGCCCACCCCACGGGCGCGGAGCGCGGGCGCTGGAGTGCAGTACTATCCTTCGTTCTCGATGTGCACCGCGAGCAGGTACGGGAACGCGGCGCAACCCTCTCGGCAGGCGATGAGGACGTACCACGCCCCACCCACGTCGGCCCGGTACTCCAGGCCCATCCGCTCGCCCCCCGTCACACTGCCGACCTCGCGCCCGTAGGGGTCGAACAGGTGCAGGGAGCAGGGGCACCCAGCCCCGACTTCCAGGGTCAGCCGCACCACCTGTCCCGGCCGCAGGTTGACCCGGCACCAGTCGCGGCTGTTCATGGGCTGATAGGGGCCGGGCCACCCGAGCTGACCTCGGTACGAGCCCGGGGCCAGGAAGGGGGCATCCTCCATCCGGTCCGTGTTGTGGAGGGACAGAGGGATGGGGGCCGGGGTACCAGGGCGCACGGTGGGCGCGGGAGGATCATCGGCCAGTACCCCGCCGGCTCCCCCGGCCATCCCGTCCACCGTTGCCCACAGGATGGCAAACGGGTCTTGCCCGCCGGGCACCGCCCGGCGTTCGAGGTTGCCCTGCACCCGCAGCGATCCGGGATGGAACCCAAGGCGCAGCCCACTGGGGGACCCGTCCGCGCGCACGATGAGCTGCGATCCCAGGGCGAGCTCGCGCCGGGAAACCGGGAGCTGGCCGAAGTACACCGCTCCTCCCTCGGCCGATTGGACCCGCCGCAGGAGAACCCGGCCGGACCAGCAGGCGCGGCCACCGGAGGTCAACGTCAACACGACGGCGAACTCCGCGGGGACGGACCCTTCTTGCGCCGCAGCACAGGCCAACACGTCCAGGACCACCTGTTCGGACAAGGAGGCCGGGAGGGCGTGGAACTCCCACTGTGCGTAGCTGGCCGAGGTTTCAAGCCAATACCAGTCTCCACTCATGCGCCCGGTGGTGTAA
Source organism: Candidatus Bipolaricaulota bacterium (assembly GCA_014361055.1). GTDB lineage: Bacteria > Bipolaricaulota > Bipolaricaulia > Bipolaricaulales > Bipolaricaulaceae > JACIWI01. The sequence goes on from JACIWI010000006.1 coordinate 8,369, forward strand.
AACGCGTTCGGGTAGAGCCGAGCCCCTGACCCCACCAGGTACCCCAGCGCCAGCGCGATCATCAGGAGAAGCGTTCCTTTGGCCCTCATCCGTTCCCCTCCACCATGGCCCTTCCTCACGGGCGGGTCACGGTCCGCGTCCGCGCTCCCAGTCTCCACGACAAGGTCACCTGGAC
>JACIWI010000060.1 GCA_014361055.1 Candidatus Bipolaricaulota bacterium
GACGGTGGGGGTGCTCGGGGAGTAGGTGATGTTCTCTACCACCAGATCCGGGAGCAACGCCACCCCGCTCACCGTGGCCTGGCGGGTGTTGTTCGCTTCGTTCGCCTCGGTCACTTGGTTAAACACGTCCGCGGTGGCGGTGAACGTCTCGGGCGAGGTGGAGAGGGGCAAGGAGAAGGAGAGGGTGGTGGAAGAGCCGGCGGCCAGCGAGCTCACGCTCCGGTCCTGGGAGGGGCCAGCTCCTTGGAGTCTCACCACGAAGCTCCCCGCCCCGGTGGTGCCCTGGTTCCGCACCGCCACCTGGAACGTGACCGTGCTCCCCACGGTCGGAGTCGCCGGGGTGTACGTGATGTTGTCCACGACAAGGTCCGGCTGGGCCACGGCTTGGGGCCGGGCCTCGAGGCGCCCGGCGCCGTAGGTGTACGGATCGCCCATCGGGACACAGAATGACAGGATCCGGCTCCGGAGCTGGGCCAAGGTGAGGCCGGGCGCCTCGGCCTTGATCAGGGCAGCGATCCCGGCCACGTGGGGCGCCGCGGCCGACGTGCCTGGGAACGGGCTGTAGTACGGGGTGACCCCGGTGGTCACGTTGTCCGGGGCGGAGAGGTCAGGCTTTTGCCGGCCATCGGCCGTCGGGCCGCGGGAGGAGTAGGCCTCGGCCGGCCCGGCCGTGTAGTTCCGCCAGTCGATCGCGGCCACGGTCAGGGCCTCGGCGGCGTTCCCCGGGGCGGGGATCGACGACGCCGAGGCCCACGGGGAAACGTCCTGGTAGATGGAGAACAGCGCCAGGCGCCGCGCCGCCCCTCCCGCCCGCTGGATCCGCACCCGGTACGTCCCAGTTTGAGGGGCAGTGGTGGATACCCGCTCCGTGGGCTCCTCCGTCCCCCCTTGGGTCTTGGTGGACGAAGCCACCACCGTCCCCCCGGGGCCGAACAGGTACAGGTCGTAGTCGTCGGCGGTCCGCGGCCAGGCATCCCACGTCAGGTACAGGGTAATCGGCTGCCCGGCCTGGGCGGTGAACGTGATGTCCGTGTCGTGCCAGCCGTCGGAGTTCCCATCGCTGAACGTGGCCAGGTAGTGGCGCAGGGCGTCGTTCCCCGCCGCCTGGACCCACAGGATCCCGGCCGCGGTCGCTCGGCGGGCGATGTCCGCGATCACTCCTGTGCCGTCGTAGAAGTTCGTGTTGTACCAACCCAGGGAGTGGTTGATGATGTGCACGCCCTCGGAGATGCAGTAGGAGACGGCGTTGTCCAGGTCAACCTCGTTCCCGATCTTTATAAGGTAGAGCTGGGCGTCGGGGGCGATGTCGTAGATGATCTCGGCGACCGCGGTCCCGTGGGAGATCCCGGCTTCGATCCCGGTCCCGGTGAAGTCGCGGGTGACCACCGCGTACGGAAGGTCCCCGCGGGCCTGGGACGCGGCGAGGCCCTTGAACCCGAGGTCGATCACCGCCACCTTGACCCCGGCCCCGCGGACCCCCCCGGCGTGGAACGCCGCCGCCCCGACCAGGGCCGCGCCCTCGCTCGTCGCCAGGGGCACCGGCTCGTAGGGAAGGCGCACGTAGGCCGCTTGCGCCACCTGGGCAAGGAACGACTCCAGTTGCCCGAGGGGGACCACAACCTTGGTGAGCCCGCTCGGAGAGGACACCGCCTCCCGGGCCCCGGCGGCGAGCGGGGACACCGCCCCCCGCGGCTCCAGGACCACCACCACCTCGCTGCGCTCGGCCGACAGCGGCACCCCCACCATCTGCGCCACCCGGGCGATCGCGTCCTGGGCCGCCGCGGGGAGATAGCCAAGGGGCGCCACCACCCCGGACGGGACGGCCTGCCGGACCGCGGAGAGGAGGAGCTCAATGGCCCCGTCCACGAACGGGTTCCCCCGCTCGGTCTTGCCGAGGGTGATCGGCCCAATGGACAGCGGAAGCGGGGTGATCGCGGGGGTGGGGGCCCTGCCCCCGCTCAAGAACGGGAGGAACCCGACCGCCTCCCGGATGCGGGACGAGCGGGCGAGCACCCCGGCGAACGCGTCGTCACGCCAGGGGAGCTTGACCCCGATCACCCGCCCCCCGTAGGAGACGAGCTCGGCCCCCGCGCCGCGGAGCTCCTCCGCGTACAGGCCGAGGTCGGCCAGCCGCCCCAGCAGCGCGGGGAGCCAGTTCGTGAGCACCTGGGCCACGTCGAACTTGGCCAGGCCGAACACGGACAGGGTGTACACCTGCTGGTAGAGGGCGGATTCGCTGTAGCCGGTCACGGTGACGGACAGGCCGGCCTGGTTGGCCGCGGCCGCCGCCTCCTGCCACCGCCCCAGGTCGGCGTCGAGCGCCCCAACCCCGACCTGGGCCAGCACAGGAGCGCTCGCCACGGCGACGAGGACGAGCGGAAGGAGCGCCCACCGTCGCAGCCAAGGTGCGACGCTACGCGTTGGTTCCGTAGCGTCGGGCTTCATGCCCGACGGCTGTTGTCCCCAACGCCGATCAAGGGTTGTCTCCGACGTCGTTCGCCCTCGCCCGCGGAACACGGATCGCCAGAATCGCATGGTCATCGTCATCAGCCTCCGGCGGGATGGGGGATGTACGGCGGGCGCACGATCTCCACCGCCGGATCCCGGCCGAGGTCGGGGAGGAGCGGGATCGGGATCAGGAGCTCCACCAGCGCCTCGGACGAGCTTTGGATGTACGGTTCAAACTCGGCCCCGAGCGCCCCCGCTACCTGTGCCACGACCCGCACCCGGATCCCTACCCGGTCGAGGGCATAGTCCCGGGCGAACCCGAACCAGTCCGGGTGCCCCACAAGCGCCCACAGCACCGGATCCAGCTTTACCCCATCCGGCGGACGGGGGAGCTTCAAGGGCACCTCCTTGCTCTCGAGCTCCACGCTGCACGTGGGAAGCAGCCCCAGCTCCCCGGCGAGCGCGAGGAACGCACTGGGCGGGGAGTAGAGGACGTCGCCCGTCCCGCCGACGATCAGCTCTGCCTGGGTAGCGGTCCCCCGCAGCACCGCCCGCTCCCTGGTGGAGTCCACCGCGAGGAGAAAGCACGGCCCGTCCACGTAGAGGTACGCCCCCTCGGCGAGCAGCGCCGCCTCATCGGCCGCCCCGGTCACCGTAAGGCCGGCCTCCGTCCAGACCGCGGTCGGGATCCCGAGAGCTCCCGCCCGGACCGACAGCGTCTGCACGGCCCCCTCCGGGATCCGGATCTCCCCCCACAGGTAGTGGGGGGTCTCCCCGACCCCGATCCCGGCCCCCAACGTCACCGCCACGGCTAGGAACGCCATCGCCCGCATCGCATCGCCCCCTTTGTTGTTTGGGAGTTGCCGCTCCAATATACAACCCGGGAGGCGATGCGGTTTCGCCGAGCGCTACGGGAGGTGGGGCGGCGGACGGAGGGCGTCCTCCGGCTGGGCACTGAGCCACCGGCAGAACGCATCGAGCTCCTCCGCCGCCGCGGCCAGGAGCCGCTCCCCCTTCGCCGCCGTGGCCGGCGTGGGATCCCCCACCGCCCCGGTTGCGGAGAAGTCGCGGGTGTCGTAGCCGACCTCCACCCCATGCACCCGCTTCCCCCACTCCGGGGCCGCCCCGGCCGCCGCCTCCTGATATCGCTCCCGCCGCACCAGCTCGGGGGCGATCGCCAGCACCACCGACGTCTCCATCTCCCCGGCGTGGGACCCGCCGCCTTCCACGACCTCGGCGATCACCTCGGGGATCGCCCGCCACCACACGTACACGTAGGCGAAGATCCCGTCCCGGCGCAGGGCCCTTGCCGCCGCCTCGAGCGCTCCTGTGTTCCCGCCATGTCCGTTCACGAACACCACGCGCGAAAGGCCATGGCTCGCGACGGCCCGGGCGATCCCGATCACGTAGTCCCGGAGCACATCCGGCGGAACCCACAGCGTCCCCCAGAACTGCCGGTGGTGCTCAGAGGCCCCCACCGGCACCGTGGGCAACACCAGCCACCCACCCCGCTCACTCGCCCGCCGCGCGATCGCCTCCGCCGTCATCCAGTCCGTCCCGAGCGGCAAATGCGGCCCGTGTTGCTCCGTCGACCCCACCGGGAGCAGGGCCACCCCCGCCTGGAGAAGCCTCTCCTTCGCCTCCACCCAACCGATCCGGGATAGGTCCACGAAACCTCCTTCAAATATCCACAGCGCTTGTCCAACCTTACCGCGAGGGCTATCCTCTGATCAATCGAACTCAAGGAGGACACGCATGAGGAGAGTGGGAATCTTTTGGCTGGCGACGGCCTTAGCCGTGCTCGGGATGGCCGCCGAGCGGGGTCCGATCGCCATCCTGTCGGATACGGACTTCACCGCGGAGAACGGGGTCATCGCCGGAAGTGGGGCCCCGGGCGACCCGTACATCCTCGCCGGCTGGCAGATCCGCGTGCCCCAGGGGCAGCAGTTCGGGATCCGCATCGAGGGGACGACCCGCCCGTTCGTCGTCCGCGGGTGCACGGTGAGCGGGGCCATGGACCCCCGCGGGGCGGCGATCCTCCTCTCCGACGTCCAGGGGGGAACGGTGGAGGACTGCGTCGTCCGCGATAGCCTGAACGGGATCGTCATCCAGTCCTCACACGACGTGGCCGTCCGCGACAACTTTCTCGCTGTAGGCGGGGTGGGCCTGCAGGTGGTGGGCACCTCGCCCGACCAGTTCCGTCACGCCATCGAGGTCACGAACACCATCAACGGGAACCCGGTCTACTACTACTACGGGCTCTCCGGAGGGACCCTGGACGGGATCGAGGCCGGGCACATCACCCTCGCCGCCTCGCGGGACGTGACCGTGCGCGGGGCCAAGGTCGATCAAGGAGACGGGATCACCGTCGCCTTCTCCGAGGGCGTGCGCATCGAGGGGGCGGACCTTTCCCGCAACCGGGCTCATGGGATCTTCATCCTCTCCTCCCCGGGCACGGTGGTGACGGGTTGCGAACGGATCGCCAACAGCGCCCAGGCCGGCATCGCGGTGTGGATGTCGGACCGGGTCCGCGTGGAGAACTGCGGGCTTTATGCGAACCAGGTGGGCCTCATGGTGAACGCCTCCGACTCCGTGCTCGCCCTGAACAATGCCTATGCCGGGAACGCGATCGGGGTGCTCGTGGACGGGGGCGCCCGGGAGACGGAGATCCGGAAGTCCTTCTTCTATCAGAACCGCCATGGGATCGAACTGGACGCGGCGGTGGGCCCGGTGGTGGACGCCTGCGCGATCACCGACTCGGACATCGCCGTGTACGCAGGTGGCCACACCGTGTACCCCCGGGTGACCAACTCGTCCATGGTCAGCGTGGGGTACGGCCTCTCCATCCTCGCCTCCCACGGCACGTTCGAGGGGAACCTGATCACGCGGGCCAACATCGGCATCATCTTCGAGGAGACCTACCAGACGGCGTTCCCCACCGGGAACATCGTGCGCCAAAACCTGATCTGGCGGTCCCGCGACGGGCTGTACCTGGGGCGGGAGACCTCGGGGAACCGGATCTACGAGAACTTGATCTGGCGCTGTGACCGCGCCGCCCGGGACCTCGGGGCGAACGAGTGGGCCCCTGCCGGGCGGGGCAACTGGTACTCGGATTACACCGGCCAGGACGCAAACGGGGACGGGATCGGGGACACGCCGGTCAACTTCGGCGGGGGCGGGCAGGACCGGGCGCCGTTCATGGACCGCGGGTTCTTCACGGGCATCCCCGGGGTGGTGGGCACGATGGCCGAGAAGATCATCGCCGTGGTCGATACCGCCGGACGCCGGCTCGACGTGGCCGTGCGCATCGCCGACGAGAGCCACGAGCGGTTCATCGGGTTCCAGGGGCTGCCGCCCGAACTGGCCCAGGACGTGGCGATCCTGTTCACGTTCCCCAAACCGGTCCCAAGCCAGTTCCACATGACCAACGTGTTTTTGCCCTTGGACATCGTGTTCTGGGGGCCGGATGGGGAGTACCTGGGCCGGAACACGATGGAGCCCGACTCCAAGGACCGCTATGGGGCAGCCAGCCCGTTCACCGTGGCCCTGGAGCTCCCGGCCGGGCGGATCGCCGCGGCCGGCCTCGGCCCGGGGGAGCTCCAACTTGTCACGAGCCCGTGATCCGAGCGGTCCTGTTCGACCTCGACGGGACCCTGGTCCGCTACCAGGGGGTGGCGTTCGAGTCGAGCTGGGGGGCAATCGGCATCGCCGCCGGGGTGGGCCGGGAGTGGGACGCCCTCCTCGCCCGGTACCGGGGGCAA
>JACIWI010000061.1 GCA_014361055.1 Candidatus Bipolaricaulota bacterium
GTCGGGCTTCATGCCCGACGTTGAGGTCGGGGTTTATCCCCCACGTCGCAGAGGCCGTGAGCGTCCTTCCTCACTGCCACCTCCCCAGTCGATCCTTGAGCTCCTGGATCGGGCGGACCGGGGTCGGGTCGGCCCCGTTGAGGAGGGCGAGGTAGACGCTGGCCCAGTCCCCGAGGTAGAGGAGGGAGAACATCTGGGCGAGGGCGCCTTCGCCCTCCCCCTGGACCTCGAGGTAGGGGAGGCCCCGGCGGTCCAGGAGTTCTTTGAGGATCTCGATCCGGGCCTGGACCCGCGGGTGGTCGTGGCGCGAGCGCAGGAACACCACCACCCCGTTTGGGAAGACCTTCCCCGCGAGCTCCCAGCCCACGATCTCGTTGTGGCAAGCCTCAGGGAGCTCGGCCCAAAATGCCGGTTGCTTGGCGTGTTCATTGATCTGGGTCTTCCAGCGGAACGCCACCGGCGCGGTGGGACCGGCCCCGTAGACGAGGGGCACCCGGCCGTGGAGGAGGAGCGCCAGCTCCTGGGCCGGGTTCCCCGGGGAGGCGGGCCCGAGCGCCCGGGCTTGTTCGTCCAGGACGGCCAGGGTTTCGGTGAGGTCGTCGCGGAACGTCCCGAGGCCGCGGAAGAGGGCGAGGAGGGGGAAGAGGAGGTACCCCAGGGCCGCCCGGGGCTGGTATCCGTCCGGGATCCGGACCCACGGTATCCCCCGCTGGGCGCAGAGCTTGCCCAACGCCCCGCCCGAGGTGACGGCGAGGGCCCGCCGGGTGCGGCCGAGCCCGTCTGCGAACGCGGACAAGGTCTCCTCGGTGTCACCGGAGTAGGAAAGGGCAAGGAGAAGGGTCTCCTCCCCCACCCAGCGGGGCAGGGTGTACGTGCGCACCGGGATCACCTCCACCGAAAGCAGGTGGGCGAGGAGGTCCCCGGCGATCCCGGACCCGCCCATCCCCAGGGCCACGGCCCGGGAGAACCCGGCCAGGGGATCGACCGGGACCTGTTCCCCGATGGCAATTCCTTCCCGGCACTGGTCCGGGAACCGGGCCAGGACCCCGAGCATCCCGGACCGGTCGAGGCCGGACAGCTTCTCCCACGGCGGACCTTCGCTCACCTTGCGCGCCATCCACCCACCTCCCTGGGTCTATTGTAGCGTCGGGGTTTATCCCCGACGTTAAGGTCGGGGTTTATCCCCGACGTTGAGGTCGGGGTTCATCCCCGACGTTGGCGGGGTTTATCCTACGGGCCCTTGAACCCCGGAACGTCGGCCATGAAGGCCGATGGCGTCGCCCATGAAGGGCGACGCTACACCCCAGCTCCGTAGCGTCGGGGTTTATCCCCGACGTTGAGGTCGGGGTTTATCCCCGACGTTGAGGTCGGGGTTTATCCCCGACGTTGGGTCGGGGTTTATCCCCGACGTTACCGGGGTTCATCCCCGGCGTCGAACCCGGATGTGACGCGTCGACTGTCCTTTCCGCAGGGAACACGTTTCCTTGAGGAGGAGCCACAGGGTCCGTAGCTTGGATCACGCTCAACGAAGGTTACCAAGGAGGAGATGATGGCGATGAGGCGGATCGTGCTCGTGGTGTTGGGGCTGGGGGTGCTCTCGGTGTGGGGGCTCACCCCGGGGTTGGCCGACGGCGGTGGGGGCGGGGTGTTCGTGGACGTGCCCACGTCCCATCCGGCGTACACGGCGATCCGGGACCTGGTGCAGCGGGGGATCATCGTGATCGGGGCCGGGGGCGAGTTCCAGGGGAACCAGCCGCTCCTCCGGTACGACGCGGCCCAGTGGCTGTACCGGGCGGTGAAGAACGTGGAGGGCACCCGGCCCACCGCGGACCTTGCGGCGCAGATCAGCGCCCTCGACGCTCGTCTGAAGACGGTGTCCGCAGACGTGGCCCGGCAGGGGACGGACGTGCAGGGGCTGCGGACCGAGGTGGCGAGCGTCCGCCAGGGGCTCCAGGCCGTGCAGGGCCAAGCCGGGGGGGAGGTCGCCCGTCAAGCCCAGCTCGGGTTCGTCCTCGGGGTAACCGGGGTGGTGCTGAGCCTGGCCGCGGTGGCGATCGCCCTGTTCTGGTGAGACACAGCCCGTCCACCTTCCCGTAGCGTCGGGCTTCATGCCCGACGAGAGATTCTCACCGCCGAGATCGGGGAGGGAGATGCCGAGCTCCGAAGGAGCTCGGTCTCTTTTGAGGGCGCCGAGGCCGCGCGGAAGGAACCCGTCGGGAGGACCCGTATCGAACCCCCATCGTCGGCCATAAA
>JACIWI010000062.1 GCA_014361055.1 Candidatus Bipolaricaulota bacterium
GTCCACCCCCCGCCCCCGCCCCTGATAGGCGCAGGTGGAGAGCGTGTACCGGGAACACAGCACCCACTTCCCCGCGCCGAGCGCCGGCCGGATCACGTCCTCCACGTGCTCGTGCCGGTCGGCGACCATCAGCAGGAGCTCGGTCAGGGGATGCATGCGCTGCACCGGATCGAGCAGGAGCTGACGCAGCTTCTGCCCCAACGGCGTGCCCCCCGGCTCGCGGGTGGTGAGCACGGGGACCCCCCGGACGGTAAGGGCTTGGGCGAGGAGCTTGAGCTGGGTGGACTTCCCCGACGCGTCCGGCCCCTCCAGCACGATGAACAAGGGCTTCACCGCCTCCTCCACAGGATCCCCACCGCCAGCACCGCCGCCCCGAGCACGATCGCCGTGTCCGCCACGTTGAACACCGGCCAATGAGGGAGCTCCAGGAAGTCCAGCACATATCCCCAACGCAGGCGATCGATCACGTTGCCCACCGCCCCGGCCAACACCAACGCCCCCCCGAACCGGACGGCGCGCCCCCCCCACCGCCCGCTGACCAGGACGCCGAGGAGGGCTGCACTCACCCCAAGGGACACGGCGATGAACGCGGACTTGTGCTCAGGAAACAGGCCAAACGCCCCGCCCAGGTTGTGGGCCCGGGTCAGCCGGAGGAACGACCCAAGGAGGGGGCGGGACTGCCCCAGGACGAGGTGGTCCATCGCCCAGGCCTTCGTCGCCTGGTCCGCCGCCAGGACGAGGGCGGCGGTCACCAGCGGCCACGGTCCGGGAACATGCATGACGTTCCAGTCTACCGTGCCTCCCCCACGCGGGCAACGGGACGCCCGGCCACGGAGCCCTGCCCTTCCTTGTCCCAGCCCGCCCCACGGTTTACCCTTCCCCACGGGCGGACGATGGCAAACCTGTACATCGCGCTATTGCATTTCCCGATGCGGGATCGTGCTGGGCACGTGGTGGCCACCGCCCTCACCTCGATCGACGTCCCGGACATCGCCCGCACCGCGCGGACGTATGGGGTGACGCGGTTCTACGTGGTAACGCCGCTTGAGAGCCAGCGCCGGATCGCGGCGCGGCTGCGGGAGTTCTGGCTCGCGGAGGAGACCGCCAATCGTCGGGAGGCGCTGGAGCTGGTAGCGATCCAGGAGGATCTCGAGGACTGTTACGCGGAGATCTCCCACCTGGAGGGGCAGGCCCCAGCGGTGTGGGGCACGAGCGCCCGGGCCGGGCTTCCCTACCCCCAGCTCAGCTGGGAGGAGGCGCGCCGGCTCCTGCGGGCGCGGCCGACCCTGATCCTGTTCGGCACCGGACACGGGATGGCCGAGGAGTTGCTGGCCGCGTGCGACGCGCTCCTGCCCCCCGTGCGGGCGGGGGCCGGGTACAATCACCTTTCGGTACGGGCTGCAGCGGCCATCATCCTAGATCGACTGAAAGGAGAGGATCATGACGGGGATGGATGACCTGATCCACGCGCTAGAAGCCGAATACAAGCGGGAGATACCGGAATTCCGGCCCGGGGACATCATCCGGTTCTACGAGCGGGTATCGGAGGGGGCCCGGGAGCGGCTCCAGCCGTTCGAGGGCGTGGTGCTCAAGATCTCCGGTTCCGGGACGCGAACGATGGTCACCGTACGCAAGGTGGCGGCCGGGGTGGGAGTGGAACGCACCGTGCCCGTGTACTCCCCGAAGCTGGAGCGGATCGAGGTGGTCAAGCGCCACGGCATCCGCAAGGGCCGGCCGTACTGGCTGCGTCGGGTGGCCCGCATCCATAAGATCGGATGAGCTGGCGTTGGCCGTGGCAGAGACGGGGCCCCCGCAAGAAGGAGAAGAAGCCCCCGTGGATCGTCCGCCTCCTGCGGCGGCGTGGGGTGCACCTCTCCCCACGCGCGGAGTGGATCCTGGGTTGGGTCGAGACCATCGTCGAGGTCGGGGTCATCTTCTGGCTCACCATCACCTTCGTCACCGTGCGGATGACCGTGCCCACAGGGTCCATGAAGCCGACCATCGAAGAAGGGGACTCGTTCTTCGTGGACATCCTGTCCTACCATTTCCGCGACCCCACCCCAGGGAGCGTGATCGTGTTCTGGCACCTCGAGGAGTTGCGGATCACCGAAGTCCGGGCGGGGAGCGCGGCGGCCCAGGCCGGTCTGGAGCCCGGGGACTGGATCGTCGCCCCCGGGTACCCGACGATCGGCGTCGGCGGGGAGCCCGTGCCCTCGATGGTCACCCTGAACCGCCGCATCCAGGCCGCTCAGGGGACGACGCTCGCGTTTACCGTGCTCCGGGAGGCGGTCGGGCACAAAACCCTCACCGTGGCCGTGCCCCAGGGGGCAAAGGACCTCGACGATCTTGGGATCAAGGCCCGGGTCCGCAACGCCCGCTACGTGAAGCGCCTGATCGCCGTGGGGGGACAGACGGTGTGGATCGCCTCGGACGGCAAGGTGATGGTGGACGGCGTCCCTCTGGCCAAGGTCGCCGGCCGCACCTACTGGACCCATGGCCCAGGGATGCGGTACGGGGTGGAGCCGACCTTGGTGCCGCAGGACCACTACTTCGTCCTCGGCGACAACACCATGAACTCCTACGACTCCCGGTACTGGGGGTTCGTGCCGGTGGAGGACTTCATCGGGTGCCCGTTCTTCCGGGTGTGGCCGTTCCGGAGGTTCGGCCCGATGAACGGGTATTTCTGGTCCGCCCTCTAGGGGAACGCGCGCCGCTTGCGGTACCGCTCTTCCCGCCACGGGTCGCCCACGTCGTGGTAGCCACGCTCCTCCCAGTGCCCGCGCCGAAACTCGGTCAGGAACTCCAGGGCCGTGAGGTACTTGGCGCTCTTCCACGCGTACAGGGAGGGGATCACCAGGCGCAGCGGGTGCCCATGCTCCGGCGGCAGCGCCACCCCGTTCAAGCGGTAGGCGACGAGGCTTCCTGCGGCGAGGAAGTGGTCGTAGGGGATGTTGGTGGAGTAGCCCTCGCGGCCGTAGGCCATGACCCAGCGTACGTCGGAGGTAGGCCGGACGAGGTCGGCGAGGACGCGGGTGGACACCCCTTCCCACACGAGGTCCCGCACGCTCCAACCGGTCACGCAGTGGAAGTCCTGGGTCACCACCGTGTTGGGGAGCCGCAGGAGCTCCGCCCACGAGAGCTCGACCGGATGGGCCACGCTCCCGTACAGGCGGAGACGGAACCGGGCAAGGTCGGCAGGCGGCACCGGGCCGATGTCGAACGGCACAGGTCGGTCCACCCATCGCTGCCCAGGAGGCAGGCGATCGTCCCCAGCCGCCATGGGCCAACCGTACCCGATGGCGGCCCCCGCGCAACCCGGCAGCGGACCCGGGGGGAACGGAGTATCCTCGCCCCACCCGGGGAGGCCGGGAGAAAGGACGCGCATGTCGGAACTGCAGGACCCGAGCAACCTGGTGTGGATCGACCTCGAGACCACCGGACTGGACCCGGAGACGTGTGCCATCCTGGAGATCGCCACCATCATCACGGACAAGGACCTAAACGTGATCGCCCAGGGGCTGAACCTCGTGATCCATCAGCCGGAGCACGTGCTCGCGGGGCTGGACGATTGGGGCAAGCGGCAACACGAGGCGTCTGGGCTCCTGGCCGAGGTCAGGCGGTCGCGGGTCGCCCTGACCGAGGCCGAGGAAGCGACGCTGGCGTCCGTGGCCGCGCATTGCCCGCCCGGGGCGTGCCCCCTCGCCGGGAGCTCGGTATGCTTCGACCGCCGTTTCCTCATCAAGCACATGCCTCGGCTCAACGCGTACCTCAATTACCGGCAGGTGGACGTGAGCACGGTAAAGGAGCTCGTCAAGCGGTGGTACCCGGACAAGGCGATCCCGGAGGGCAAGGCGTCACGGCATCGGGCCCTGGCCGATATCCTCGACTCCATCGAGGAGCTCCGCTACTACCGGGCGGTGGTGTTCCGCCCAAACGTCTGAGCTCAGGCTTCCGACGCTCGGCGGCCTCTGCGGTGCGGTTGGGCGTCATAGCTCCACGAGCTCGAGGTCGCGGGCGTTGCGGATGGTCCGCCCCGGCCGGAGCACGGCCACCCGGCGCACGGTCCCCCCGTAGGCCCGGGAGGTGAACAAGGTCAGGCAGCGGTCCTGGAACAGGTGCGTGGGAGCGGACGGCTGGTGGGACCGCACCAGGGCGCCCAACCCCAGCCGCCCGGCCACTTCTGCGAAGTAGTCGCGGCCGAACGTGGGCCGGCCGAACGGGTCGGGACCAACGACGTACCCCGGGACATCCGCCCAGTCCCCCCATGTCATCTTCCGCCAGTCCGCCGACCCCAGCTCGATCCGGGCGATGTCCTCGATGCGGGCCACATCGGGGAGCGCCCCGTGCACGGCCAGGATCCTACCCGGGTGGTAGGCAGCGAACGGCAGGAACGAGAGCACCTCCCCCAAGGTTCGTTCTTCCGCCGGCGAGAGAGCTTGCCAGAAGTCGGCGGGGGAAAACGGGGCCACCGCCCACGCTTCGTGGTTGCCCATCAGGAGGACGATCCGGTCCGGATGGGCCGCCTTGGCCTCCAGGAGGAGGCGCAGGTTCCCGGCCGAGTCCGGGCCGCGGTCCACGTAGTCCCCCAAGAACACGAGCACGTGGTCCGGGGCCAGGAACCGGGCGAAGACGCGCTCGGTGGCCTCCCGGTCGCCGTGGGTATCGCCCACGAACACGGCGCTCCGGTCGGGGGGGAGGCACACCAGCCGCCCTTCCCGTTGGAACAGTCCCCGAAGTTCGGCGAAGAGCTTCGCTTCCGGCACAGGACAGACCCTACCCCACCTGATTTCCCACGGCAACATCCTCCTGATCAAGGCCCGCCAGCCTTCCTGATTGGGTGGGACGATGGCGCTCGGCTAAGATCGCTTGGCACAGGGGGGAAGATGAAGGAGTACTTGCTCGGGGTTGACGTGGGCACCCAGGCGACCAAGGGCGTGCTGGTACGGCCGTCCGGTGAGGTGGTGGCCATAGCCGCGGAGGAGTACGGGGTACTTCACCCCCAGCCGCTGTGGGCCGAGCAGTGGCCGGATGTGTGGCTACAGGCGGTCTGTAACGTGATCCGCAGGCTGCTCGCGAGGCCTGGGCTTTCCCCGCGGGCGGTGGCCGGGGTGTGCATAAGCGGGCTGTACGGCGGGAGCGGGATCCCCCTGGACGCCCACATGGAGCCGGTCCGGCCGTGCATCATCTGGATGGACCGACGGGCCACGGCTGAGGTCGATTGGGTCGGAGACCATGTGGATCTAGACACCCTATTCCACATCACCGGCAACTGGGTGGACAGCTACTTCGGGTACACCAAGGTCCTGTGGATCAAGCGCGTGGAGCCCAAGCACTGGGCCCGGATCTCCCTGTTCCTCCCGCCCAATGCCTACATCAACTGGCGCCTGACCGGCCAGGTGGTGATGGACCATTCCTCGGCGGGAAACTTGGGAGGCCTCTACGACATCCGGGCCCATGCCTGGTCGGAGGAGATGGCCGAAGCCCTGGGGATCCCGCTGGAGCGCTTGCCCACTCGAATCGTCCCCTCGGGGGAGGTGATCGGCGAGGTCACCGCGGAAGGGATGAAGCTTGCGGGGCTGGCCCCGGGGACGCCGGTGCTGGCCGGCGGGGTGGACGCCCCCATGGCCACCCTGGCTGCCGGGGCCCTTCACCGTGGGGACAACGTGGCGATGATGGGCACCTCCACGTGCTGGGGGGTGATCCACGCCGGCGAGGGGTTCGCGCGGGAACTGGTGTCCATGCCCCACGTGGTGGAAGCGACCGAGAAGTTCTACACCTGGGGCGGATCGGCGACCTCCGGGGCGCTAGCCCGTTGGTTCCGGGACCTGCTGGGTCAGGACGAGGTCGCGCGCGGGACCGAGGGGAGCAAGGACCCCTACCAGCTCCTCGACGACCTGGCCCGGGCCGTTCCTCCCGGTTGCGAGGGGCTTCTGGCGTTGCCGTACTTCATGGGCGAGCGGGCGCCCCTGTGGGACCCGAGCGCGCGTGGCGCCTGGGTCGGGCTCACCTTGTCCCACACCAAGGGCCACCTGTTCCGGTCCCTGCTCGAGGCCGCTGCATTCGCGTTGCGCCACGCCATCGAGGTCGGGGAGGAGATCGGCCTTCCCTTGAGTGGGGAGACCGTGGTGGTGGGTGGGGTGGCGAAGTCCCCGCTGTGGCTATCCATCATCGCCGACGTCACCGGCCGCGCCATCCGCACCCCGGCCACCGAGGGGATCGAGGCCCCGTTGGCCGATGCGCTGCTGGTTGGGATTGCCACCGGGCTGGTGGACCGCTACGAACGGATCCGGGAGTGGGTGCGCTATAGCGAACCGGTGCTTCCCCACCCCGAGCGGCACGCCGTATACGACCGGTGGTACGCCCTGTACCACCGGCTGTATGAAGCCCTGCGTCCGTTGCTTCCCGAATTCGGCAGGTCCGCGGGGGATCAGGCGAACACGCGGTAGGGGATCCCCAGCATCCGGGCCACCCAGGTGAGCTCCTCCACCCAGTCGCCGTACACGCCGTGGATGTGGTTGGAGTCGTACTCGGCGAGGAGCTCGTCGGGGCCCACTGCGATGCGGGCGAAGGCGTGGGGCCAGTTCACCTGGGTCGCCTCAGCCTTGCGCTCAGCTTCCTCGTGAGGCAGGTCGAGGAACTCCCCGGGCAGGATCGCCAGCCAGTACTGGCCGTTCCGGCGGGCCAGCCGGGCCAGGGTCACCTTCCCCGGGGCGGCGATGTGCCGCACCGAGGCCCCTCCGGCAGGGAAGTAGAACCCCTGGGGATAGAACTCCACCTTGGGGAGGTTCACATCCGGGTCATGGGAGTGGCCGGCGAAATACGTGGCGTGGGTTCCGGAGTTGCAGAGGTCAAAGGCGCCGAGCTCCTCGTCGTAGTGCCGGAGGTCGGCGAACAGGACCGGCTCTCCGGTGATGTGCTTCAGGATCTCCATGGTCAGGGCCCCATCCATGTCCGCCTCGGTGGCAGCCACAGTGGGCTCCTTTGGCCCATTCCAATCGTAAGGGTCGTTCAGAAAGGCCTCGGCCACGTCCATGGTCACGAAGTGGTCGGTGAGCTCGGGCTGGCTCTTGATCCCGAGGAAGTCGAGTTTCATTTCTTTGGCCATCTCCCGGACGGCGATGTAACTGCGGATCTGGAGTTTGAGTTTCTCCGGGGTGAGCTGTTTTCCGTCGTACCGAATTTTGCCAATTTTAGCAGTGAGCCACTGGAATGCGTGCTCAACCTCTTCCTCGGGAGCGTCTTGGGCACGGCGGACGATCTGCCACTGGTCGATGTGCTCGACGTCGATCCCGAAGAGCCTCATCCACTGGTCGGGGTTGGCCACCGCGGTGTACATACCCATCGGCCGGCCGCCGAACAGGCCGAACGTCTCGCCCTTAAGGCGATGGAGCGCGGATCCAGCACGGATGAACGCGAGGACCTTGCGCAGGACCTTGGGGTCGCGGATGTCCCCGAATAGACGCCCGTGAAAAGTGCCGATTTGGTCTAAAGCTCCTGCGGCGGCGAGCATCCCGACCATCCCTGGGTAGCGGGGGTTGATGTTGGAGAAGAGGAGGAACGGCCCGGGAGCGAACCGGGAGGCCACCGCCGCAAGATGCGGGAAGCTCCACACGGCGAAGTTGAAGATCGTGGCCTCGCAGCCCTCGTGGGCCAGGCGCAAGGCCTCGTTCCGGGCGAGCTCCGCGGTCCAGATGATCTCGCGCCCCACCACGGGCTCCACTTCCCCCGTGGCCCGCAGCGCCCCCGCCAGGCGGTTTTGGAATTCCCGGTTCAACGGCTCAACTTCTTGATGGACGGCCTCCCGGCCGTCGGAGAACGTCAGGATGCCCACTCTGTGCCTCATCATCAGTTACTCTCCTTTCTCAACGTTGACCCTTTAAGCTTCTATAAGCTGCTCTTCGGTAACCTGGACATGGCAGATAGCCTTCCGATTGTACGTATATGCGACATGGATGATCCCCTGCCCGTCTTGGATGATGGCCGGGTAGCTGAACTCCCCCGGTCCTTCTTCCAGCGTCAGCTGGCAAGGCCAGGTCTTCCCCTCGTCTGGGGAGAGGGCGACGACCAATGGAGTACGTGGTCCCCACGCATCGAACCCGGCGGGCATGACCGCGGGCCACCCCTGGTGTAGCTTAGCCAGCCCGGGGACCGGTGTGGTCGGGTTGAACGCAAGCACTAGGTTCCCAGACCTGAGGCGTACCATGTCGATGCCGCTGTTGTTGTTGGGCAGAGGTGTAGACTGGGGCCGGGTCCACGTCTTTCCCATGTCATACGAGTAGCTTGCGAAGATGCGGTGCTCCTGGCTCCGCATGTAGGCCATGAGCCTCCCGTCAGTGAGCGGGACCACAGCGGGTTGGATCAGATGAGCCCCTGCTTCCTTTCCAAGATCCCCTACGACCTCCCACGTCGTTCCGTTGTCCTCGGAGCGTAGGAACGCAGCGCTCCATTCGCGCTCCCACTCCACTGGAAGGAGCCAGACTGCCCCGAGGTGGAGGGGCTTGTTCTTCCCAAGAATCCCTTTCTGTTCCCAAAAGAGCTCGAGGTCATGCCAGGTGTGGCCAAAGTCGAGGCTCCGCTTGAGGAAGAGGTAGGTATCGCCGCTGCACCACCGCGGACCGTAGTTGAGCCCGACGAGAAGCCACACGGCGCCGTCCGGGCCGAGGAAGACGCGGGGATTGGCGGGGGCTCGGCCGGGCACGTCCACCCAAACCTCCGGCGGTGACCATGCGGAGCGCTTGGGGTCAAAGCGTGCTCCGAGCACCACCGAGTCCGGTGCCCCCTCCCTGCTCCCGGCGTAGAACGCGAGGAGGAGCTCCCCGGCCGGGAGCTCGCAAAGGCTGGGGGCATGACAGCTG
The DNA here is from genome assembly GCA_014361055.1 of Candidatus Bipolaricaulota bacterium. GTDB lineage: Bacteria > Bipolaricaulota > Bipolaricaulia > Bipolaricaulales > Bipolaricaulaceae > JACIWI01. The sequence continues at coordinate 8,856 of JACIWI010000062.1, forward strand.
GGATGGGAAGGCGAGGCTGGGATGTAGTGCCGGATCAGGTCGAGGGTCCCCAATGCCTCCTCCTCGTCAACCTTTGATGCCGGAGGACAAAGCGATCCCGCGGATGATACGTTGTCGAAGGATGAGGAAGACGACGAGAGATGGGAGAGAAGCCATGAACGCTGCGGATGTGATCAGCCCGTAGTTGATTTCAAAGGCTCCCTGAATAAGCCTCAACCCCACGGGGAGCGTGACCTTTTGAGCGCTCCGCAAGCAAATCAAGGACCAGAAGAACTCGTTCCACGCGTAATTGAAGATGTACATGCCATACGCAGCGAAGACCGGGATGGAGTTTGGAATGATGACTCGGGTGAGCACCCCCAAGCTTGAGCAACCGTCGATGCGTGCAGCGTCATCAAGATCGCGGGGGATGTTGAGGAAGAATTGGCGGAGGAGGAACACACCGATGGGGAGGGCGATCATGGGTAGGGCAGCGCCGTAGATCGTGTTGAGGAGCCGAAAGCGAATCATCATGAAGTACAAGGGTATCACGCTGACTTCCAGGGGAAGGAGCATGAACACGAGGATTGTCAAGAACGCCGCGTCGCGCCCGCGCCACTGTAGGCGGGCGAAGGAAAAGGCGGCTAGGGTTGAGACGAACAAGGAGCCTGCGGTGACCAAAGACGCGAGGATCAAGCTGTTCAAAAGCCAACGCCCGAAAGGCCAGCTTGCGAAAAGTTGGGCGATGTGGGCTGTAGTTAAGCGGGAGGGGAACCATTTCGGTGGAATGGAAAAGATGTCGGGGTTGGGTTTAAACGCGGTCTCGGCGACCCACAGGGTAGGGATCACCCATAGGAAAGCGATGGCGTACATCACGAGATACGGTGCCCAGGCTTTGATCTTCGTCATTGTAGCTCCGATTTGAGGCCCAATAGTTTGACCCCGATGAGGGTGAGGATCAGCGTGAGCACGAGTAGCACGACTCCGGAAGCCGCAGCTTTTCCGATCTTGAAATACTCAAAGGCGGTCCAATACAGGTAGAGGGCAAGGACTTCTGTGGACCTGCCCGGTCCTCCCTCCGTCATCATCAACACCTGTCCGAAGGTACGGAAGGCGGAGATGATCGTCAGGACCAAGGAGAAAAGGAGGGCCGGTTTGAGGAGCGGCAGGATGATGTGGAGGAACTTGTGGTGGAATCTCGCTCCGTCGATGGAGGCTACCTCAAAGAGTTCCTGGGGGATGTCGCCAAGGCCAGCTTGGAATACGACCATGCGATAGCCGCTTAGCCACCAGGCGGTGGCGAAGGCGATCGCTGGCAGTGCCCAGGCGGGCTCCGTGAGAAATACAGGGGCGGGGACCTTCAGGGCCTTGAACGCGTGCGTCACCAGGCCGAAGTCGGGATCGAACATCCATTTCCACGTGATGGCGACGGTGGAGACGGTGAGGAGGTAGGGGAAGAACAGCACGGCCTGGACGAAACCTACCCCCCGGCGGGTCCGTCCCCAGCTCCAGAGCATCAGGGCAAACAGCAGCCCCAGGCCGAGGATCAAGGGCACGGCCAGTGCGGCAAACTTGAACGTGTTGGCGAGGGCATTCAGGAAGCGGACGTCGCGAAAGAGGGCAACGTAGTTCTCCAAACCTACGAAGCGAGAACCCTTAATGGGATTCCACTCGAAGAGGCTGAGGTAAATCCCGTATCCCACCGGCCAGGCCAGGAATACCCCCCATAAGGCGGCGAACGGGAGCACATACACAATGCCCTCGATTCCCCGGTGGCGATACAGGAATCGCGTGAGTTTGTTTTTCATGGTCCAATTCCGTTTGAAGAAACCGGGGGTGGAGGCCTTGGCCTCCACCCCCGGCGCTGGTTCGGAGTTACCTGCCCTGCAGGATCTTGTTGCACTCCGCTTCTGCCTGGGCCAAAGCCGCTGCGGGCGTGATCTTTCCGTTCACCGCCAGTTCAATGTAGGTCTCGATGGCCTTTTCCAGCTCTGAGCCGCGCGGGTGGTTGATCGGGAACTTGACGAGGCCCTTCTGGGCCATTTCGTTCAACAGGTTTCCGGAACGGGTCCAGTAGTCCGATGCGAGGAGGGTTGGGTCCTCAGCTGCTTGCTTGTACGCGGCGATGTGCCCGCCGGACATGGTCCAAATGTAGGAGTGTTCGACGACCCAGCGGGCAACCTCCATCGTGGCTTGGTACACGGCGGGAGAGGTTCCGGCAGGCTGCAGTGGTATGCAGAGCTGGTGGCTTGCCCCCCAGGTGTAGGGCGTTCCGAAGAAGTTGGGCACCGGAGCATAGCCCCAGTTGACGCCGCTGTCCCGGGCTGTAGGGTAGAACCAGTTCCCGGCGAACAGCATCCCTAGTTTGCCAGCGGTGAACTGGTTGTACCCATTGCCGCCCACGATGTTCCAGCCGAAGTTGTTGAAGATGTCCACGAGGAACTGCAAGGCGACGAGGCCCTCCGGGTTGTTGAAGGTGGCCTTCGTGTACCCCTCATCGAAAAGAGCTCCTCCCCCCAGCTGATAGAAGAAAATCTCCCAAGCTCGGCGCAGCTTGCGTGGGAGCGCATCCTCGGCTGGATGGAACGCGTAGTAACCCGCGGCCTTGATGGCCTCGCACGCGGCCATGAATTCGCCCATCGTTTGGGGTGGCTTGTCCGGATCAAGGCCAGCGGCTGCAAAGATGTCCTTGTTGTACCACAGCCCCCACCCGTGCGTGTCGAGCGGGATGAGGTAGTGATGGCCGGCGAGCTCCCCGGCGTCCCAGGTGGCCTTCGGGAAGTCAGCGGGGTTAATACCGCCCATTTGGATGAGGTTTCCAACCGGCGAGGCATCGAGGGGAGTCAGGTAATCCACCATCTCGACAAGCCTGTAGGTGTGGCAGATGCCAAGCTGCGGGGGAGTGCCGGCGATGACGGAAAGCCGCAGCTCTGCGTAGTATTGAGCCCAACGCCCCTGAATGAGCTCGACCTGGATGTTCGTGTGGCTTGCGTTGAACAGGTTGATGATTTCCTCCATGGCCTTGGCGTCGGCCTCGTGGAACAGCGTGTTGAACTCGATCTTGAGGACCTCACCGAGAGCCACCATTCCCCATACCAGCACTGCACCCATTGCCAACGCTACGATCTTGCGCATTTCGTTCACCCCCTACGAAAGATGTGCACCCTCACGTTCTCCTACCCGGATGCTCCCCGGCGATCACCTCCTTGCGCCACCCGTGGTGGCCGCTTCGCTTAGCTGTGTAAGGGCTTGGCGCAGTTCAGCTCGCTCCGTCGGACGAAGGGGCCGCAGCGGAGATAGCGTGGGCCCCACGGCCCAGCCCAGGACCTCTAACCCTTCTTTGATGAACGCAAGCGGTGTGCCATAATGAACCGCTTGGCATAGCCGTCTGACCAAGTCTTGACACGCCTTGGCCTGGGCAATGTCCCCTCCGCGGACCGCGCGATAAACTTGGACATACAGCTCGGGCAGAAGGTTCGCGGGTCCGGAGACGATCCCGGACGCGCCTATCTCCAACGCAGGAAGGCACATCGTATCCGTCCCCACAAACAGGGCCATCGATTCGGCGAGGGCCAGGTACCCCTCCCATGCCTCCCAATCCGACCGGCTCACCTTTGCCCCCATCACGTTCGGCGCTTGTTCGCTGATGCGGATAAGGAGGCCAACGCTCAATGGGTTTCCAGTAGCGCAAGGAATGTCGTAGAGGAGCATGGGGAAATCGCCGAGGGCTTGAGCGATCAGAAGGAAATGGGTTTCCAGTTCGCTTTCGTCCAGTCGATACCGGGCCGGGGCAGAAACCGCTACGGCGGCCGCCCCCGCAGCTTTGGCATGCAATGCCAGTTCCACTGCTATTGACGTGCGATCATGTCCCGTATGTACGATAATGGGGAGCTTCCCTTCAGCCGCTTCCATGGTTGCTTCTGCAAAAACCTTGCGCTCCTCAGGACTCAGGAGGGTCCCCTCCCCGGTGGTTCCCAGGATGAACAGTCCGTCAACACCTGCCTGCGCAAACCGGTCGACCAGCCTCGCCAGCGCATCCCGCCGTGGGGCCGCCTGCACTTCATCCCAGGGGGTGACCATGGCAACCCACACACCATGCAGTTGCCGTCTGGACAGGCTCATGTCGACCCTCGCACCCGAAGGTCCACCGGGACGCGTACCTCTCGGAATCCTTCTGCACCAGGACCATTGAGGCGCGCGAGCAGGAGTTCAAACGCACGGTGCCCGATCTCATAAGGATTCTGCGCGACCACCGTCAGGGGTGGAACGACCATCTCCGCCCATTCCAAGTCGTCAAAGCTCACGACTGCAACTTTGTCGGGGACTGGAATACGGCGGAGAAAGACCTCCTGCAGCACCCCCACCGTCATCTGGTTGTTAGTGCTGAAGATCGCCGTGGGGGGATCCGGGCGGGAAAGGAGCTGCGCGAGGGCCTTCTGCCCACCCTCGATCCGGTAGCCGCCCCAAGCCACGAGGTCCTCCGAAAACGGGACCCCCGCTTCTTCCAGGGCTTGGCGGTAACCAGCGAACCGCTCTTCGGTCGTCGTCGCCCCGGGTATCCCGAGCACGATCCCGATCCGGCGATGGCCGCGCTCGATGAGATGACGGGTGGCCCGGTATGCGCCGCCGACGTTGTCGGAGAGAACCGCGTCGACGGAGACCCCTGCTGCCTTGCGGTCGATGAACACGAACGGCATCCGGCGCTCGGCAAGCTCCTGCACCGCTGGGGTTGCTCCATCGCGGACCGGGGCGATGAGGAGCCCGTCCATCCTCCGCCGCAGCAAGAGCCGCACGTAGGAATCCTCTTTGCTGGAGTCCTCGTCGCTGTTGCAGACGATCACGGAGTATCCGGCCGCCACGGCGGCGTCCTCCGCACCGCGGACGAGGGTGGCGAAAAACGGGTTGGTGATGTCGGACACCAGGACACCGATCACATGGGTGGTGCGGGTTCGGAGGGACTGGGCAACGGCGTTGGGTTGGTAGTCGAGCTCCTCCATCGCCCGGCGCACCCGCTCAGCCGTGTCCGGGGCCACCTTGCGGGTCCCGTTGATCACATGGGAAACGGTCGCCACCGACACCCCCGCCCGCTCTGCCACGTCGCGAATGGTCACCATGGTCCCCGTTAACCGTTTACGGTAATCGTTTAACAGCATATCGGGCACACCTCCCTCTGTCAAGGGGGAGCGTGGCCCCAGGGATGGATCAGCCGACGAGGCCGGCACGGTCCAGGGCTTGGGCAAGGCGGTCCATTGCCCCCAAGGGCAGCGCCTCCCCCCGGATCCGCGGGTCAAGCCCGAGCTCGGCGAGCAGCCGGTCCACCTCCGCCGCCGGCACCCGGCCGAGTAGCGCCCGGCGCAGGGTCTTGCGGCGCGCGGAAAACAGCACCGCCAGGGTCCACTCCAGCGCCTCCTCCGGCGCCGTGACCCGGGGCGTCGGAAGCTGGCGCAACCGGATCAGGGCCGAGTCCACCTCCGGTGGGGGGAAGAACACGGCCCGGGGGACCTTCCGCAGGACCGCCACCGCGTAGTACGCGCGCAGGTGCACCCCGAGCCGGGTCACCTCCGGTCCCGGTGGGGCGACGAGTTTCTCCGCGACCTCGCGCTGCACCATGAATACCGCCCGGTCCACCGCCTCCCGTTCGCGGATGAGCTTGAGGAGCACCTCGCTCGTGATCCCGTATGGCAGGTTCCCCACCACGAGGAGCCGCTCCCCGAACTCCTGCAGGGCCAAGGTCCGGAAGTCGGCACGGACCACGGTCACGTTGGGGAACGAGGCCACCTGCTCCCGAAGGAGGGGGATCAGCCGGGGATCGACCTCGACGGCGGCAAGCGTCCGCACCCGCGGGGCGAGGGCCACGGTGAGGGTCCCCACCCCGGCCCCCACTTCCACCGCGGCCTCATCTCCCCGCGCCTCGGTCAGGTCCACGATCTTCCCCAGGATGTTCTCGTCCACCAGGAAGTGTTGCCCCAGTTCCGACCGAAGCCGGATGCCCCGACTGCTCAGGAGATCCCGCACCGCGGCAGGTGAGGTAAGCTTCGTCGTGTCCCCCATGGCCACTGGATCATACGTCAGTCATCGCGACCGGGTGTACCCCGGCCTTTGGCAGGGTGCAGGCGCCCGGGTACCATCCTCAGGCCAAGGAGGGAAATGTGATCCAAGGCCGAGCCTGGAAGTACGGGGACAACGTGAACACGGACGTGATCTTCCCCGGGCGCTACACCTACGCCCGGATGGAGCCGGGGGAGATGGCCAAACACGCCCTCGAGGACCTCGACCCCCGGTTCGCCCGCGAGGTCAAGCCGGGGGACGTGATCGTGGCCGGGCGCAACTTCGGGTGCGGCTCGTCCCGGGAGCAGGCCGCGACCTGCCTCGCCGCGGCCGGGGTAGGGGCGGTGGTGGCCAAGAGCTTCGCCCGCATCTTCTTCCGCAACGCCATCAACTCCGGCCTCCTCGCCCTGGAGATCCCGGAAGCGGTGGACGTGATCCAGTCCGGGGACAAGGTGGGGATCGATGTGGAGCGGGGAGTGCTCGTTCACGGCGGGAAGGAGTACCGGTTCCCACCGCTGCCGGCGGCGGTTCAAGAGATCCTGGCCGCGGGGGGCCTTATCCCCTACCTCAAGGCCAAGCTGGTCAAGGAGGCATGAATGGCCAAGTACCGGATCGCATACCTACCTGGTGACGGGATCGGGCCGGAGGTGCTGGAGGCAGCCCGCATCGTGCTCGACGCGGTCGGGTTCGGCGCCGAGTACGTGCCCGGCGACGTGGGCTGGAAGTTCTGGTGCCAGGAGGGCGATGCCCTGCCCCAGCGGACGATCGACCTCCTGAAGGAAGTCGACGCGGCCCTGTTCGGGGCGATCACCTCCAAGCCGGCCAAGGACGCCGAGGCCGAGCTCTCCCCGGCCCTGCGGGGCAAGGGCCTGACGTACCGGTCGCCCATCGTGCGGATGCGTCAGCTCTTTGACCTCTACATCTGTCTCCGGCCGTGCAAGGCCTACCCGGGCAACCCCCTCAACTACAAGGAGGGGATCGACCTCGTGGTGTTTCGGGAGAACACAGAGGACCTGTACGCCGGGGTCGAGTTCCGCCCGGTGCCGGCGGACCTCGTGCAGACGCTGGGCAAGCTCGCCAAGTCGTTTGCGCCGTTTGCGGACCTGCCGTCCGATCAGTACGCGATCTCCTGCAAGATCAACACCCGCCAAGGTTCCGAGCGCATCGCCCGGGCCGCGTTCCAGTTCGCCCGGGAGCATGGGCGCAAGAAGGTCACCGTGGTCCACAAGGCGAACGTGGTCCGGGCCACGG
>JACIWI010000063.1 GCA_014361055.1 Candidatus Bipolaricaulota bacterium
CTTGCCGCGATCCACGGGGAACGGACCGACATCGAGCTCGGAGGTGGCGGAGGTGGCCTGGGGCCGATCCTCTGGTGGGCAGCACAAAAGGCTTGGGATGTGGCCAAAACGGGAGTGCTCGAGTTTGGGCGCCTGGTCGGCGAACTGGGAAAGAAGGTCGCCGACCTCGCAGTCCGTGGCGCTACTTTCACGGCGCAGCACCCGATTGCCACAAACCTGGGGTTAGGTGTGGCGGGCGGCGTCACAAGTACCGTTATCACCTCAGTCGCCACTGATCAGCCAATAACGCTGAAAGGCATCGGTATTGGAGTTGCGTCTGGCCTAGCTGGCGCGGGCGGCACCTATGTTGCTGCACAATTTGCTCCGCTACAGGCTCAGCTGCCGATTAATCTTGTGGGAAGTACGGTCAGCGGCGTCGCCGGGGGAGTAGCAGGCGCGTTAACAGAAGATCAACCACTAAGCATAGCAGTTGGTGTTGGGGCAGGCACAGGTTTGACCTTTGGTCTTGGTGGCTATTACCTGACGCGACCCAAGCAACCATGAAACAGAACACTCTAGTCTGGCGCTTGGGACTTCTTGGTCCACCGATACTCGCTCTGATTCTTCTGTTGCTCGGCAAAAAACCGCTTGCATGGTGGCGCTACGTTGTGCTCATTATCGGTTTGGGGTATCTTTTCCCTGTTTTGGTCTCATTGGGAGTGTTGAAAGCAGTCGAGTGGGCCAAACGAAAACAGGGTGGGCAGAGGTGATAATTCGCCACTCGGGGAAGTGGGCATCGTAGCAGAGGGGAGTCCAGGCAGCATCACTCATGATGGCGTTAGGGTTTCTTTTGGCTGAGCTCATGATCGAGTCTGTGCCCTACCGCGACCTCCGGTACGAGGAGGTGGTGGGCCAGGCGGAGTGGTACACGTGTGGGCCGGCGGCGGTGGCGACCGTGCCTGCTGCGGCATCCCCACCGTGGGGGCCGAGGTTGTGCGCCCCGTTCCGAGGTTCATGGGGCTTGACAAGGGGTGGCAGCGACCCTATAAAATAAGTGCTGCCATCCAAGGTCGAAAGCGGAGGTGATGGGGGTGGCAGCAGGGAAGAAAGCGGTTGTGGTGGCCCTGGCGGCCATGGTGGCGGCCTTCCCGACGTTCGCCCAACTGAGCGTGGTCCAGGCAGTGCCGGTGCCGGCGGGAGAAGAGCTGGATGACGTTGAGTTGGCGAAGGTCGAGGGTGAGGCAGCGCCGTTGGTGGCGTGGTTGGCGCCCTACATCGTAAAAGGAGCCACATGGGCCATAAAAGCGGCGAAACTCGCGGCGGGAGCAGGGACAGTAGCCATGACTACCATGCAAAAGGGCTGTCAGAAAGCTGTCGAAGTAGGCACAAGTCTCACACTAAAAGGCGTGAGCCTCGTCCAGCAAGGCGTGAGCCTCGCCCAGCAAGGCGTGAGCCTCGCCCAGCAGCATCCGTTGGCAACACGGACTGTAGGGTCCGGCATTGCAAGTGCCACGTCTACAGCATTAAGCGGGGGAAGTTTGCAGGATGTCTTGGTAGCAGGAGCCGCCGGCATGTTAGGAGGCGCTACCGGTCATGCCGTAGGAAAACTCCCACTTGCACAACAGCATCCGCTGCCAATAAACGTGACCACGGGGTTCGTTACAGGCGCTGGTTTCGACGCGATGTATAAGGCGATTGATCCTCACCAGCCGGTAACGCTACGAGGTGTGGCCGTGGCGGGAGCTAGCGCGGGGCTGGGAAGCCTCGGTATCGAGGCTCTACTGCTCCGTCCGAAGCCGTAGGGGGTACTGTGACGCTGAAGAGGTTCTTGCGACGACACATTCTTCGCGCTTTGGGTTTCAGTGTGCCCATGACTCTTCTAATCGTATTCAAGCCATGGAATCCCCGCCCTTTTCTGGGCCCATGGTGGTCTGACCTGGGCCGTGCACTTATGGTCTTCGTCGGTCTGATCCTGGGTCAGTTCGGGATCGAGGCGCTATTGGACCAGGAGTTGAATTTGAAGGGGCGGCTAGCACAACGCCAGGAACGTCTAAGACAACGCCAGGAACGTCTAAGACAACGCCAGGAACGTCTTCAGGAGCGTCTTAAGGTTAGGCGAGAGCGTCTAGAACGGAAGGATGAAGAGGCTCGGAGACGCTTAAGGGAAGCGTGGAAAGAGTTCAAAGGAGAGAAGATCAAGAAAACTTAAGTAATAGACACCAGTAGAAGATCTGAACCAGGGGAGGAGGCGTGGCAGAATTGCTCCTGCTGGCGGAACTCCTGTTCCAACCGCTGCCTTACCGCGACCTCCGGTACGAGGAGGTGGTGGGCCAGGCGGAGTGGTACACGTGTGGGCCGGCGGCGGTGGCCACGCTCCTCACCCACTACTACGGCATCGCCACCTCGGAGAGGGAGGCCCTGGAGCTCGCGGAGGGGTTCATGATCGCGGCCGGCCGCGAGCCTGGGCAAGCCCTCACCGCGCTCGCCCTCAAGCAGACCCTGGAGGCCAAAGGGATCCCCACCAAGGGCTTCCGCGTCGAACCCGAGGCGCTGCGGGATTACTTCGCCCGCGGTGGCCTTCCTGTGATCGCCCACCTCACCGAGCCCCAGAAGCACTTCGTGGTCGCGGTGGGAATAGTCGGCGATCAGATCGTCCTCGCTGACCCCTCCTGGGGCCGGAGCATCATCCCGTTCACGGCGTTGGTCAACGAGCGGGGGTACAGCGAGGTGGTGCTCGTGCCCATCCCTCCCTTGGAGCTCGCCCAGCGAGCCCAGGAAAAGCAGAAGGAGATCCTAGAGTGGGCCGCGTTTCGTCTCGCCGCGCTGGCCCGCTTGCGGGAGGCCCTGCCGTGAAAAGGAATCTGGACCACCCTCCCTCTCGCCCTCCCCCATCGAGGGGGAGGGGAAGAACTTCGAGCTTGTTGCTTGTGATGGTGTTTTTGGTCTTCCCTTCGATGACGTGGGCTCAAGTGCCCATCGAACCCCTGCGCCGGCCGGAGGAGGGCCCGGGCGCCTACACCTGGCGGGTGGGCCTTGGGTACACCCCGGCCGGCCAGGAGGGCCTCGGCGTGGACGGGCTCGGGAGGCCCTATGCCTACACCCGCTTCACCCAGGAATGGCGGCTCACCCTTTCCGGAACAGTCAGTCTGGGATCATGGTTGAAGGCCGGCCTGGAGCTTGCGGACATCACCACCACCGTGGAGGAGGCCCGTTCTTACCCGTTCGGCGAGGAGCGGACCACCTCCGTCCACCGAGCGTTCGCCTACTCCGCGTCCTACGAGTGGCGGTTGGACCCGAAAAGCCCGTGGGACCCCAGGGTCTCCCTGTCCTTCGGTCACCCCTGGCAGGCCGGGATCACCGCCTCAGCGAGCCTCCTTCGGGACCCGGTAGTGTTGGTGGGGGAAGTAGGCTTACGGAGCCAGGCGGAGGAGCCGCAGGGTTGGCTCTCCTTGGCTCTTGGGGCGGGGTTCGTGGCCAATGCCTGGATCAGCCTGAGCACGTCGGCGAGCTGGGCCATACCCATGGACGGTGTGGGGGTACCTGCCACCACCCTTGGCCTCCGGGTACGCTACGGTCTCGATCCTGAGGGCAAGAAGGAGGTTGGGGTTCGGGTGGCCTTGAGCGTACGAGGGGAACGGACCTGGCTGGCCCTGGAGGTGGAGGCGGCGGGACGAGGGCCGTAGATGGCCATTGGGGTCCTTGCCAGAATGGCACCATGGGTCGTATGAGGAGGAGGGAGGACATGAGAATTCTGGCCAGCAGGTGCACGGCAGTTTTCGCTGGGCTGATCTGGATAGCGTTGGCCGCGTTGGGGGCGGACCCGGCCGTCCACATCCCTGACCCCAACCTAGAGGCCGCCCTGCGGGAGGCCTTGGACAAGCCCGCGGGGGACATCGCCACCGCCGACATCGCGGGTCTGACCAAGCTCTACGCGCCGGGCCGCGACATCGAAGACCTCACCGGGCTGGAGCACGCCGTGAAGTTGAAGGAACTCGTCCTCACCGACAACCGGATCGCCGATCTTTCGCCATTGGCCGGGCTCGCCCAGTTGGAGAGCTTGTCTCTTGGCTCCAACCGCGTCACCGACCTCTCCCCGCTTTCCGGGCTAAAGCGGCTGCGGGTGCTCGAGGCCATGTTCAACCAGATCGAGGACCTCTCCCCATTGGCTGGTTTATCTGAGCTCACCCATCTCACCCTCAACAACAACCGGATCCGGGATGTCGGTCCGCTTTCTGGGCTTGAGAAGCTGGAGTGGCTTGACCTCATGTTCAACGAGGTCACCGACCTTGCCCCGCTCGCGCAGTTGGGCCGCCTTAAGTGGTTGTTTCTCAACAGCAACAACGTGTTCGATCTCGCCCCGCTCGCCGGCCTCACGAGCCTCCGCTGGCTCTGGCTTGACATGAACGGCGTTATGGACATCTCCCCCGTGGCGGGGCTTCGGGAGCTCCGCTGGCTTTCGCTCTCCGTCAACGCGGTATCGGACATCCGACCACTGGCCGAGCTCACGAAACTGGAGAAACTCGACCTCTCGCATAACCAAATCCGTGACCTGGTGCCCCTCGCCAATCTGACCGGGCTCAGGACGCTCATCCTTCTCGGGAACGGAGTCCGCGACCTTTCGCCCCTCGCCGGGCTCACCGAACTGCGTTACCTTGACCTTGGGGGGAACCAGGTGTCCGATCTCTCCCCCTTGGCGGGGTTGACCCGCCTTGAGGTCCTGGGCATATCGATGAACACGGTTCGGGACATTTCTCCGCTTGCAGGCCTGACGAACTTGACCAAACTGGTTGCTGTGGGAAACAGGATAAGCGACCTTACGCCGCTTGCGGGGTTCAAGAAGCTGCGGACCCTCAACCTTCAGGGGAACCAAATCCGCACGATAACCCCCCTTAACGAGCTTGTCGCGTTGCGCGACCTCTTCCTCGGGGGAAACGAGGTCGCCGACATCACCCCGCTCTCTGGGCTCTCGCACCTGGAGCTCTTGGACCTGTCCGGCAACCCCGTCCGCACGTTCGGGGTCCTTCTGAAGCTCCCAGCGCTGCGGTGGGTCAACGTGGGCGGGATCCTCCTCGGGCCGGAGGCCCGGGAGGTGCTGGCCCAGCTTGAGGCGCAAGGGGTGTTGGTGATCCGGTAAAACCACTCAGGTCTAGCGTTGACCGTGCCAGACGCCGTCCTTATAATGGGCGCGTGGCGGCGTAGCCAAGTGGTTAAGGCGAGGGACTGCAAATCCCTTATTCCCCGGTTCAAATCCGGGCGCCGCCTCCAGGGTGGTTAGCTCAGCTCGGTAGAGCACACGCTTGACGTGCGTGGGGTCGCAGGTTCAAGTCCTGCACCACCCACCAGGACCTGGGTATCGCGCACAAAGTGCGACTTGAACGTCGGACACAGGGTCCGACGCTACGACCTTGCCGTGGTTTTGTAGCGTCGGGCTTCATGCCCGACGTTGAAGTCGGGGTTTATCCCCGACGCTCGCGGTTGGATCCCAGCCCGGCGTCGGTTGCTAGCCGCCACCGACCGGGGGGAGCAGGGTCAGGACGTCCCCATCCGCAAGTGGCGTGGCGAACCCTTGTTTGAACTGGACCGAGGTCCCGTTCACGAGCGCCGAGATGTGCCGGTGCACGCGGCCCGCGGCGTCGAACAGCCGCGCGTTAAGCGTCGGGTACCGCGCGGCCAGGGCGGCCACTGCCCCGGCCACGTCCGTCCCCGGCGGAAGCGTGAGCACCACCGGGCTCTCCCCGACTTCATCCCGGAACGGGAAGTAGAGGTGTACCTCCACCCGCATCGGGGAACATGGTAGCCCTGTCCGGCTCAGGGTACCAGGCGGGCGGCCAGCGCCCGCTGGCGGGGGACGTACCGGTACAGGCGCGCGTCCACAAGCTCCCCGCCGCGCACGCGGACCTCCCCGTTCACCATCACCAGGTCCGCGTACTGGGCCCCGCAGTGGACCAGGGCCGCCACCGGATCCGCCGCCCCGGCAAACGCCAGCGCAGATAGATCGAACAGGGCGAGGTCCGCGCATTTGCCCGGCTCGAGGGAGCCCAGTTCCCCTTCGCGATGGAGCACCTGGGCCCCGCCGGCGGTGGCGAGACGCAGGGCCGTTCGCGCGGACATCGCCTCCGCCCCGTACCGGACCCGGGAAAGGAGCATCGCCTGGCGGGCCTCGCGGATCATGTTCGACGTGTCGTTGGATGCCGCCCCGTCCACGGCCAGACCCACCTTCACCCCTGCCGAGAGCATCTCCGGCACCGGGGCGATCCCGGACCCGAGGAGCATGTTCGACGACGGACAATGGGCCATCCCTACCCCGGCCTTCGCCAGCCGGACGATGTCCTCTCGGGAAACGTGCACGAGGTGGGCCAGCCACACGTCCGGAGCCAGCCACCCCACCTCCTCGAGGTACTCCACCGGCCGCATCCTGAACCGATCGAGACAATACCGCTCCTCGTCGAGCGTCTCCGCGAGGTGGGTGTGGAGGAGGACGCCGTGCTCCCGGGCGAGCGCGGCTGTATCCCGCATGAGCTTTGGCGTCACCGAGAACGGGGAGCACGGGGCGAGGGCGATCCTAACCATCGCCCCGAACGAGGGATCGTGGCGTTCTCGGATCAGGCGCTCGCTGTCGGTGAGGATCTCCTCTTCCGTCTGGACCACGTCCGGCGGGGGGAGCCCCCCCTCCTCGCGGGAGAGCGACATCGAACCGCGGGTGGGGTGGAACCGGATCCCCACCTCCCGAGCGGCATCGATCGTGATGTCAATGAGATTCTGCCTCCCTCGGGGAAAGAGGTAGAGGTGATCCGTGGTCGTCGTGCACCCGGAGAGGAGAAGCTCCATGCACCCCACCGCCGCCGACACATGGACCGCGTCCTCGTCGATCAGGCGCCACCGCTCGTAGAGGTGGAGGAGCCAGTCAAAGAGCTTTTTGTCCTGGGCCCCGGGCACGGCGCGGAACAGGGTCTGGTACAGGTGGTGGTGGGTGTTGACCATCCCCGGGATCATCACCCGGTCCCGGCCGTCGATGACCTCGTCGAACGGGCCGGGCGGGGGGGAACCCTCCCCCAAGGCGATGATCCGGTTCCCCTCCACGAGGAGCCACGCCCCGTGGAGCTCACGCTCCTCCGGGTCGAACGTGGCAATCGCCTCGACGTCCTTGAACAGGATCCGCGCCATCATCTCCCCTCATGCGTCGGGGACAAGCCCCAACAGAACGTCGGGGACAAGCCCCGACGCTACAGCCTCAGGTCGGCCGTGTGGCAGGTCTCGAGGAATGCCACAAGGAGCCGGATCGCGGCCTCGATATCCTCCTTGTGGGCGGCCTCGACCACCGTGTGCACGTACCGGGTGGGCACGGAGATCGTCACCACTGCCGCCCCTTCCCGGGCAAGCTGGATCGCCCCAGCGTCGGTCCCGCCGCGGGGCAGGATCTCCAGCTGGTACGGGATCTTTCTGTCCTCAGCGAGGTCCACCAGGAACCGCACGAGCCCGGGATGGGAGATGGACGCCGAGTCCTTGACCTTGATCGCCACGCCCTTGCCTACTTTCGTCACCTGCTCGTGGGGCTGGACACCGGGCATGTCGCAGGCCAGCGTCACGTCCAGGGCGACCCCGATCTCGGGGTCGATGGCGAACGCGCTCGTCCGCGCCCCCCGCAGCCCCACCTCCTCTTGCACCGTCCCCACGAGGTAGATGTCAGCCCGGTGGCCCTTCAGGCGTCGCACGGCCTCGATCCCCACGTACAGCCCCAGGCGGTCATCCAAGGCCTTCCCGGACACGAGGTTCCCCACCTCGACGAACGATTGCAGGAGCGTCACCGGGTCCCCCACCCGGACCCGCTCCTTCACCGCCTTCCCGGGGAACCCAACGTCCACGAACAAGTCTTGAACGCGAATCTCCTTCTTCTTCTCCTCCTCGGTGAGGATGTGGATGGGCTTGCTCCCGATGAGGCCGGTGAGGGGACCGTCCCGCGTGTGCACGGTGACCCGGGCGGCGATGAGGGTGCGGGGGTCAAAGCCCCCCACCGGCTCGATCCACAGAAACCCGGTCTCCTCGTCGACGTGGGACACGAGGAACCCGATCTCGTCCATGTGCGCGGCCACCGCCACCTTGGGCCCTGCTCCCTTCTTGTGGGCGATCAGGTTCCCCAGGCGATCGACCTCCATCTCATCCACGTGGCCGGCCAAGGCCTCCCGGGCGATGGCCCGAATCGCTTCCTCTCGGCCGGGTACCCCGGCCGCCTCCGACAACCGACCCAAAAGTTCCACAAACGCCCCCTTTCCGCGGCGCATGGTATAGGGGGCCGCGGCCGGGCACAACTTTGCCCGCCCCGTCACGGTCGGTAGAATGGAGAGCCAAGGGGGAAACTTGATTCCACTGCGGGACTACCGGCCAAGCGGGATCGTGCCCTACGTGACCCTCGCCCTCATCGTCCTCAACGCAGTGGCGTTCGTGTACACGCTGACCTACTCCGATCGGACGCTGGTCCCCCTCGACCGCTGCGTGTGGGAGCAGACCTTTCGCCAACCTGCCCCCGGGTTCGATCCCCTCCTATACCGGCGCTATGGACAGGGGTGCCTCTACCTGGTTACGGAGCGGGACCGGTTTGTGATCCAGTACGGTCTTATCCCGGCCGAGTTCTGGTCGGGGAAGGACCTGCCCCCTCTGACCCCGTTTCCGATCTGGGTTACCCTCTTCACCGCGATGTTCCTCCATGGGGGGTGGCTGCACCTCCTCAGCAACATGTGGTACCTGTGGCTGTTTGGGGACAACGTGGAGGCGGCGCTTGGGCGGGGGCGGTTCCTCGTGTTCTACCTTCTCTCCGGGGTGGGGGCGGCCCTCCTCCAGATGGCGGTGTACCCACGCACCACCGCCCCCATGATCGGGGCATCGGGGGCGATCGCCGGGGTGATGGGGGCGTACCTCGTGCTCTACCCGTGGGCGCGGGTGCTGACGCTGGTGCCGGTGTTCTTCTTCGTCCAGCTCGTCGAGGTGCCGGCGTTTCTCCTCCTCGGGCTGTGGTTCGTGCTCCAATTCCTTTCAGGGCTCGTGGACCGATCGGCGATGGGGGGCGTGGCCTGGTTCGCCCACCTCGGGGGGTTCATCACCGGGGCCTTGCTCGTGCTCGTCCTCAAGCGCCGAGAAGTGGTCCCCGGCTTGGTCGCCTGGCTCCGCCGCCGCCGGTCGCCCTGGGGCCGGTGAGAGAGCGTGCCCCGCGTCCTCGGGATCGACGAGGCCGGCCGGGGCGCAGTGCTCGGCCCCCTTGTGGTGGCCGGGATCACCGTGGATGAACGGCGCCTCCCCTTCCTCGCCGAGCTCGGGGCCCGGGATTCCAAGCGGGTGGCGCGCCCCCGTCGCCGCGCTCTCCTGCGGGAGCTTGTCCGCGCCGTGGACGGGGCGCGGGCAGTGGTCATCCCTGCCGCCGACGTGGATCAGGAGAACTTGACCGAGATCGAATTGAGCGCAGCCGCCAGGTTGATCGTGGCCCTGCACCCGGATCGGACCGTGCTCGACACACCGGTGGCCCCCCCGGCCATCCCCGGGTTCGTCGCCCGTCTGGGACTCCGCGCCGGGATCGCTCCCCAGGCCGTCGTCGCCTTCCCCAAGGCGGACCGGGATCACCCGGCGGTGGCCGCGGCCTCGCTCCTCGCCAAGGTCGTGCGCGACGCGTTCGTGTTTGCCCTCCATCGCCACTACGGGGACTTCGGGTGGGGCTATCCCGGGGAGGCCAAGGTCCAGGCGTTTCTCGCGCAGTGGCTTGCCCACCACGGTCGCCTGCCGCCCATCTGCCGTACCCGCTGGCGTTCCGTGCAGCGGCTGCTTTCCCCGGAGCTCGCCTTCCCGGTGGGGCCGCGGTAAGTTGCGCCCTGCTCGGTTGCCGGGCAGAATCGGGGAACGGTTGGGGCGATACCGGATGACAAGGAGGAGCACATGCCCAAGCGTACCTTCCAACCACATCGGCGACGTCGGAAGCGCGTTCACGGGTTCCTGGTGCGGATGCGCACTCCCTCCGGACGGGCCGTGCTGGCCCGCCGGCGCCGGAAGGGCCGGCACCGGTTGACCCCCGCCTAGGCCGATGCGCCCCGGAGGACGAAAGGAACGCCGTTGACGAAAAAGCGCGTGTACGAGATCGCCCGTGAGCTTGGGGTCCCCACCAAGGACCTCATCGAGGCCATGGCCGCAATGGGGATGGCTGGCCTGCGGGCAGTGAACACGGTGGAGGACGAGGAGGCAGAGGTCATCCGGGACCTCTACCGCGAGCACCGCGCCAAGGCCACACCGGTGGCCGCGCCGGTGGAAGTACGGATGGAGGAGCCCACGCCGGCGGCTCCGGAACCGCCGCGGGCTCCCGAGCCCCGGGGCGTCCCGCGGCCGCCGGTGGTCGCCGTGCTCGGGCACATCGACCACGGCAAGACCACGCTTCTCGACACGATCCGCAAGGCCCACGTCGCCCAAGGGGAGGCCGGCGGGATCACTCAGTCCATCGGCGCCTATCGGGCCGCGGTGGATGGGCACGCC
>JACIWI010000064.1 GCA_014361055.1 Candidatus Bipolaricaulota bacterium
AAGGCCCACGTCGCCCAAGGGGAGGCCGGCGGGATCACTCAGTCCATCGGCGCCTATCAGGCCGCGGTGGATGGGCACGCCATCACGTTCATCGACACCCCTGGGCACCGCGCGTTCACCGCGATGCGTGCCCGGGGAGCTCAGGTCACGGACATCGCCGTGCTGGTGGTGGCCGCCGACGATGGGGTGATGGCCCAGACCCTGGAGGCCATCGACCACATCAAGGCCGCCGGCGTGCCGATGATCGTGGCCATCAACAAGATCGACAAGCCCGGGGCCAATCCGGACAAGGTGATGCAGGAGCTGGCAAGCCTTGGGTTCACCCCGGAGGAGTGGGGTGGAAACACGATCATGGTCCCCATCTCCGCCCTCACCGGACAAGGGGTGGACGACCTTCTCGAGATGATCCTTCTCCTCGCCGACATGGAGGGCATCCGCGGGGATCCCGATGGAGAACTCGAGGCGATCGTCATCGAGTCCCACCTCGACCCGGGGAAGGGGCCGATGGCCACGGCGATCGTGAAGAACGGGACGCTCCGGGAGCGGGACGTGCTCCTCTCCGGCACCACCTGGGGCCGGGTCCGGGCCATCCTCGACCACCAGGGGCGGCGTGTCCCGGCAGCCACCCCGGGGATGCCGGTCCAGATCATCGGCTTGTCCGACGTCCCCCCGGCCGGGGCGAGGGTGGAGCGGGTCAAGAGTCCCAACCAGGCCAAGGCCATCGCCGCTGAACGGGCCCAGGACGAGCTCGCCAAGCGCCGCATCGCTCGGCCGCACATGACGTTCGAGGACCTCCTCGCGGCGGCACAGAAGAAGAAGGTGGTGATGGTGCTCAAAGCGGCCAGCGTGGGGGCCCTGGACGCCGCCCGCCTCGAGCTCGGGATGATCCAAGCCGAAGGAGTGGAGCTGGAGGTCCTCCACGCCGGGGTGGGCCCGATCACCGAATCGGACGTGCTCCTCGCCGCGGCGGTGGAAGAGGGGCAGCCGCTCGTGGTGGGGTTCGCGGTCAAGGTCGACCCCAAGGCCAGAGCATCCGCAGAGCAACGGGCAATCCCGGTGCGCACCTACGACATCATCTACGACCTCACCCAGGACGTGCAGCGAGCGATGCGACGACTCCTGGGTCCGGAGTGGGTCGAGGTCAAGGTCGGTGAGGCCGAGGTATTGAAGGCGTTCGACATCGAGGGCGTGGGCCGGGTGGCGGGGTGCACGGTGCGCTCCGGGCGGGTGGTCCGGGGAAGCCGGGTCAAGGTGCGCCGGGGGGACCGCGAGGTGTTCGTGGGGGAGATCGCATCCCTCAAGCGGTTCACCCAGGACGTGCGCGAGGTCCAGGCCGGCCGCGAGTGCGGCATCCGCATCCGCGACTACGACGACGTCCAGGCCGGGGACGTGTTGGAGGTCTACACCGTGGAGGAGGTCCCGGCCTAACGGCGATGCCGGTCGGCCTCCTGCGCGTGCACCTACGGCTCTATGGGACCCACACCCTAAAGGAGAAACGATCGATAGTGGAAGGCCTCCTCCTCCGGATGCGCCGGGAGTTCAACGTGTCCGCAGCGGAGCTTGATCTCCTCGATGATCCCGAAAGCGCCCTCCTCGGGTTCGCCCACCTCTCCAACGACGGACGCCATTCCGATGGGGTGCTCATGAAGCTCCTCAACCAGCTCGAGGGCAGCCGTGATTACTACGTGGAGGTCCACGAGCTGGAGGTCCTGTGATGCGCGAACGGACGCGGGCACGTCTGACGGAGGACATCGCCCGGCACCTCGCGGACATCCTGGAGTTCGACGTCAAGGACCCGGTGCTCCGCGCCGCCGCCCCCACGGTAATGGCGGTGCGGCTGTCCCCAGACGGAGCGGAGGCCGTGGTGTACGTGTACGTGGAAGGAACGTCGGACGAGCGGGCCAAGGTGCTGGCCGCGCTTGCGCACGATCACGGCTTCCTCCGCACCCAACTCGCCCAGCGCCTCTCCGTGCGCCGGGTGCCGAAGCTCACGTTCGAACTGGACGAGACCCTGGACCGGGCTCTGCGGCTGGAGGCGTTGTTTGGGGAGGACTGCCGTGGTTGAACCCACCCTCCCCGTGTTGCCCCTCACCTCGGCCCTGCGCGGGCACCTCGCCCCGCTCCTGGAATCCGTTCTGGCCGCGTTCCGCGACCAAACTGGGGTGGACCTCCTCCCTGTGGACGCGGACGGGGTGGCCGAGGAGCCGGCCCATGTGCTGCTCGTCCTGACCGGGGGAACGGAGGCCCAGGCGTTGGCGTTCGCCGGGCGCGCTCGGGGCCCGCTCCTCCTCCTATCCCACGGTGCCCACAACTCCCTGGCCGCGGCCCTGGAGACGGCGGCCCGGTTGCGCGCGGATGGGCGCAAGGCCCACCTGGTGCACCTGGGGGCGGAGGCGAAGGAGGCGCTCCCCGTGTGGGCCCAGGCGGTGGGGCTTGCCCGAAAGCTCCGCGGCCAGCGGGTGGGCCTGGTGGGGGATCCCTCGCCGTGGCTGGTGGCCAGTTCCCCGGATCCCGCCCTGCTTAGGGAGAAGCTGGGGATCGAGGTGGTGCTGCTCCCGCTCGAGGCGGTGCTGGAGCGCCTGCCGCCGGAGGTGGCCGACCTCCCGATCGGGGAGGGCGTGGAGATCGGGGAGGAGGCGCGAGCGATGGGGGCCCGGGTCCACGCCGCGCTGCGGACGTTGGCCGAAGAACAGGGCCTGACCGCGCTGAGCATCGCTTGCTTCGGGCTCCTCCCTCATCGAATGACTGCATGTTGGGCCCTATCCAGGCTTTCCGACGCCGGGATCCCCGGGGGATGCGAGGGGGACCTCCCGGCGCTCCTTGCCCTGATGGCGGCCCAGGCCCTCACCGGTGGGCCAGGGTTCCTGGCCAACCCGGCCGACCTCGACCTACGAAGGGAGCGGCTGATCCTCGCCCACTGCACGGTGCCCCTGGGGCTGACGGAGTCCCATCGCCTGCGGACCCACTTCGAGTCCGGGCTGGGCTTGGCCGTAGAGGGGAGTCTCCGCCCCGGCCCCTACACCCTGGTCCGGTTCGGCGGGGCCCGCCTCGAGCACGGGTTCTTCGTGGAGGGCTCTGTTCTGCCTGAACCGGTGGGGAGAGAGGACCTGTGCCGGACGCAGGTCCTGTTCAAGATGCCGAAAGGTGCGCTGCAGAGGCTGCTCCATGAGCCCCTCGGCAACCACCACGTCCTCATCCCCGGCCACCACCGCCCCGTCCTTTCCACGTTCCACGAGCTGTTCCTCGCCGCGTAACCGGCCCCCCCCGAGGGTTGCAGGTGCAGGCCGAGATCCTCCGCCGGAGGGTGTTCCCGTCCAAGCCGACCCTGGTCCAGGGGATCCTGGGGTACATCGCGCGGGCCGGCGGGGAAGGGAGGCCGCTCCGGCAGACCAGACCCGTGGACGCGGTTCTTCGTTCAGCCAACAGCATGACGCGGCACTAGGACGCGAACGAGCGGTAGATCACGAGGGCGCCCACGGCGACGAACATGATCCCGGCCCCAAGTTGGACGTACTTCGTGGGCAAGTACCCACCGACGATGCCTCCCACGAACGCCCCGAGCAGGCTCACCGCGGACAGGGCCAGCGAGGCGCCGAGGAACACCGACCAAGGGGCCCGGTGCTGGGCAGCCAGGGTGAACACGGCGAGTTGGGTCTTATCCCCGAGCTCGGCCAAGAACAACATCCCAAACGTCATGGCCACGAGTTTCCAGTCCAACCTGCGCCTCCTTGACCCGAGTATACGGGACGTTGCGCAAAGTGGGGCAGCCCCACGTATACTTGAGGCCCGAAAGGACCACGGTGCGCGAGCGCATCCTCAACGGCCCGATCCTGAAGACGATGCTCGTCCTCGCCTGGCCGGTCATGTTGTCCAACGCCCTTCAGGCACTGTACAACCTGATCGACGCCTTCTGGCTCGGGAAGCTGTCCACCGAGGCCCTGTCCGCGCCGAGCGTGGCCTCGCCGATCATCTTCTTCCTGATGTCGTTGGGGACAGGGTTCCAAGCCGCCGGTTCGGCGTTGGTGGGCCAGCACGTGGGAGCCGGGGATCAGCGCGGGGCCGACGAGGTGGGGACCCAGGTGTTTTCCTTTCTCGTCTTCCTCTCACTCGGCGTGGGACTCCTTGGGTTCTTCCTCGCCCCGCTTGCCCTGCGCGTGGTGCGGACGCCGGCCGAGGTGTTGCCCATGGCCCTCGCCTACTTGCGCATCGAGTGCCTGGGGCTCCCGATGATGTTCGGCACGCTCGCGTTCACCGGGCTCCTCCTTGGGGTCGGGGATACCCGGACCCCGATGTACCTCATGGGCACCTCCGTTCTCGCCAACGCCATGTTGGACCCGTTCTTCATCTTTGGGTGGGGGCCGTTCCCTGAGCTTGGGGTGGCCGGAGCGGCCATCGCCACCGTGCTTTCCCGCGGGCTGGCCGCCCTGGTCGGGCTATGGCTCCTCGCCACGGGGAGGGTGGGACTCCGGCTGCGGCGGGACCGGCTCCTGCCCCGCTGGTCCCGGGTGCGCCAGATCGGGCGCGTGGGGATCCCCAACGCCCTCGATCAAGCGGGCACTTCGTTTGGGTTCGTGATCCTGATGGCCCTCGTGGCCGGGTTTGGGACCACCGTGGTCGCCGCGTACGGTGTAGGGAACCGGCTCATCAACCTGCTCAACGTGGCGATCTGGGGGGCGACGAGTGCCTTGGTGGCGATGGTAGGGCAGAACCTGGGCGCCGAGCAGACGGCGCGGGCGGAGGAGATCGCGCGGCGGGGCATTCGGGCCACGTTCCTCGTCCTGGGGGGTCTATCCCTCCTGACGTTCCTCGGCCGGGAGCCGCTGTACCGGGTGTTCATCGCCGATCCGGCGGTGATCGAAGAGGGGGCACGGTTCCTGGCCATCTTCGGGTTCTCGGTGCCGTTCTTCGGCCTGTTCGCCGCCGCGGGCGCTGTGTTCCGGGGATCTGGGCACACCGTGCCCCCGATGGTGTTCTCCCTGATCCGGCTGTGGGGGCTGCGCATCGGGCTGTCCTGGCTCCTCGCCTACCTCTGGGGCTTGGGACCGACCGGCTTGTGGATGGGCATGGCCCTCAGCAACGCGGCGGCCGGGGTGGGGCTCCTCGCGTGGCTCCGCCGCGGGACTTGGAAGCGCAAGGTGATCGCGGTCCCCGCTGCGGTGGAACGAGGCACCACCCCTTGACAGGGGGGGCCGGATCGGCGTATATAGAAGTGTGATGCGCAAGCTCGCTCTAGCGGAGGAGGTGATCGCCGGGAAGGAGAGCTTCTACGGGTACTGGTTCGCATAGGGGCGTGACCTCTCGCTGAGAGGGAGCGCCCGTTTACCGCAAGCTAAGCTTGCGGGTTTTTATTTGTCCGAAGGGGAGGTAGACATGCGGAAGCTTGTATTAGCCGTAGCGCTAGCAGCTTTTGGACTCCTCGGTCTGGGCCGGCCGATCGTGATCGGCATCACCCAGATCGTGGACCACCCCGCCCTCAACGACGTGCGGGACGGGGTCATCGAGGCCCTCCGTCGGGCCGGCTACGTGGAGGGGGAGAACGTCCAGTACATCCTGGCCAACGCCCAGGGCGACTTCTCCGTGGCCATCGCCATCGCCCAGAACTTCAAGGTCCAGGGAGTGGACCTCGTGGTGTCCATCGCCACCCCCACTTCCCAGGCCGCGGTCCAGGTGTTCCAGGACACCGGGATCCCCGTGATCTTCTCGGCGGTGACCGACCCGGCGGGGGCAGGGCTCACCGGCTACCCCAACGTGACCGGGGCCTCGGACATGATCGACGTGCGGGCCGACCTCGTCCTCCTTAGGGAGGTCGTGCCCGGCCTCAAGCGGGTGGGGATCGTTTACAACCCGGGCGAGACGAACTCCGCGATCCTGACGGAGATGGCGAAGAAGGCGGCGGCGGAGCTCGGGTTGACCTTGGTGGCCTCGGCGGCGGAGAACACGGCGGCGGTGCCGCTGGCGGCCCAGGCCCTGGTGGGCCGGGTGGACGCGATCTACGTCACCACCGACAACACCGTGGTCGCGGCCCTGGCGGCGGTGGTGGACGCGGCCAAGCGGGCCAAGCTCCCCTTGCTTGTGGCCGACCCCACCAGCCTCGAACGGGGCGCCCTCATCTGCACCGGCTTCGACTACTTCGACCACGGCCTCCTCACCGGGGAGATCGTGCTCAGGGTTCTCTCCGGGGTGGCGCCTAAGGACATCTCCGTCGCCTACCAAAAGGGGACCCAGGTCTGGTTGAACCTGGACGTGGCGGTGGAGATGGGGGTTGTGTTTCCGGAGGCGGTCCGGGCCTGGGCCACTGGGCTCCTCTTCGGCGGCCGGAGGTTCCTGGCGGGGTAGGCCATGCTCTTTCTGCATGCGGTGGAGCAGGGCCTGATCTACGGCCTCATGGCCCTGGGGGTGTACCTCTCGTTCCGGGTACTCGCGTTCCCCGACCTCTCGGTGGACGGGACGTTCCCCCTCGGGGCGGCGGTGGCC
>JACIWI010000065.1 GCA_014361055.1 Candidatus Bipolaricaulota bacterium
ACATGGCGTTCAAGGGCACCGAGCGCCGTACCGCCCTGGAGATCGCCCAGGCCGTCGATGCCCTCGGCGGGCACCTCAACGCCGCCACCGCCAACGAGTACACCTCGTACTTCACCACCGTCCTCGATCACGGGCTCTCCGCGGCCCTGGAGATCCTCCAGGAGCTGGTGACCTCTCCCCGGTTCTCCCCAGACGACCTCTGCCGGGAGCAAGTGGTGGTGGGGGAGGAAATCCGCACCCTGGACGATGATCCGGAGGAGGTGGCGTTTCAGCTCCTGGCGGAGGAACTGTGGCCCGCGGGGCACCCGTTGGGCCGACCGGTGATCGGCCGCCTGGACTCGGTGGCCCGGATCCGGCCGGACGACCTGTGGGGGTTCTTCCACGACTGGTACCGGCCGGAGCGGATGACCCTCGTCGCCTGCGGCAAGGTGGACCCGGAATCCCTGCTCCTTTCGGCGGAGGAATTCGGGGTGGGGGGAAAGGATGACCAGACCCGACCTCGCTTCCCCCCGCGCCCAGGCAACGGGGTAGCGGTGGCGGAGCGGGAGATCCAGCAGGTACACGTAGCCCTAGGGTTCCCCACCGTGCCGGCCTCCTCCCCGGAGCGACACGGTCTGGAGGTGCTGAACGCCCTCCTCGGCAGTGGCGTCAGCTCACGGCTGTTCCAGCGAATCCGGGAGGAGCTGGGCCTGGTGTACGCGGTGTTCTCGGTAACCTCCTACCACACCGATGCCGGGGCGCTCGCCGTCTACGCCGCCACCGAGGAACGGAAGCTCCCGCAGGTGCTAGATCTCATGTGGGCAGAGATCCAGGGGTTCGGTCGTACCCCCCCGGACGAGGCCGACCTCGCCCGGGCGATCCAGCGCCTGACCAGCACCTTCCTGTTGGGCCTGGACAACCCGAACGGGCGCATGGTCCGCCTCGGCACCGCGGCGGCGTTGGGCCGTACGCCCCTGCCCCCGGACGAGGTGGTGCGGCACCTGAGCGCGGTGACCCCGGACGAGGTGCAGGAGCTGGCCCGGCGGTTCCTCGCCCCGGAGAAGGCGGCATGGGCGGCGGTGGGGCCGTCGGCGGAGCGGCTGCGGCGCCTGATGCGTCCTCACGTGGCGGTGACCTGATGCGCGTCGCCCTTTACCCGGGGAGCTTCGACCCCATCACCTACGGGCACCTGGACATCCTCAAGCGGGCCAAGCGCCTGTTCGACAAGCTCATCGTGGCCGTGGTGGAGAACCCGCGCAAGGCCCCCCTGTTCACCGCCACCGAGCGCCGATGGCTGGTGGAACAGGCGTTGGCCGAGGAGGGCATCACAGGGGTGGAAGTGATCACCTACTCCGGGCTCCTCATCGAGTGCGCAAAGGAACTGGGGGTGGCAGCGGTGGTGCGCGGGCTCCGAGCGACGTCGGACTTCGACTACGAGTTCCAGCTCGCCCTCACCAACCGCGACCTCGATAGCGATATCGAGAGCGTGTTCCTGATGACCGCGGGCCAGTACTCGTTCCTATCCTCATCCATCGTCAAGGAGGTCAAGCAGTACGGGGGCGACGTGTCCAAGTTCGTGCCCACGTGCGTGGAGCGGGCGCTGGCGGAGAAGTTCGGGCAGCCAGGGCCGGGGGGGAAAACCAAGAAGTGACGGATCCCCGTACAGGGCACTGGGGTCAGGACGAGCAGCGTGTCCCCGGCAGCCGACCCCGTTCGTAGACCAGAAACGCATGGGGGTAACGCCCCCCCCCATCGGCGCTCCCCTCATCCCTCGACACCTCCCTCCACTCACGGAGATCGACCTGGGGAAAGCACACGTCGCCCTCGCAGTCGGCATCGATCCGGGTCAGGTACAGCCGGTCGGCCAAGGGCAGAAACGCCCGGTATACCTCGGCCCCGCCGATCACGTACACGTCCTGACCTGGGAACCGGGCAAGGACCTCGTCTATGGAGCGAACGACGAGGCAACCAGGGGCAACGAACGCGGGGTCCCGGCTGAGGACGACATTCGTCCGCCCGGGCAGCGGCCCACCGATGGATGCGTACGTCCTCCGGCCCATCACCACCACGTGGCCCCACGTGAGTTTCCGGAACCGGGCCCGGTCCTCGGGGAGGTCCCACGGAAGCCTCCCCCCACGGCCGATGACCCCGTTCCGGGCCACTGCGGCCACGATGAACACCCTCGGCCGCCGTGCTTTGGCCATCTCCCTCACTTCACGACCGCAGTGAACGCCTCTCCGAGCACGGCTAACCCTTCGGCCAGGGCGTCGTCCGGGGTCGTGAGCGGTACCAGGAACCGGATCACGTTCCCGTAGATCCCGGCGGTAGGGAACACGACCCCGCGGCGCAGCGCCTCCTGCTGCACGGCCTTGGTGATCTCGGGCGCGGGTTCCTTGGTCTTCCGGTCGCGCACGAGCTCCATCGCCATCATCGCCCCCAGGCCCCGGACCTCGCCGATCACCGGAAAGTGGCGCTCGAGGTCTCTGAGCCCCTTCGTGAGCACCTCGCCGATGTGCACGGCGCGGTCGAGGAGCTTCTCCTCCTCGATCACGTCCAGCACCGCGAGCGCCGCGGCGCAAGCTACCGGGTTCCCGCCATAGGTGCTGCCGATCGCCCCCGGGATCGGGGCGTCCATCACCGGGGCCTTGCCAACCACCGCCGACAGAGGAAGTCCCCCGGCGATGGACTTGGCCACGGCGATCAGGTCCGGCTCCACCCCGTAGTGCTCGCACGCGAAGAACTTGCCCGTCCGGCCGACCCCGCACTGAACCTCGTCGGCTACGAACAGGAACCCGTAGCGATCGGCGAGATCGCGCAGAAACGGGAGGAACTCAGGGGGAGGGACGATGAACCCGCCCTCCCCGATCACCGGCTCCACCACGACACAGGCCACCTCCCGCGGATCCACGAGCGACAGCATCCGGCGCTCGATCTCGGCCATGGACACCGGAGTCCGGTAGGAATAGGGGTAGGGCAGGCGGTACACGTCCGAGGCATACGGGCCGAACCCAGCCTTGTACGGGATCGCCTTGTGGGTCATGGTCATCGTGAGCAGGGTCCGGCCGTGGAACGCGTTCTCGAACACGAGCACCGCCTTCCGCCCCGTGGCCGCGCGGGAGAACTTGACCGCGTTCTCGACCGCCTCGGCCCCGGAGTTGAAGAACGCGCACTTCTTGGGGGTCGAACCGGGGGCGAGCTTTCCAAGCCGCGCCGCCAACTCCACCAGGGGCGCGTAGGGGACGGCGGTGAAGTCGGTGTGCAGGCACCGGCTGGCTTGGGCCTGAATGGCGGCCACCACCTTGGGGTGGTTGTGCCCGACGTTCATCACCCCCCACCCGCCGGAGAAGTCGAGAAATCTGTTGCCGTCCAGGTCCTCAACCACCACGCCCTCGGCCTTGGCCGCCACGAACGGGGCCAGGGTCCCGAGCGGTTTGGCCACGACCTGTTCCTTCTGAGCCATCACCGCCCTGGACTTCGGCCCAGGGACCTCGGTGACGATCTGGATGTACTTGCGCGCCAATGTGACCTCCTGACGTACCGATGCGTTATTCCAGGGTGACAACCTCGTCCGGGGGGATGAGCCGGACGCTGAATGGGAGCTTTTTTTGGGCGATCTCCCGTTCCACCGCCGCGAGCTCTCCCCGGTACCGGCTCGATATGTGAAAGGCAATCAATTCCTTCTGCACCTCCGCCTTCCGCGCGACCTCGATCGCTTCCCAGAGGGTGGCGTGTTTGTACTCCTTCCGGTCCTCCTCGGCAAGGAACGTCGCCTCGTGGCAGAGCACTTCCGTGCCCTGTACCAACGCCGGGTTCAGCGGCACGGAGTCGCCGCCGTAGGAGAACAGGTACTGCACGTACTCCTCGGAGATCTCGTCCCTCCTTCCGGCCCGCACGAGGTCGAGGATCTCGTCCTGGGAGAGCCCCCGGTAGTGGGGCTTGAGCCGCCGCCGGACCTCGGCCACGTTGTACCCAAGCGAGGGTTCGCCACGGCTGTGCACGGTGGCGAACGCCTCGATGTACCGCGGCATCCGCCCCGGGAGGAGGTTCACCCGATCCCCGGGCTGAAGCGGGATCCACTCCAGGTGGTATTGGAGGCGGCGGTTGGTGCGGGCGAAGTAGTGGATGAGCTCGCTCACGAAGTGGCTCCCAGCCGGGTAGTGAACGCGGAGCTCCTTCTCTTGGTCGCCCATGGCGTTGTTGCGGATGTTGATGAGCCCCATCAGCCCGGAGATGTGGTCGGCGTGGCCGTGGGAGAGGAACACGTGCTTGATCGCGAACACACGGTTCTCGAGGAAGATGCTTACCCCTTCCCCACAATCGAACAGGATTCGGTCCGGGGCATAGTACATCCATGTGGAGTACAGGGCCTTGGAGTAGGCGATCAGTTTCATGGCCTCACCAGCGGTTGTCCTTCGAACTCGCCCGGGACGGGCAGACCAAGCAGGGCCCACGCCGTAGGCGGAACGTCCAGGATCGTCCCCGGTTGCGCCTCCCGCCCCCGGGTCCAGAGAAACGCCCCGTCCAACGTGTGCCCGCCCTGGCGCGGGGAGGGGCGGAACACGGGCCCTCCGTCCCAGCGGCCGCGCAGCTCGACCCCGGGAACGGGCAGCACCACCAGGTCCGGGCCCAAGCTAGCCCGCGGCCCACGGTACACGTCCGCACCGGCCAGCACATCCGCCACCGCGGGCGCCCCGTCCGGCACCTTGAGCTCGCGCAGGGCGGCTTCCACCCGGGCGAGCCACCGGTCCCCATCGTCGGGGGCGATCCAGCCGTCCCGCTCCCGCCCCCGACGGAGGAGGTACACGCGCCCCGGGGTCAGGCTGTACGCGGCCGAGCCCGGCTTGACCCGCGACAGGCCCACTCCCCCGTCCCCAAGCTGAAGGAGGCCCGCCTCCACGAGGTGGGCATTGAGGTCCACCTCCCACCGCGCGTCGGCGAACCCGTGGTCGGACAGGAGGAGAAGCTCCGTCCCCTCCGGCAGCGCGTCCACCACCTCGGACACGGCTTCCGCCACCCGCTCGTAGGCCGCCCAGAACCCCCGGTGTTGGGGGCCATCGGGCTTTCGGGAACGGAAGAAGAAGTGGTTCACCCGGTCGGTGACCATGATGTGGAAGTGGAAGAGATTCCAGTCCTCCCGTACCAGGCGCAGCGCGACCCGGCGCTGGCAGTCAAGGGATCGCCGGACTTCCGCGAAAAACCGTTCGGGCTCCGCCACCAGCGCCGGATCGGGATCCACCACGTATCCCCCTTTCACCAGGTCCCGGGCCAACGCCTCGGGATACGCGGCCCGGGCCAGGTCCGGGGCGGGAAACCCGGCCACCAGCCACCCCACGATCGGCCGCGCCGGGTAGGTGAGCGGCAGGTTCACCACCGCCGCCCGTCCGCCAACCTGCCCCAGCCGGTCCCACAAGGTGGGGGCAGCGAGGTCCCACGACGTGGGCAGCCGTTCCCGCATCGTCCATGGGTCACGGTCCACGAACCCGTAGATCCCGTGGGTCCCTGGAGCGACCCCGGTGGCGTAGGTGGCCCAGGCCACCGAGGAGATGGGGGGGATGGTGGACCGAAGCGGAACTGCCGCCCCTTGGGCCCAAAGCGCGCGCAGGGGCGCGAGCCGCCCGGAGGCAAACGCCTCCTCCACGAGCGAGCCCGGCACCCCATCCAGACTGATCACGCAGACACGTTCGTTACGATGAAACGACATGGACCCCCTGAAGCGTCAGGATTATACTGGCGTCTAACCATGCTCGACATACGCACGATTCGAAGCGATCCGGACGGAGTTCTGACTCGCCTCCGCCGCCGCGACCCCACGATCGACCTCGCCCCGCTCCTTGCCCTGGACGAGGAACGGCGGGAGCTCCTGAAGCGGGTCGAGGAGCTACGTCGCCGCCAAAACGAGGGCTCGGAGGAGGTGGCCGCCCTGGCCCGGGAGGGCCGTGTGGCCGAGCGCGACGCCCTCCTCGCCGAGCTGCGGGAGGTGGCGGCGCAGCGGAAGGGCGCGGAGGAACGCCTTGCCCAGGTGGAGCAGAAGCTGGACGCGGAACTCCTCGCGCTGCCCAACATCCCCCACGATTCGGTCCCCACCGGGACCAAGGAGGAGAAGGTCATCCTCCGCTCGTTCGGGGAGCCGCCGGCGTTCGACTTCCCCGCCAAGCACCACCTCGCTCTCGCCGAAGCCCTTGGGCTCCTGGACATGGAGCGGGCGGCCAAGGTGGCCGGGGCCCGGTTCCCCATGTACACGGGAGAAGGGGCGCGCCTGGAGTTCACTCTCATCCACTGGATGCTCGAACTCCACGCGCGGGAGCACGGGTACCGCCCCATCCTCCCCCCGATCCTCGCCAACCGCACCTCGTTCCTCGTGTCCGGGCAGCTCCCCAAGTTCGGGGACGAGCTCTACCGCTGTCCCGAGGACGACCTCTACCTCAACCCGACCGCGGAGTCGCTGCTTGTGAACCTCCATCGGGACGAGATCCTGTCCGAAGAGGATCTCCCCTTGCGGTATGTTGCCTACACCCCGTGCTTCCGCCGTGAGGCGGGGAGCTACGGAGAGGAGCAGCGGGGCCTGATCCGCGTCCACCAGTTCAACAAGGTTGAGCTGTTCCACTACACGACCCCGGAGCGGTCCTACGACGACCTAGACGAACTCGTCGGCCACGCGGAAACGATCCTCAAGCGTCTCGGCCTCCACTACCGGGTGGCCCTCCTCACCGCACAGGACCTGGCCCAGCAGTCGGCGAAGACGATCGACCTCGAGGTGTGGCTCCCCGCTCAAGGCCGCTACTACGAGGTCTCCTCCTGCTCGAACTGCGAGGACTACCAGGCCCGGCGAGGGAACATCCGGTATCGGCCAGCCCAGGGGGGCCGACCGCGGTTCGTCCACACCCTGAACGGGTCCGGACTCGCCACGTCCCGGCTGTTCGCGGCGATCCTCGAGCAGAACCAAACCGCGGACGGGAAGGTCACCCTGCCCCCAGTGCTGGCCGAGCGCCTCGGGGAACACACCCTGGAATGACCGCGATCGTCGCCGAGGGGCTGACCAAGGTGTTCCGGGCCCGGCGCGGCCCGGTGCGGGCGGTAGATGGCCTCTCGTTCACGGTGGAGGAGGGGGAGATCTTCGGCCTCCTCGGCCCTAACGGGGCCGGCAAGACCACGACCCTACGGATGCTCGCCACCCTCCTCCGGCCGACCGCGGGCCGGGCCGAGGTGTACGGACACGACGTGCGCAAGGATCCCCAACGGGTGCGGGAAGTGCTCGGGTTCCTGGCCACGGAGACCGGCCTTTACGAACGGCTCACCCCGTGGGAGACGCTTCTCTTCTTCGGCCGCGTGTTCGGCCTTCCTCGATCGGAGGTGGCGGGACGGGCGGAGGTGGTGCTCACGACGCTGGGCTTATGGGAGCTCAAGGACCGGCGGGTGGGGACGCTGTCCACCGGGGAGCGACAGAAACTCTCGTTTGCGCGGTGCCTGATCCACGACCCACCGCTCCTCGTCCTGGACGAGCCTACCGCCGGGCTCGACGTGTTCGTGGCCCGGGCCGTGGCGGACCTCGTCCTGGAGCTCCGCGAGGCGGGGAAGACCGTGCTCCTCTCCACCCACAACATGCACCTCGCCGAGCGGCTGTGCGGGCGGGTGGGGATCATCCACCGGGGGCGACTGGTGGCGGTGGGGACCCCCGACGAGCTGGGGGCGGTGGTGGGAGGCGCGGACTTCGAGGAGGTGTTCTTCCGCACCTTGGAACGGGCGGGGCTGTCCTTCGGTGGGGCGAAGCCTGTCCCTTAACGGGCGGCGAGTGGCGTGGTACCATGACCACGGGTTAGCTCTCTTAAGGAGGGGGAAGATGCGCAACGCCATCGTGTTGCTGGCCGTGATGGGGATGGCCGCCCTGGCCTGGGGTCAGGGATGGGGCCCCCATGCCCCCATCTTCATCCACGGCGACGACCAGTTCACTTGGGAGAACGGGGTGACGGGCGGCTCGGGCACGGCGGAGGACCCTTACGTGATCGAGGGCTGGATCATCGACACCAAGGGCTACGATTACGGGATCTACATCGACAGGACGCGCGCCCACTTCGTGATCCGCAACTGCCAGATCCGCTATCCCCAGGAGAAGGCGGGGATCATGCTCTCAGCCGTGCGCAACGGCCGCATCGAGGGCACCAGCGTCTACGGCGGCCGAGTAGGGATCCACCTCCTTGCGACCAGCGACACCGTCGTCACCGGAAGTGCCATCGGCTACTGTGACTACGGCATCGTGATCTCCACGGCCTCCGAGCGCAACGTGATCTACGGCAACAGCGTCATCGGCTGTGGGTTCCCGGCCACGGACGAGGGGCGGGACAACCGCTGGCACCACGAGGGCCGGGGCAACCACTGGTCCGACTACCGCGGCCCGGACCTGAACAAAGACGGGATCGGGGACACCCCGTACGAGTTGGTCCCCGACCGCTATCCCCTCATCGAACCGCCGGTGAAGCTGCCAGAGGGGGCCGTCCCGATGCGCACCGTCAACCTGACCCAGGTCGGGGAGCGGGGGATCGTGGCCCTGGCCCCGGAGAGCCTGCTCCGGCTCACCGCCACCGACATCGGGGTCGGGGTGGACAAGATCCTGTACCGCTTGGACGGCGGGGAATGGATTGCCTACAAGGACCCGTTCCCCGTCCCCGCGGGCCGGGCCATGGTGCGCATGGAGTACTACGCGGTGGACAAGCTGGGGAACCGCGAGCCCGTGAAGTCCCTGACCATCTACCTCGACATCCAGCCGCCGGTGACGCGGATCGTCGCCGGCGACCCACACTACCTCGCCCCGGACGGAAAGCTGTGGATCACGTCCCGCACCACGCTCGAACTTAGGAGCGAGGACGCATCCGGCACGGCCAACATCTTCTTCCGCATCGACGAGGGGGTGTGGCGGAACTACATCGAGCCGTTCACCATTTCCGGCCCGGAGGGCCCGCACAAGGTCGACTACTACGCGATCGACCTCTATGGGAACCGGGAGGCGGTCCAGTCGGCGGTCCTGTGGAAGGACGACTCCGCTCCCTCCACCCAGCCGTCCATGGCCGAAGGGGGCAAGCCCCCTTTTGAGGAACCGGCGCCGAAGGCCCCGGTGACGGAAATCCCGGCCCCTTCGGCGCCGCAGCCGCCTGTGACGCCCCCGGCGCTGGCGTTCCGGATCACCCTGACCCAGGCCAATCTCGTGGAGGACCTGGGCGTGGGGTCCGACTGGAAGCTCAGCTGCGCGCTGAACGGCGAGGTGAAGGAGATCCAGACGGCGTCCCTCCCCCTCCTCCTGTACCGTGGGGCGGCGACGGAGCTCAGCCTCACCCTGTGGGCCACGGAGGTGGACGAGGCCCAGGACGACGTGGGCGAGCACGTCCTCACCCTGTCCCCGCCGTGGACGGTGGCGAGCTACGACCTCGAGGTCGTGGTGTACGAGGACGGCGTGCAGACGAGCGAGAAGCTCGCGCGCTGGCGGTTCACGGTGGAGGTCGAGGAGGGCCGGTGAGGGGCGTGTGGTCGCTGTTCGCCAAGGAGATGCGGCAGGCGGTCCGCGATCGGCGGACCGTCTTCATTACCGTGTTCTTCCCCCTCGTGTTCTATCCGCTCCTCTTTGGCTTCATGGGCGGGCTCATCCGCAACGAGGAAACCCGCCTCGCCGACCTCGTCCCCCGGGTGCTGGTGGTGGCGGAGGGGGAGGATGCCCTGGCGCAAGCGTTGCGGGAGGCGAGGGAGCTTGAGGTGTGGTTCGTCCCCGACGTCGCCATGGGCAAAGAGAAGCTTACCGAGGGCATGGCGGACGTGGTGCTGGAGGTCCGCCCGGTGCCCGAACGGGGCGAGCTCGGCTACGCCCTCACCCTATACGGGGTCGGGACGCGCCCCGACGCCCAAGCCGCGGTGGCCAAGGTGAAGGCGTTCCTCCAGGCGTACTTCCAGGGGGTGGTCCTGGCCCGGCTGAGCGACCTCGGGATCGATCCCAAGGAGCTCGAGCCCCCGTTCTCCATTGCCGTGGTGGACGTGGAGGGAGAGACGGCGTTGGGGCGGATGCTCCTCTCCCGGATGCTCCCCTATTTCTTGGTCCTGTCCATCATCTCTGGGGCGATGGGGTTCGGGGCGGAGATCACCGCCGGGGAGAAAGAGCGGGGGACACTGGCGACCCTGCTCGTGTCTCGCCTGACCCGCACCGATATCGTGGCCGGGAAATTCTTGGCCATTCTCGCCGTGTCCATGACCACGACGTTTCTTTCGGCGGTAGGGCTGATCCTGGGGATTCGGTCGTTCGGGGCCGGGCTGGGCGGATTGTCCCTCGCCGCCGCGGGGTGGATCCTCGTGCTGCTCCTGCCGCTGGCGATGGCCCTGGCGGCGGTGGTGCTGATCGTGGGGAGCTTCGCCCGAAACCAGAAGGAGGCGAGCGCGTACCTTCTGCCCTTGGTGATGCTGATCGTGCTCGTGGGCGTATCCACCATGGTCGGGACGGCCGAGCCCCACGGGGCGAGGCTGGCGATCCCCATCGCCGGGCCTCTGGCCGCCATCCAGCGGGCGCTGGCGGGCACACTCGTCCCGGCTGAGGTGGGGTGGGCGTTCCTGTCCTCGCTCGCCTTGGCCGTTGGCCTCCTCGCCCTCGCCGTGCGCGCGTTCCGGTCGGAGCAGATCCTGTTTCGGGTCTAGATCCCCTCCTTCCCTTAAGACCGGGAAGGTGATCCCGGTCAACCCAAGAAACCTACGTTGGCCTTGCCTCCCTCGGCCCAGGCAGGGCCGGGGGCGGTTTGACGCGGCCTGGCCGCCGCGGGATAGTGGAGGGCGCACGGAGGTGAACAAAATGCGGGTCATGTTCGTTGCCGCGGAGGTGGCGCCGTTCGCCAAGGTGGGGGGGCTGGCCGATGTGGCCGCCGCCCTGCCCCGGGCCCTGGCCGAACTGGGGGTGGAAGCGGCGGTGGTCGCCCCCAAGTACCGGGTGGTGGCGGAGAGGGGGAAGCTATCCCGGGCTGCCCGGTTTACCGTCCCCGTGGCCGGGGAGGAGAAGCCGTGCACCGCATACCGGGGGACACTGCCCAAGAGCAAGGTCCCGGTCTACTTCTTGGGACACGACCCGTACTTCGATCGGCCGGGGATCTACGGGGAGAAGGGTGGGGAGTACCCGGACTCCCTGGCCCGGTTCACCTTCCTCTCCCGGGGGGCGCTCGCCCTGGCCGAGGCGCTGGCGTGGCGGCCGGACGTGATCCACGCCAATGACTGGCACACCGCCCTCGTCCCGGTGTACCTCCGCCTCGGGGAGACGGGGCCTCGCGCCAAGACCGTGCTCACCATCCACAACCTCGCCTACCAGGGGTGGTTCCCGGCCGACCAGGCCAGCGCCATCGGCCTCGATGCGGAAAGCATCCGTCTCCTCGCCATCGGGAACCAGGTCAACCTCCTCAAGGGCGGCATCCAGGCCGCCGACCTCCTGACCACGGTCTCCCCGAGCTACGCCGTGGAGATCCTGGAGCGCGGGGAAGGCCTCGAAGCCGTCCTGCGGGCGCGCAAAGACGACCTCGTGGGGGTGCTGAACGGGGTGGACTACACGGTGTGGAACCCGGCCCGCGATCCGTACCTGTGGGCGGCGTACTCCGCGGACGATCCCGCGGGCAAGACCGAGAACAAGCGGCGGCTGCGGGCGGAGCTTGGGCTCGTGGACGACGGAAGCCCCCTCGTGGGGATGATCTCCCGCCTCGCCGAGCAGAAAGGGTTCGACCTGGTAGCCCAGGCGTTTGACCGGATGATGGCGCTCGGAATCCAGTTCGTGGTCCTCGGCACCGGGGATCCTCGGTACGAGGCGTTCCTCCAAGAGGCGGTGGACCGGTACCCAGGCCGGGCCAAGGCCCTGATCGCGTTCTCCGAGGAATGGGCCCATCGGATCGAGGCCGCGGCCGATATCTTCCTCATGCCGTCCCGGTTCGAGCCGTGCGGCCTCAACCAGATGTACTCGCTGCGGTATGGA
Organism: Candidatus Bipolaricaulota bacterium; assembly: GCA_014361055.1. GTDB lineage: Bacteria > Bipolaricaulota > Bipolaricaulia > Bipolaricaulales > Bipolaricaulaceae > JACIWI01. Next base: position 11,954 of record JACIWI010000065.1, read on the forward strand.
GCGGTGCCGGTGGTGCGGGCCACCGGCGGGCTCAAGGACACGGTCCACGAGTGCGACCCGGTGCGCGACACCGGCAATGGGTTCACGTTCACGGACTACACCGCGGACGCGATGCTCGAGGCGTTGGGGCGGGCGGTGCACCTCTTTCGCCGCGACCCGGCCGCCTGGCGGCGGCTTGTGCAGCGCGGAATGCGCGAGGACCATTCCTGGACGCGCTCGGCCCAGGTATACCTGACCCTGTACGAGCGCCTGCTCGGCCAACAAAACTCGTGACGCGTGACGGGTATAGGCGAAATGCAACCGCAAACGGCGCGGTACCCGATCGTCCGCTTTGCCTCCCGCGCCCCCCCGTAGCCGAGGTCGTGGGTCCAGGTTCATGGGGCTTGACAAGGGGGGGGCAGCTATAACCATA
>JACIWI010000066.1 GCA_014361055.1 Candidatus Bipolaricaulota bacterium
CCCCGTAGCCGAGGTCGTGGGTCCAGGTTCATGGGGCTTGACAAGGGGGGGGCAGCTATAACCATAATGAGCGCTGCCATCCAAGGCCGAAAGCGGAGGTGATGGGGATGGCAGCGTGGAAGTAAGGCGGTTGTGGTGGCCCAGATGGGCGCGGCGAGGGAAGTTTACCCTGTGCCGTTGTGGGATGACTCTGGTTGCGTCCAGATCCAGTGTAGCGGGTATTGCAGGCAGTATGGAGATGAATACATCTGCTTCACGCGGGCGGTTTACGAGAGAATTCGGGTGGGGGCGCATGCGCGCTGCGACGTTATTGTCTCAATCTTCACCCACATAATCGTCATGCCATGTGAGGACTGGAATGAGAACATTGGGGCCGGGCGCGTAACCGCTAGCGCGTCATGTTCTATCCAAGCCCCCCTATGGCCAGCTCGGAAATGCATCCGCTATACAGGGGGTGATGCATGTTGGTGTTCCGAGCTTTAGCGATGGCAAGCGTAGCACTGGTATGTGGTTCTTTGATTTCGCACGCCGAGACAGAATTCGTTGGCTTACTGAGCGAAGTTGTACCCTGGACGACGGCCCCGGTTTCGGGCCACGGGCTTTCGTTGAGGCCGCTACCAGCCGGGGTACCGATTACGGTTCCTCAGTTCGATGGACGAACGGTCAAATACGGCCTCATAACGTTGGGAAACGCCACTGGCGCTGAGATCGTAGTGGTAGTAGTGGACGACGATGAGCCGGTTGTGTTAGTGGACGCGAACAATGACCGGGATTTGTCGAACGATCTTGGTGCTGTCTCCCGGAGGAGAGAGGGGCTGAACCTGTATTCCTGGTATGTGACCGTGCGGGTCAAGTATGCGGTTGGTGAGCGCGTGGTCTGGGCTCTGTACCCCCTGAGGATCATGGGGCTACGCCAGTACAACGGTGAGTGGGAATTCTCGTACACCGGGTACGGCCACCGCCGGGGGTTGATCGAACTGAAAGGGGAGACGCTCCCGATCGCCCTCATGGAGTTAGGGACAACCAATGGGTGCTACGACGATCTTTCTAGAGTTCTAGTCGCGATTGACGCGGACCAAGACGGTGAGGTGAACTTGCTCTACAATTCCCCTGACCTTTTCTTCCCATCAGAGGAGCCGCTGCAGGTAGGCGAAAATTTGTATGAAGTGACATCCATCTCCCCCGACGGCTCCCGGATTGCTTTGCGCTATATTGGCCAAGCCCCACCAC
>JACIWI010000067.1 GCA_014361055.1 Candidatus Bipolaricaulota bacterium
GGCTATCCAAGTCGAGCATCGTGGACAAGGCGCGCAAGTGACCTAAGGAGCGGAGATGAAACGCAACGAATGGATTCGGTTCGGGGTGGTGTTGGGAGCCCTGTTCGCCGCGGTGGGGCTCCTCTACCCGTTTTGGCCCCTGGGGAACGTGATCAAGCTTGGCCTCGACCTCCAGGGCGGGGTGCGGTTGGTCCTCCAGGCGGAGGGGCTGGAGGACGTGGAGCCTGCCCAGCGCCGGGATATGGTGGACCGGTTGGTGACCATCTTCTCCGAACGCGTGGACCAGTACGGTCTCGCCAACGCCGAGATCCGTCCCATGGGGGGCGACCGGGTGGAAGTGCGGATCCCCGGCGCCACTGACCCGGAGGAGGCCAAGCAGCTCCTCGGGCGCACCGCGCTCCTCGAGTTCCGCAAGGTGCTGGACGCGGCGGCGAATCGGGAAGACCTGGAGGCTAAACGGGTCGAGCCCCAGGAGATTTTCCCCAGCAACGACCGATCCGAGTACTACCTGGTGCAGGGGGAGCCCCTGCTCACCGGGGAGGTGCTGGAGGGCGCGGTGGTACGCACGTCCACCGATCCCCGCAGCCCAGGTCTCTACATCGCCCTCACCTTCAACCGCACCGGGGCGGAGCGGTTCGTGGAGGTCCTACGGACCCTCCAGGTCAACGACCGGTTGGCGATCATCCTGGACAACGTGGTGTACTCGGCGCCGCTCATCTCCGCGTCCATTAAGCAGGCCGCCCAAGGCGGGTGGCGGGCGGTGCAGGACTCCACGACGATTACCGGCCGGTTCACGTTCGAGGAGGCGAAGCTCCTTTCGGTGGTCCTCCGCTCGGGGGCCCTGCCGACCCGGGTCCAGGTGATCGAAGAGCAGACCGTCGGCCCCACCCTGGGGGCGGACTACATCCGGCGCGGCATGACCGCTCTTGTCATCAGCTTCGTCATCGTCCTCGGGTATATGATCCTCTACTACAAGTGGCTGGGCCTGGTGGCCGATGCCGCTTTGATCCTAAACATGCTCATCGTGTTCGCCGCCCTGCGCGCGTTCGGGGCCACCCTGACCCTGCCCGGCATCGCCGGCCTCATCCTCACCATCGGCATGGCCGTGGACGCCAACGTCATCATCTTCGAGCGCATCAAGGAGGAGCGCCGGGCGGGCAAGTCCCCCAAGGCCTGCATCACCGCCGGGTTCACGAAGTCCTTGCCGGCAGTGCTGGACGCCAACATCACCACGATCATCACCGCGGTGATCCTGTTCACCTTGGGGTCCGGACCGGTGGAAGGGTTCGCGATTACCCTCGGCCTGGGCGTGGCCGCGTCCCTGTTCGCCGCCCTGGTGGCGTCGCGGCTGTTGCTCGAGACCACCGGGATCGGCGAGCGCATCCCGGTCAAACCGGAGCCAAGTCAAGCGTAAACAGGTACAGGGCCACGTCCGGGGAGAGCCTCCCCGTTTTGATGGCCAGGTCGAGCTCCTGCAGGCGGCCAAGCAGCCGTACCAGCATCGGCTCGCCGAACAGACGGGCTTGGTTCAGCCGCCGCCGCACGAGCCACTCCGGCCCGGGCGGCTTCCGCCCGGCGGAAGCCGCCGCCTGGGCGGCAAGGAGCGACCGGATGTGGCTCACGAGGAGGAAGAACAGGGGGACCGGGTTCCATCCTGAGCGCAAAAGCTTCGCGAGCTCGGCCAAGGCCCGGGCTATTTCCCGTGTGCCCACGGCGTCCAGGAACGCGTACGGCGGGGGCTGAGAGAAGAACAGGAGCTCGGGGAGACGTGCCCGAGGGAGCCGCGCTCCCTGCCATAGGGCGAGCTTGGCCACCTCCTGGGCCATGCGCAACGTGTCCCCACCGCTGGCCTCGGTGAGGAGGTCCACCAGGAACGCCGGGGTGGGGAGACCGGCCTCGACCAGGAGCTCTCTCGCCAGCTCCCGCAGCGCCCGGCCGGTGGGAGACGGGAAGTGCTGCACCTCCTCGGCGACCCTCGTCACCGGGCCGGTGAGCTTTTCCCCGATGAGGAACAGGCCCGTTCCCGGCGGGAGCCCCCTGGCGACCGCCGTCGCCAGCCGCGGCTCGTGGGCCAGCGCGTCCGCCCGCCGCACCACCACCACCTTGGTCTCCCCGAACAGGTCTTGGGTGCCGAGCTCGTCCAATAGCTTTCCCAGACAAGTTTCATCCCCGAACAGGGCCACCCGCTGGTGGGGGCCGAGGGCGCTCAGCCGCTGGGCGAGCGTGCGCTCCACCGCCAGCGGATCTCCGGAATAGACGCCGAGCCGAACCGTGGCCACGTCCGCACCTTACCCGAGAACCCAAACGGGGACAACTCTTGACGGGACTCGTTGCCACCGCTAACATGCCGAGGCGCCGAGGTGGCGGAATTGGCAGACGCGCTGTCTTGAGGGGGCAGTGGGCTTCGGCCCGTGTGGGTTCAAATCCCACCCTCGGCACAGTACCCGTGACCCTTTCCATCGTGGTCGACGTGATGGGGGCGGACCGCCCGCCCCGGGAGTTGGTGGCCGGAGCGGTGCGGGCCGGCGAGCGCATGCCCGTCCACCTCATCCTCGCCGGCCGCCGCCAGGACATCGAGCTCCACCTCCCTCCTGCGGCCCCGGTGGAGGTCCTCCACTGCGACGGGGTAGTGGCCCCGGATGCCCATCCGGTGGAGGCTGTCCGCGATCGAACGTCGTCCATCGTCCGGGGGTTGGAGGCCGTGGCCGAGGGGAAGGCGGCTGCGTTCCTGTCCCCGGGCAATACCGGGGCGGTGGTGACCGCCGCCCTGCTCGTCCTCGGGCGGCTCCCCGGGGTCCTGCGGCCAGGCCTGTGTGCGGCCCTGCCCACGCTGGCCGGGCCGGCGGTGTTGCTCATCGACGCTGGGGCCACCGCTGACCCTAAACCCCAGCACCTCGCGCAGTTCGCGGACATGGGGTGCACGTACGCCCGGGAGGTGCTGGGGATCGCCTCCCCCACGCTGGGCCTCCTCAACATCGGGGCCGAGCCCGGCAAGGGGGACAAGCTGGTGCGCGCCGCCTATGAGTTCCTCGCCGCCCGCGACAACTTCGTGGGCAACGTGGAGCCGCACACCGTCCTCACCGCGCGGCCGGCCGACGTCCTCATCACCGGCGGGTTCGCCGGGAACCTGTTCCTCAAGGCCGTTGAGGGGGGGGCGGAGGCGGTTTGGCTGGCGTTGCGGACGGCGTTCTCCCGCTCCCCGCGGGCCAAGGCCGGGGCGTGGCTCGCTCGCCCGTCCCTGAGGGAGGTGGCGAGGAGGCTCCGCTACGAGGGGCACAACGGGGCTCCCCTCCTCGGGGTGAACGGGCTGGTGATGGTCGCCCACGGCCGGTCCGACGCCTCCGCGATCGAGGCCGCGGTGGAACGGACGTTCCTCGCCTGCCAAGCCGGCCTGGTGGATAGGATCAAGGCCGCTATTCCCGCCGTTGATTAAGGTCAGGATCGCAGGGACCGGGTCTTACCTTCCCCCCACGCGCCTCACTAACGACGACCTGGCGCGGCGGATGGACACGAGTGACGAATGGATCCGCACCCGCACCGGGATCCGCGAGCGCCGGATCCTCGATGCCGGGGCCGTGCCGGCGGAGATGGGGGTGGCCGCGGCCCGCGCCGCGTTGGCCGCGGCCGGAAAAGGGCCGGCCGACGTGGACCTCCTCATCGTGGCCACCAACGTCCCGGAGGAGATCATCCCCGGCACGGCGCCCTACCTTGCCGCCGCGCTCAAGCTCGCGAAGGACGCCCCGTTCTTCGACGTCACCGCCGGCTGCGCCGGGTTCGTGTACGCCCTGGCCCTGGGCGGGGCGATGATCGCCGTCGGCCTGGCGAAGAGTGCCCTGGTGGTGGGCACCGAGGCCCTATCCCGGTTTGTGGATTGGGAGGACCGCTCGACGTGTGTCCTGTTCGGCGATGGGGCCGGGGCGGCCGTGCTCGTCCCGACGGAGGGAACCGCTGGGATCCTCGGGGTTTCCCTCCACGGCGACCCCACCAAGCTCTCCCTCCTGCGGATTGAGGCTGGGGGGGTGCGGCGGCCGGCGACGGTGGACACGGTGCGCGAAGGGCTGCACTTCCTCAGGATGGAAGGGGAGGGCCTGTTTCGACCGGCGGTGACGATGATGGCCCGCGCCACCCGCGAGGCCCTGGCCCGGGCCGGCCTCACGCTCCAGGACATCGACTGGGTCATCCCCCACCAGGCCAACCTGCGCATCGTGGACGCCCTCGCCAAGCGCCTCGGGCTCCCTCCGGAGCGGGTGGTGGTGAACATCGATCACGTCGCGAACACGTCCACCGCCTCCATCCCCATCGCCCTGGACGAGCTGGCCCGGACGGGTCGGGTTGAACCCGGACAGGTGGTGGCGTTGACCGCGTTCGGGGCCGGGGCCTGCTACGGGACGGTGATCCTGCGGTGGTAGCGTTCCTGTTCCCAGGGCAGGGCTCCCACTACCGGGGGATGGGCCGCGGGCTCCTCGCCCAGCCGTGGGCCGGTTCCCTGGTGGAGGAGGCGGAGGAGGCCACTGGGATGCCGTGGCGGGACCTCCCCGAGCTCACGGACGTTGAACTCGCCCGGACCGCGGTGGCCCAGCCGGCGATCATCGTGGTGGAATGGCTGGCGTGGGCAGCTCTGACGAGGGCCGGGCTGCGCCCCACTGCCGTGGCCGGCCACTCCCTGGGGGAGTTCGCGGCGTTGGCCGCGGCCCGGGTCCTCCCGTGGCCGGAGGCGCTGCGGCTGGTGACCCTGCGGGGGCGGCTCATGGAAGAGGCCGCCGCCGCCCACCCCGGGGGGATGGTGGCGGCGTTGGGCATCCCCGCAGAAGCGGCGGCGGAGATCGCGGAGATGGCCGGCTGTCACGTGGCCAACTACAACGCCCCCGGGCAGACCGTCCTCTCCGGCCGGCCAGATGCCTTGGACCGGGCCGCCGCCCTCATCCACGCCCACGGAGGGCGAGCACTGGCCCTGCCGGTGGCAGGGGCGTTCCACTCCCCGCACATGGCCGAGGCCGAGGCGAGGCTTGCCGAGGCCCTGGCCCGGGCGGAGTTCGCCCCGCCCGCGGTCCCGTTCGTGTCGGGCACGAGCGGCGCGGTGGAGGACGACCCAGAGCGGATCCGGTCCCTTCTGGAGCGCCAGATGACGTCGCCTGTCGTGTGGACGACGGTCATGGAGGCGCTCCCCACGTTGGGCGTCGTGGAGGCAGTGGAGGCCGGCCCGGGGGAGGTCCTGACCCGACTTGGCAGGCGCTGTACGTCCCGGGTACGCTTCCGGGCGCTTGCGGAGGTGATCGGAGACGTTTGACGGGAAGGTGGCGGTGGTCACCGGGGGCACGTCCGGGATCGGCCTGGCCACGGCGAGGCTCCTCGTGGCCGCCGGGGCCAAGGTGGCCGTGATCGGCCGGGACCCGGCCCGAGGCGAGGACGCGGCAGCGGCGCTCGGCCCCGGGGCCCGGTTCTTCCCGTGCGACGTGGGGGTTTCGGAGGAGGTGGAGGGGGCGTTCGCCGCCGTGGCCGATTGGGGGGGGCGGCTGGATTTCCTCGTCCACGCCGCCGGGCACGTGCGGGACAAGCTCCTCCTGCGCATGAGACCCGGGGACTGGGATGAGGTGGTGCGGACCCACCTCACCGGCGGGTACCTGTGCGCCCGGGAGGCCCTGGCCCGGATGGCCCGCGCCCGCGCGGGGGCAATGGTGTTCGTGACCTCGGTGGTGGGCCTGACCGGAAACGTGGGCCAGGCCAACTACGCTGCGGCCAAGGCCGGCCTGGTGGCCCTAGCCCGGACCCTGGCCCAGGAGGCGGCCCCGTGGGGGATCCGGGTCAACGCGGTCGCCCCCGGGTTCATCAACACCCCGATGACCCAGGTGCTGCCGGAGGCGGCCCGCCAGGCCTACCTCGCCCGGATCCCGCTCGGCCGGGCCGGGGATCCAGCGGAGGTGGCCGAGGTCATCGTGTTCTTGCTTTCCCCCAAAGCCTCTTATATAACTGGGCACGTGTTTTACGTGGACGGTGGCCTCGTGCCATGTGAATAAAAAGATCGGGAGGTGTTGGAGTCAATGAGCGAGATCGCGGATCGCGTGCGTGAGATTATCGCTGAACAACTCATGGTGGATCTGGAGGAGGTCACCGAGGAGGCCTCCTTCGTGAACGACCTCGGGGCCGATTCCCTGGACACCGTCGAGCTGATCATGGAATTCGAGGACGAGTTCGGCATCGAGATTCCTGATGAAGACGCGGAGGGGATCCAGACCGTGGGCGAGGCGATCGCCTACATCGAGAGCCGCGTTCAGGAGAAGGAGAACGCGGGCGGGGCGCCGTGACCGGCGGCGGTTTTTCGTAGTGCGGTGTGGCGGATGAACGCGGTGTACATCGAGGAACTGGCGCGGCACGTCGGCCGCGAGGTCCTCGTTCAGGGGTGGCTTTACAACAAGCGTTCTTCGGGCAAGGTGCGGTTCGTCATCGTTCGGGACGGGACCGGCCTCGTACAGGGGGTGGTCACCCCGGACGCCGACCCGGACGCGTTCGCCCTCGCAGAGCGGCTGCCCCAGGAGGCCTCGCTCCGGGTGTGGGGCACGGTGCGCGTCGATCCCCGCGCCCCGGGCGGCCATGAGCTCTCCGTGACCCGCATCGAGCCGGTTCACATCCCCAAGGAACCTTTCCCCATCGGGCTCAAGGAACACGGGGTCGGGTTTCTCATGGATCACCGTCATCTGTGGATCCGCATGCGTCGCCAGGCCCCGATCCTCCGGGTGCGGGATGCGGTGCTGTGGGCGATCCGTGCGTTCTTCCACGAGCGGGGCTATGTGGCCACCGAGGCCCCGATCGTGGTGGGCACGGCGGTGGAGGGCACCACCACCCTGTTCCCCCTGGAATACTTCGGCCAGCCGGCCTACCTCTCTCAGTCTGGCCAGCTCTACCTCGAGGCCACGTGCATGGCCCTGGGCAAGGTGTACTGGATCGGCCCCGTGTTCCGCGCCGAGAAGTCCAAAACCCGCCGCCACCTCACCGAGTTCTGGATGGCCGAGGCGGAAGTGGCGTTTCTTGAACACGATGGGAATCTCCAGCTCCAAGAGGACCTGGTGCGGTACATCGTGGAGTCGGTGGTGGCCGAGCGCCGGAGGGACCTGGAGGAGTTGGAGCGCGATCCGGAGGTGCTCCTCGCCGAGGTGGCCGCCCCGTTCGCCCGGGTCACCTACCGCGAGGCGGTGGACATCGTGCGGGCGCGCGGGGTGGCGATGGAACCGGGGGAGGACTTCGGGGCCCCAGGGGAGGACGCCTTGTCCCAGCACTTCGGGCGCCCTGTGTTCGTGGAGCGGTTCCCAGCCCGGATCAAACCGTTCTACATGAAGCGCGACCCGGAGAACCCCGACCTGGCCTTGAACGCCGACCTCATCGCTCCGGAGGGCTACGGGGAGATCATCGGGGGTTCGCAGCGGGTGGACAGCGAGGAGGAGCTGCTCCGCCAGCTCTGCGAGGCCAACCTCCCGGAAGAGGCCTACCGTTGGTACATGGACCTGCGCCGGTGGGGGTCGGTGCCCCATTCCGGGTTCGGCCTTGGGGTCGAGCGTGTCGTGGCCTGGGTCGCGGGGATCCCGCACATCCGGGAGGCGATTCCCTTCCCCCGGACCTTGGACCGCCTCTACCCTTGACCGGGCGGTGGGGGGCGGGTAAACTTCTTTCGCGCAGCAAGGCAGGCACATAGCCAAAGCCTCACACGCCGACAACACACCAGCACGCCAGGGGAGCAGGGTTCATCGGCATCGGTGGACATGGCCCTTTGGGCGCCGTGTGCCCCCTGGGGATCCTGCTCCCCCCGCCTCCTGAGCATCCAAGACGGTGGGCGGCTGCGCGGAGCAGCCGCCCACAATCCCTGGATACGTCGCGGTCAGGCCTTCTTGACCTTGAGCTCGCCCCGGTCCACGACCACCTTGAGCCGCTGGCTCACCAGGTTCTTCAGGTTCTTGCCGGGCTTGAAGGCGGGCACTACTTTCTCCGGGACCATGATCCGTTTCTGCGTCTGCGGGTTGATGCGCTGCGAGCGCTTGCGCGTCCGCACCTCGAACTTGCCAAAGCCGGTGAGCAACACCTCTTCGTTGTTGGCGATGCTGTCGGTGATGATGTCGATCATGGAGTCCAATGCCTTCCGGGCGTCCTTCTTCGTAAGCCCTGTCCGCGCTGCCATCCGATCCACCAGTTCGCCCTTGTTCACGGGTTAACACCCCCTCCCTAGATCAAGGATGCCCAAGTATAGTGCACTTTCAGGGGGTTGTCAAGTGTAAACCCCCTTCCCATGCCCCTTTTCGCGGAAAAACGGTTGACGCACCCAGGGAACGGCGGTAAAGTACGACTAAGACGAGCCATTTCCATAAGGAGGCTACTAAGGTGGCCGGTGAGGTTTGCAGCTACGAGATGGTGTACATCCTCCGTCCCGATCTGGACGAGGGGGAGCGACGCAACAAGATCGGCAAGATCCAGCAGGTGATCGAGTCCGAGGGCGGACAGGTCCAGGGCACGGACGAGTGGGGTCCGCGCATCCTGGCCTACGAGATCGATCACTTTCGCGAGGGGTACTACGTCCTCGTCACCTTTTCCCTCCCGGCCGAACGGGTCCGTAGCGTGGAGGGTCGGTTCGCCATGGACGACGCCCTCCTTCGCTACCAGATCGTTCGCATGGACGGGGGCGGATGAGCGACATCAACCGGGTGGTGCTCACCGGGCGGTTGACGGCCGACCCCGACCTCCGTTACACCCAGAGCGGCCGGGCCCTGGTGCGGTTCAGCATTGCCGTGAACCGGACCTGGCAGAACCCGGAAACCGGGGCGGCGGAGGAGGAAGCGACGTTCGTCCCGGTGGTGGTCTGGGGCAAGCAGGCCGAGAGTTGCGCCACCTACTTGCGCAAGGGACGCCAGGTGGCCATCGACGGCCGGCTGCGGGTCAGGTCGTTCGAGACCCAGGCCGGAGAACGCCGTCGGGTGACCGAGGTGATCGCGCAATCCGTGCACTTCCTGGGGGGGAGGCCAGAGGCCCCGGGGGTGGAAGGGGAACTCCCGCCGGCCCAGCCCGCAGAAGAACCCACGCCCGAACCGGAAGAGGAGGTTCCATTCTGATGGTGCAACGACACAAGCCGATGTTGCAACGTCACAAGAAGGTGTGCCGCGTTTGCCAGCAGGGGCTCAAGTTCGACTACAAAGAGCCGGAGGCGCTCCGGCAGTTCATGAACCGCCGCGGGAAGATCCTGTCCCGGCGGATCACTCACTTGTGTGCCAAGCACCAGAACTGGTTGGCCACGGAGATCGACCGCGCCCGTAAGCTCGCCCTCCTGCCGTACGAGGAACGCCCGTAGCGGGATGCCGGAGGTCCTCGTCTTCCTCTTCGATCGTGGGGGGGAGGACGTGGTCGGGCGGGCCCGCACCGAGGCCGCCCGGGCCCTCGTTCGCCGTCTCGCTCGGCATCCCGCCGTTGCCCAGGTGGTGGTGTCGACCCCGGTCCCCGACCCGTGGCAGGGGACCCCGGCGACGGTGGAACCGGATCCGCCCGGATCGTGGCGGTACGGGGCCCGCCTCAACGACCTCGTCCGGAAGTACCGCCCGGAGCGCCTCCTGTACGTCTCCGCCGGGAGCGCGTTCCTCCTTGGGGACGATGAGCTGGACCGTGTGGTGACCGCGGCCCCGTGCCCGCCCCCGTACGCGGTGCTCAACAACTTCTACTCCACCGACTTCGCGCTCATCGCCCCCCCCGGCCCGGTGGCCGACCTCGCCCGGGATAACCCGCTCGGGATCCGCCTCTGGCAGGCCGGGTACACGTGCTATGAGCTCCCCCGGTCCGCGGCCACCCAGCTCGACATCGATACCCCGGGCGAGCTCCAGGTCCTCGCCCTCCACCCCGACCTTCCGGACGGCCTGCGCCGCGTGCTGGCGGAGATCCCCATCGAACGCGCCCGGCACGTGGTCCGGCTCCTCGCCGATCCCGAGGCGGAGGTCCTCCTCCTTGGGCGGGTGGGGGGACACCTCCTGCGCTACCTGGAGATGGAAGCGGCGTGTCGGGTGCGGGTGGTGTCCGAGGAGCGGGGGATGGAGGCGAGCGGGCGGGCCGAGCGGGGGGCGGTGCGATCGCTCCTCGGGATCCTCATCGGATCACCGGTGCGCCTCGTTCAGGTCCTGAGCGAGCTCGGCGACGGGGTGGTGTGGGACACCCGCGTCCTCATGGCCCACCTCGGCACGTGGCCGCCGGCGGAGGAGCGGTTTGCGGCGGATCTCCTCCAGTACGACAAGGTTGGCCACCCCTTCCTAAGGGATCTCGTGCGGGCCTGTGCCGAGGCCCCGACGCCGTTCCTCCTCGGCGGGCATTCCCTGGTCTCGGGGGGGATGTACCTCGCAGCCGAGCTGGCCTGGCTCAATGCGGACCGCGAGGTCCGCTGTCGTCCGCTTTCGTTTCCCGGGTAAACTCAGGCCGGAAAGGAAGGCCATGGACGAGGAACGTGCGATCTGGGAGCTGGGGCTGGCGGAGATCGACCGGGTGCTTGAGGGGTTGGTCCGGGCGGAAGAGGCGCGGCAGCGGAACAAGATCATCCTGATCCCGTCCGAGTCGTTGACCCCACGAGCGGTGCGCGAGGCCCTGGGGTCGGCGTTCACCTCGATCTACGCGGAAGGGTATCCCAGGGAGGAGATGCTGCGCCTCCCCGAGGCGCGCCTGAGCGATATCGCCGAACAGCTCGCGTACTTCCGCCGGTACAGTGACCGGCGGTTCTACAAGGGCGTGGAGTTCGCCGACCTCGTGGAGGCGCTGGCCTGCCGACGGGCGGCGGAGTGCTTTGCCACCGCCGAGGTGGGGGCGGACGACATCTTCGCGAACGTCCAGGCCCTGTCCGGGGCGGCAGCGAACATGGCGATCTACGAGGCGTTGCTCCGGCCCGGGGACACGATCCTGGCCATGGATCTCACTCAGGGTGGGCACCTCTCCCACGGGTCCCCGTTCCACCAATCGGGCCGGCGGTATCGGGTGGTGGCGTACGGGGCGGATCCCGTGAGCGAGCGCCTGGACTACGACCGGATCATGGCCCTCGCCAAGGAACACCGCCCGCGGATGATCATCGCCGGGTACACCTCGTACCCGTGGGCCCCGGATTGGCGGGCGTTCCGGGAGATCGCGTCCGCGTGTGGGGCGTTCCTCATGGCCGACATCGCCCACGTGGCGGGGATGGCCATCGCCGGGGCCTACCCGAACCCGATCGGGTACGCGGACGTGATCATGTTCACCACCCACAAGACCCTGTGCGGCCCGCGCGGGGCGGTGATCCTGTCCTGCGATCCGGAGATCGCCGCCCGCATCGACGCCGCCGTGTTCCCCGGGGCCCAAGGGGGGCCCCACGTGAACAAGTTCGCCGCCATCGCCTGCGCGTTCCAGCTTGCCCGGACTCCTGCGTTCCGCGATCTCATGCACCGGATCGTGGACAATGCCCGCCACCTCGCCCACGCCCTCGCCGTACGCGGGCTACGCCTCGCGTACGGGGGCACGGACACCCACCTCCTCGTGCTCGACCTGCGCGGGATTGCCACCCCCAATGGAGAGCCGCTCGCGGGGGAAATCGCGGCCCGCATCCTCGACCTCGTGGGGATCGTGGCCAACAAGAACACGATTCCTGGGGACACCTCCGCCGCCGACGCCCGCGGGATCCGGTACGGGACCCCCTGGGCCACCCAGCGCGGGATGGGGGAGGCAGAGATGGAAGAGATCGCCGAGGTTACGCGGATGGTCCTCACCGCGATCCGCCCGTTCACGTACCACGGGGCGGGCGGGCCTCTCCCGCGGGGGAAGCTCCCCCTTCCCGTGCTCGACGAGGCGCGGCAGCGGGTGCAGGCCCTCCTGGCCCGGTTCGGCGGGGTCCCCGTCGTGGTCCGGGCCGACCCGCCCCACCGCACGGCTGCGGCGGGCAAGCACGTCGACCTCGGGGACTGCGTGGCCCTCCTCGTGCGGGGCGGGCGGGCTGCCCACCTCCTCCACGAGGCGGGCACGGCGAGCGTGCTGTCCCTTGACCCTGGGCACGCCCGCAGGACCCTGTTCCTGGACGGTGAGGGAAACGTCCTGTCCGAGGCCATCGTGGGCCGTCTCCCCGACGACGACCTCGGCCGGGAGCGGTTCCTCGTCCTCGCCCCTCCGGAGACCGGTGAGGCTCTCGGGCGGTGGCTTTCCGCCCTGTCCGATGGGTACGTGCTGTTCGATCCGGCCGACATCTACCGCAAGGTCCAGGGCCCGGCGGCCGTGGACGACCTCTCCGCCCACGGCCTGCGTCCCGCGTTCCTCCGCGACGGGAAGGAAGGCCTGGCGCTGGACGGGGGCGGCTGCATCCTGGTCGTGAGCGGAGAGGAGGCGGGGCCGGCACGTCGGCGCCACCCACCGGAGCCGTTCCTCGGCCTGAGCGGGGAGGCCAAGGCCATCTACGCCCGCCACCCCGAGCTGTTCGCCCTCGGCAAACCGTACTTCGTGGGCCAGCACCTGTTCGTCGCCCCGGCCGCGAAGACGTCCTACCGGCCGCAGGCCCCGGAGCGGCCCCTCCAGAGGACCCCGCTCGCCGAGGTCCATCGGGCCCTCGGGGCACGGATGGCCGCGTTCGCCGGGTACGAGATGCCCCTGTGGTACACGTCGGCCCTGGACGAGCACCGGGCGGTGCGGGAGCGAGCGGCCCTGTTCGACCTCGGGCACATGGGCGTGTTCGAGGTCGCCGGCCGCTATGCGGAGAGCTTCCTCAACGTGGTGACCACCAACTACGCGGGGTGGCTCCATCCCGGCCAATCCCAGTACGGGTTCCTCCTTGCCCCGGACGGGGAGGTCATCGACGACCTCCTGGTCTACCGGACGGGGAAGGACCGGTTCCTCCTCGTGGTGAACGCGGCCAACGAGGGCAAAGATTGGGACTGGCTCAACGCGGTCAACTCCGGGCGGGTCCTCCTCGACCCGGACCGGCCGTGGGTCGAGCCCGACGGCCCGGTGGACCTGCGTGACCTCAAGGCTCCAGGTGCCGCGGACGGGCGGGTCGACCTGGCCCTGCAAGGGCCGGCGTCCCGGGCCGTCCTGTTGCGCCTCCTTGCAGGGCAGGACAAGCACCGTTTGATCGCGTTGCGCCGCACCGAGTTCCGGGAGGTCACGATCGACGGCGCTTCGGTCCTCTGCGCCCGCACCGGGTACACCGGGGAGCCGGTGGGCTACGAGCTCCTCGTCCCCCCGTCCCAGGCGGAGGAAATCTGGCACCTCATCCTGGATGCGGGCAAGGGGCTTGGGGTGGTGCCGTGCGGCCTCGCCGCCCGGGACTCCCTGCGCACCGAGGCCGGGCTGCCCCTGTACGGCCACGAGCTCGGGGGAGAGCACCGGGTTTGGCCCCACGAGGCCGGGTTCGCCCCGTACGTGAAGCTGCACAAGGCGTTCTTCGTGGGGCGAGCCGCCTACCTCCGCGCCCTGGGCCGCCCGTCCCGGGAGGTGGTGCGGTTCGCCATCGACCCTGGCCAGCGCCCGGTCCGCGCCGGGGCGCCGGTGGTGGACCGGACCGGCCACGTCGTGGGCACGGTCACGAGCTGCGTGGTCCTGGAGAACGGCCAGGTGGGGATGGCCTTGCTCGACCGCCGCGGTGTGGGCGAGGGCACCCCGCTCGGGTTCGTGATCGGGGACCGGGAGCTGCCGCGGGAGATCCGGCCCGGGGCGCGGCTGCCCCTCGTGGTATGGGGCAAGACGGTGTCGCGGTTTCTCAAGCGGGAGGCGCTGCCGATGGCCGGGGAGGAGTGACCCCAAGGGGTCAGTCGTCCTCGTCCTTCTCCTCCGCCGTGCGCAGGCTATCTCGGATCTCCTCGAGTCGCCGCGCGACGAGGTGGAACAGGGTTCCCTGCGGGTAGTTCCCCTCCGGGTCCGGCTCCCCGGCTGCCATCCCGGTGAGGAGTTCGATCCCCTCGTCAACCGTGTCGCAGGCCCACACGTGGAACCGGGCCTCGGCCACCGCCTGCACCACCTCCTCGGGGAGCATGAGGTCGTCCACGTTGCCGCGGGGGATGATCACCCCCTGGTCCCCGGTGAGGCCGAGCTCCTTGCACACGAGGTAGTGGCCCTCGATCTTCTCGTTGACCCCGCCGATCGGTTGCAGGCGCCCCTTCTGATCGATGGCCCCGGTCACGGCGATCCCCTGCTTGAGGGGGACACCGGCGAGGGCGGAGAGGAGGGCATAGAGCTCGGCGGCAGACGCGGAGTCCCCCTCGACCCCAGTGTACGACTGCTCCAGGGCCAGGCTCGCCGCCAGGGAGAGGGGTTTCTGCCGGGCGAACTTGGCCCCCAGGTACCCCTTGAGGATCATGACCCCCTTCGTGTGCAGCTTTCCCCCCAGCTTCGCCTCCCGCTCGATGTCCACCACCCCATCTTTTCCGGTGAACACGTTGGCCGTGATCCGGCTCGGCTTGCCGAACGCCATCTCCCCGAGGTCGATCACGGCCAGGCTGTTCACCTGCCCCACCGCCGCCCCGTGCACGTCCACCAAGAGCTTCCCGCGGACGATCCACTCCCGTACCTTCTCCGCGATCAGGGAGTGGCGGGAGCGCCCCTTGTTGATGGCCACCCGCACGTGCTCCCCGTCCACCACCGCGGCCCCGGCCTCGCGGGCCCAAAAGCTCGCCTCCTTCACGAGGGACGCGAGGGAGGCGAACCGGGTGGCCAGCTTCTTCTGGTCTCCGGCGAGCTCGGCCGCGTACTCCACCACCCGGGCCACCCCGGACGGGGCGAACGGGAGGACAGACGGGTCCTCGTCCCGCCGCGCCCGGATGAACCGGGCCACGGCGAGGGCGGCGTCCTCAGTCCACGGCATCTCCGTGTCGAAGTCGGCCCGGATGGTAAAGAGCTTCCGGAAGTCCTCGTCGTAGGAGTGCAGGAGGTAGTAGAGGTACGGGGAGCCGATGACGATCACCTTCACGTCCAGGGGCACCGGCTCCGGCTTGAGGCCCTCGGTGGAGGCGAACCCGAGCATCTGGGCCGGGTCCTCGATCCGGATCTCCCCGGTCTTGAGCGCGATCTTCAGCGCCTCCCAGCTCAGCGGGAACCGGAGGAGGTTGGCCACCGACAGCACCAGATACCCACCGCTCGCCCGGTGCAGGGACCCGGCGCGGATCTGGGTGAAATCGGTGGTCACCACCCCGAACTGGACCTTCCGTTCCACCGTGCCGAACAGGTTCGTGTACGTGGCGCTCTCCTCCACCACCACCGGTGCCCCTTCCGTCCCGGAACGATCCACGATCACGTTCACCCGGTACCGGTGGAACCGATCCATCCCTTCCAGCATGGGCACCGGCAAGGGGGGCTTCTTATTGGCGGTCTGAAGCTGTTCCACGTTCTCCACGATGTCCGCCTGGACCTCCGAGAGGAACGTCTGCACCCGATCCAGATCCGCGTACTTCGCGCGGAGCTGGGCGAACCGAGGCTCGATGAGGAACTGCACCGCCTGTTTGGTCAGGTGCCGCTGGGCCTCCTGCCACGCTTCCTCGAGCTGCCCGAGCCGCTGGAACGTGTCGCGCACCAGCTCCTGCAGCTCCTCCTGGCGGCGGAGGATCGCCGCCCGTTCCTCAGCGGGCAGGGACTCGTACTCCTCCTGGGAGTAGGGGGCACCGTCGGGCTTGAGGGGGATGGTGTTGATGCCCACTGGGGTCCGTTGAACGGCAAACCCCAGGGCCGCCGCCCGCGCCTCGAGGTCGCGGAAGATCCCGTCCCGCTCAGCGGCAAAGCGCTCCCGTTCCTTCTTGGCCCGGGCCTTGAACTCCTCTGACTCCAGCACCTTGGGGAG
Organism: Candidatus Bipolaricaulota bacterium; assembly: GCA_014361055.1. Taxonomy (GTDB): domain Bacteria; phylum Bipolaricaulota; class Bipolaricaulia; order Bipolaricaulales; family Bipolaricaulaceae; genus JACIWI01. The sequence continues at coordinate 15,788 of JACIWI010000067.1, forward strand.
CTCCCGGGCCAGGAACTCCACGCACCGGTCCATGTCTGCCCTGAGCTCGCGGCCGCGCCCCGCCGGGAGGAGGAGGTACCGCGGGGCGTGCGGCACGTGGAAATTGTGGACGTAGCAGATGTCCGGCGGGGTGGGTTGGTCGCGGGACACTCTGGCCAGGAAGTGGGCCACCGCTGACGTCTTGCCGAGCCCCGGCTCGCCGGACACGAAGATGTTGTAGCGATGGCGAGGATCCTTGATGCGCAGGCCGACGTGCAACGCCTCCAGCGCCCGATCTTGGCCGATGATCCCCGACAGCGGTTCCAGCTCATCGGTGGTGGTGAACGAAAAAGAGCGGGGATCACAAGCACGGCGGAGCCGATCCGGCGTCAGCACCTCAACCATGGCTCAGTATCATACCCACGGATGAACAGGGTCGCCATTGTCGTGCTGGTTCTGGCCTGGACGGGGGCGATGTGGGCGATGCCGGTGGCCCCCCTCGTCACCCGCCCCGGGCAGCCTGCGTACGTGGACCTGGTCCTGGAGATCATTGCCTCCGCCGAAGAGGAGATCCAGGTCGCGCTCTCCGACATGCGGCTGTACGGGAACGGGGCTACCTCGCCCCTCTTGGACGCCCTCGTCGCCGCCGCCGGGCGCGGGGTCCGGGTGCGGGTGCTGGTCGAACGGCGGGAAGGGGAACCCTACCGGGAGCAGGAAGCGGCGGTCGCGTACCTCAGGGACAGGGGCGTGGAGGTGGCGTGGGATGACCCGGAGGTGACCCTGCACGCCAAGTTCCTGGTGGTGGACGGGCGGTGGGCGGTGATCGGGTCCACCCACTGGACATGGTCGGCCTTGGAGCGGAGCGTACAGGTGGACCTGGCCTTGGATTCGCCGGAATTGGCCGCCTTCCTCGCCGTGTTCTTCGATCTCCTTTGGGACGGGAGGTTGCGGGCCCGACCCCGGCTTTCGGAGCCGCCGTGGCCGGAGCCGGCGGTGGTGCCCTTGTTCGACCTTCCCGAGGGGAACCTGCACGCGTCGGTGATCCCCGAGCTCATCGCCCGGGCGACCCGGCGAGTGGATGTGCTCCTGTACCGGCTCGTCTACTACCCCCAGTTCGCGGACAGCCCCGCGAACCGGATCGTGGACGCGTTGTGTGCCGCCGCCGCCCGTGGGGTCCAGGTCCGCGTCCTCCTCGAGGGCGGGGAGGATTTCCCCGACCTTGCCCAAGAGAACCGGCTCAGCGCAGCGTACCTCACCACGTGCGGGGCGGCGGTGCAGTTCGACCCGCCCGGGATCACCCTGCACGCCAAGTGCCTGATCGTGGACGAGCGGGACGTGGTGGTGACCTCGGCCAACTGGTCGTACTACTCGCTCGCGCGCAACGTGGAGGCTGGCCTCGCCCTCCTTGGGGTCCCCGAGCTTGGCCAACCGCTGGCCCGGATGTTCGAGGAGCTGTGGACGACGGGACGCCCTCTGCGCTAGAACGTCACCGTCCCTGCCACAGGAACCTCGACCCGCTCCACACGCCCATCACCGCTCCAGTAGCCGGTGACCCATCCCGTGAACCGGGCTCTGGCGTCCGGTGACGGCGGGTACAGGAGGTATCGTATCGTCGCCTCCTCGCCAGGCTGCAGCTCCAAACTGGGCACAAGGATCTCGATCTGATTCTTCTCGTTCACCTTGGCAAGAGCGCTTTCAGGTCCAGACGCGGTTGCCACCCAACCCGGGGGTATGTCCTCCACAACCCCGGGACCGAGGACGCGGACCTTGGCCAGCACGGTGACCGTGATCTCCAAGGCTCCGTTCACCCACTGCACGGTCCGAACCGCGCCCAGGCGGGCGTCGGCTACCACCGCAATCTTGGCCTGATCGACGATCCTCCCACCCTGGACGACCTCGAGGCCGACTTCCCAGTACCCGGCGGGCACCGTCCACCGCACCCACGGCTGGTCGGTGGTCACATCCGGCCGGCCGTCGGCGCCCAGATCCCAACGGAACGTGGCTCCAGCAGGTGCCCCCACGGCCTGGAGGGTGATCTCCGCCCCAGGGGCGGGGATGAACGTCGAGGGGACCACCGTTACCCCATTGGCCAAGCCAATCACGGCCATGGTTGCCAAACACGCTATGATCGCAGTTCTCATG